>JANMEB010000085.1:0-20917 GCA_031376585.1 Planctomycetota bacterium | reverse complement strand
GATTCATTGGCGGCGGGTGTTGGGGGGCCAATTCGCGGATTGCTGAATCAATATCTTGCTCATTTGCTAGGGTACCGACCGAAGCTCACCACGTATTTGGCGTTGGGGAAACACTAATGACTAGTCCTCTCCCCGACCCTTTTCCGCCGATGGCGGACAAGGGAACAGAGAGAAATTGTTGATCGACACACGAAACGAAAACGAATCGAGACACTTACACACACGAACGTGATTATTGACATGGAAGTCAATCGGAAAAACGCCAAAATTGTATTGCGTCTGACGATGATCGCCGGGCTTGTGGTGATCGTTTCTGGCTGCGTGACATTCCGCGACGCCAAAGAGAGCTTGTCGCAGTTGACCGTTCGCAAGCGTTCGCAGCCTTGGCAAAAGTCCGATCCGGACGACTTCGACGTGATGGGTGAGCGTCCGGCGTCTCGGATTGTTGCCCGCGACTTTCGCCCCGGGAACTTCATGACGACGATGCGCGTGATCACCGCGCTGAAAGACGACGAAGTCGCCGCGAAAAAAATGTTCGACGAAGGGCGAGCGATTTACGATGAGGCCGCTGCCTTGCATGCAGCGAACCAAGCCGTTAAAGCCACACCGCTTTTTCAGCGCGCGGCGAACCGATTTCGCGAAGCCGCCGCCCACTTGCCAAACTCTGCGATGGAAGAGGATGCATTGTTCATGCAGGGCGAAGCCTACTTTTTCGCCGACGAGTATGTGATGGCCAATCGTGCCTACGAAGGGTTGATTTCGAAATTTTCTGGCACATCCTATCTTGACCAAGCCGAGGCCAGGCGATTTTCCATCGCACAATTTTGGCTCAAAACTGCCGAAGCCAATCCGACGACCACGACAATTAACTTAGCCAACAAGATGCTTCCCACCACGAATCTGGCCAGTGAAGCCCGCCGCATCTTGCATCGAATCCGCTTGGACGATCCGACCGGAAAACTTTCCGATGATTCGACTATGGCACTGGGGAGCGCGTTTTTCCGCGCGGGCCGTTATCAGGAAGCCGCCGACGCCTTTGACGATTTGCGGAAATCATATCCGGGCAGCCCGCACCAATTCAACGCGCATTTGTTTGAGCTCAAGGCACTTTTGGAAACGTATGCTGGGCCAGAATACGACGGCGCACCGCTTGAGAAAGCCGATAAACTGCTGCAAGCCATCGTGAAACTCTTTCCAGAAGAAGTCGAGCGGCAAAAAGAATATCTCGCCAGCGAAGGGAGTCGCGTCCGCAACATGCTGGCCGATCGTGATTACAAAGTCGGTCAGTACTACGAATCCAAAGGCGAAAATCGCGCCGCCGGAATTTACTACGCCGCCGTTGCCGATCGCTTCAAGGACACGGAAATCGCCAACATCGCACAAGAACGAATCGCAATCGTCGCGGAAAAAGAACCGTATCCCGAACAACAAGCTGGCTGGTTCACCGACTTGTTCCCTGAAGCGAAATCCAATCGGCCGCTTATTCCCGGCGGAAGCCAAGGAAAAGTATACCGATGATCGTCTTTCGCCCCGTCGCTGGTGCCATCGCGATCGTCTGGCTAACGTTTCTTGCGGGCTGTCACTTTTACCAGTTCGGCAACCAATCGCTTTTTCGGCCTGACGTGCAGACGATTTACGTCGATATGTTCGAGGCCGACACGTATCGCAAATTCCTCGGCCAACGATTGACCGAAGCCGTCGTCAAGGAAATCGAACTCAACACGCCGCTGCGAATCACCGAACGCGCCTTGGCCCAATCCGTTCTGCGAGGCCGATTGGTTCGGGAGCGCAAGCGTGTCCTGGGCGAAACGATCAACGACGACCCGCGTACCTTGCAGATCGATTACCTGGTCGAAGTCACTTGGACTGACAACGCCGGAACGCCGCTGATGGAGCGCCAACTTTTACGACTCAACCGCAGCCTTGACTTTATTCCCGAAGGGGGCCAATCCCTCACGACCGCCGAGCAAGAACTCATCCGCCGCCTCGGCCGCCAAATCGTTCAGCAACTCGAAATTTCCTGGTAAACGGCTGGCTTCGGCAATTGTGTCGAGACGCAATGCCAACCGAGTTGGCAATGACGCGATTGACTCTGTCGTCATGTGGTTGCGTACAACGCTGTGCTCAGATACTTCATACCTGAATCAACGGCTACCGTGACCACTGTTTGGTCGGGCCTTATTCGTTGGGCGATTCGCAACGCCACGGCGACGTTCCCTCCGGTAGAAGTTCCGGCAAAGATGCCTTCAACTCGCGCGAGACTTCGGGCGGTCGCCATTGCTTCTTGAGTCGAAACTGTTTGGATCTCGTTGGCGAGTGTGTCGAACCACAACGGAACTTTGAACCCAGCGCCGGTCCCTTCGATCTTGTGAGAACCGCTTGGCTTGCCGGACAACACCGCCGACTCTTCGGGCTCGACTGCGACGATGTGCACTTTGTCATTATGGAAGCGCAGTCGTGTCGCAATCCCCCGCAATGAACCTGACGTGCCAACGCACTGAACGAAAGCATTCACCTGGCCGTTGGTCTGTTCCCAAATTTCCTCTCCCATCCGTTCGTAGCTGGGAAGCTGATCCATATTGTTCAACTGATCCGTCCAATAGCATCCTGGGGCAGAGCCAAGTTTTCTTGCGGTTTCGATCATTTCGAGCGTTAGTGCTTTCGTCGTTCCGCCAGTCGGGCTTGCGACAAGTGTTAGGCGAGCACCCAACGCCTTCATGTGCTCGCGTTTTTCCTGGCTAAATGCCTCGGAGGTCACGATTTGAAGAGGGATCCGTTTTACTGCGCATACGAAAGCCAGCGAAACGCCAGTGCTTCCGCCGGAGTATTCAACCACTGAACCACCCGGCCGCAGTCGTCCATCCGCTTCGGCCGCTTCAACCATTGCGAGCGCCATTCGGTCCTTCATGCTCCCAGTCGGGTTTTCGTATTCTAGTTTGAGTAGAATTCGAGCGCTCTCCTTCGGCACGATATGCTGGAGTTCAATCATTCTCGTTCGGCCGATGAAGTCGAGCGGCGACAAGTTTAATTCTCTCTATTCCGATCTCGGACTTAGGCACTCGGTTAATATCCGCATGTCCGCATCGTAGCTTTCAGCGCGAAGTGGGCCAAACGAAAAACGGATGAACGATTGCAACGGGTTCCCGTTTTCTGGGCGATGATGCATGTCGCAAACGTGTCCTGGCAAGATGGCCGCCAAGTGCTGGAACAGTCGATCATTGAACTGCCGGGCGGTTAGTCCATTAGGCAATCGACCCCAATGGTAAAAGCCGCCGGTTCCAGTAAATAGCTTCAAGCCCAACGAAAGCAATCCATTTCGGTAACGCTCGCGTTGTCTGTCGTAATATTTTTTGATGGCGTCGCGGGCTTGTCGGACGCGCTCGATGTTCAACATCTCGGTGACGCAAATCTGTGCCGGGCGAGAAACGCCACCCATCGCGATCGAGGAAAAATTGCGAAAGATTTCGATGTGCTCGCGCGACGCGACGATCCAACCAATCCGCAAGCCGGGTGCTTGGAGGCCTTTGGTGGCAGCGCCAACAACAAAAAAATTCGTCTGATCGATTTCGCCAATCATTTGAACCGCGCTTTGCGCGCCCGACTCGCAAAAGAACTCATAAGCTTCATCAAAAATCACTCCGCGTTTCGGATGGCGGTATCGTTCGACCAACTGTTTGAGTTCCGTCTCGGTCTTGGTCACGCCGGTTGGATTACAAGGATTGCTGGTCAGCAACAATATCTGCTCGTCACCTGAGAGCGGCTCGGTCGGGTAGTCGTCAAGACTTGGGCGGAACAAATTTTCTGGATTGCTCGGGACAATTCGCATTCCGCGCCGCAGCAGTTTTAGCGCGTCGTAATAAGGCGGATACTCAGTCTCTTCCACAGCGACCGTCGTCTGGTCCAACAAAAGTGCCAACGTCGCAAAGATTGCCGGTCGCCCGCCCGCGAACACAGCGACGTGATCGGGCGATAATTTCGTGCCATAGAAATGGTTGTAGTAGTTCGCAATCGCTTGGCGCAAAGCTTGGTGCCCAGTTGCCGAAGGGTATTTCAAATCCGACGCATCAAAACGAATCGTGTCAGGCAGTGCCGGACCACCCGGTAATTGCATCGTGACCGGAAACCCTTGAACCCACGGATGCGTTCCCGGATCGCCCATGTATTTGCCGGAAACATCGCTGAATTGAAACAGCGTTTCGTAAATGCCCATCGGCGGAAATTGTTGGAGGAACACGATACGACCTTTCTGATGTTTGCGAAGCTTGCGGTATTGCGTCATTTGCTAGCGGCGTATCGTACCGAAGAATTGACGTAGGTCCAATGGGCAACTTGCGGTAAATTGATTGCCCAAATCCGCTTTAAAGTGTCTCGCGATGCACCCTGAGCGAGTTGGTTGAAACAGATTGCCAAAGGCTTGGCAAATCCGTCGATGCCAATCATTTTTCGGATTTGACTCTACCCGCAAAAATGGAGTTTTCGGAGTAAAGCAATGAAGCTTTCAAAAGTCAACATCGAGCGATTAGGTTTGCGCCAAAATTTGTTCTTGAACCGGTTGAGTGATCGCTTGACCGTAGTCGTCGACGCGCAAGCCGATGCTAACGATATCGCTCGTTTTCTCAGCGGCACTTTTTTCGGAATCAATCCTGCCCAAGTCGATCGGAACTATTCGGCGACCGCAGAGCCCGCTGGTTGGATCGAAGTCAATGTCGGCGGTCAGTCGTATCGCGTATCGCGACCAGCGCTTGACCCGCATCAATCACTGCTGACCACGCCTCTGGACTCCGCCACGCGCTCGCCAGGTTTGGGGCTGCCGCGCGACATCGATCAAGAAACGTTTGAGACCTTTTTTTGTTGGGATTCCTTGCGGCCGCGGTCGCTTTCGTCGATGGAATCACTGCTCCTCAGAAAATTTGATTGCGAAACTCGCCCCGAGGTCCGTGTCGGCACCGCAGGCGTAGTCGATCGCCCGTCAATTGAGGCTCGTCGTCGCGACGAACCGCGGCGTCGACACGAAGAGCATACTGCCGCTCAAGTTCGTTTAAGTCGTGAGTTGGCGACAACGTCTCAACCATCTCAAACGAATTGCCTTCTCGCCCAGGAACAGCTCGGCGACTTGTCCGCAAAAATTGATCAATGCAATTCGCGGATACGCGCGGCCAATTCGCGGCGAGATTTGCTCGATCAACAGATTTTTGAATTGGAGCACCTCCCCAATACGACGTTGCCGATCGCGCCTTCAGCCCCGCGGTTCGTTTTGGCCGAGGAAGTTACCTTGCTGTACGAACGGCTTGATGAAATCGATTGTCAATGGCGATTGTGGCGCGACGTGCAACAAGTCATTCAAAAACGGCGCGTCCAAATTCGCGATGAGCTAGCCTCTACAGCCGAGCTTTCGCTGGACTCGACTGAACATCCCTTCCATGACTCGCGCGAGATCATTCGCGGCTTGGGAGAAAAATTGGCCGAAGCCGAGGCGCTCGCCAAGGCCACTCGGGACGCGGCATTCACGAAAGGGGCGCTATCGATTCCCTGGTGCTCGGAAATGCGCCTCGGCCTCGACGCTTTGTGCCACGAATTGGGACGGCAGTTCCGGCAAGTTCAGCACCGAACCGCGGCAGCGGAACTCAAACAACTCCGAAATTGTTACAACGATCTTGAAGAAAGCGTCAAACGCTTGATGCAGCGGCGGCATTCGATCATCGAACAGATTCACGGCTTCGATCCCGAAGGGGCCGAGCTCGTGCTGCGCGGCAATCAACAATTTGGTGCGTTGGCCCAACAAGAGGGTTATCATCGCGCGCGGCGACGCTTTGCCAGCCAAACGATTCCGTTCACGCAAACGGTTGCGCCCCAAACCCATCGCGAGTCCGATCAGTGGCAACTCGAAAGTATGCAACAGCAACGCAACGATGTTCACGTCGAAAATATTCGCGCCGAAGCTGAATTGCGGCGATTGGTCAGCGAGCGAGATATCGTCATCGACCGAAACAATCGGTTACTGGGAAATGAGCGGGGGTTGCGAAGGCAGCTTGAGCAAATCGAATCAGATCTGGGCCACGAGTCAGCCGAATACGACTCGATTCGCGAATTACCAATCGACCCGCCGCGCTACGCAAATGCGAGTTTGTCGCGAATCTTTCAGCGCGCTGGCCAAAGCTTGAGCAAACTAACCGGCGGTCAGTGGATTGGGCTCAACTCGACCGAACAGGCGGTCGGTTTCGCCGCCACCAATGGCAGCGGACTGTCAACCAAGGCTGAACTACTTGATCGACGGACTCAAAATCAAGTTGCGTTCAGCTTGTGCCTAGCAGTCATCGCTCACTTTCGCGAGCGAGGCGAATCGTTGCCATTCGTGTTGACTGGCGTCCAAGATATCGCTGCAGGGATAGGAAACGCTGGATTGACTAGCCTATTGGATGAATGCTTGTCCGCCGGACAGCAAATTATCGCTTTGGTCTGCCGCGCAGTTGATGCCAATGTCTTCGCCGCATTGCGACCTGTCGTGATTGAATTGTCCGAAGCCAAATCAACGGCGCTCGCATGGGGCGGATCACTCACGCTGGCGGATTCACACACATTTCGCGAGCCGATTGCCAAGACAATCTCGCAGAGTTGGATTGCTCCGGCTTTTTCACGTTACCAAGCTGAACGAGCCAGGGAATCGTCGACCGAGCCGCTGTATCAATTTCCGATCAATCGATCGCCGTACGTCGAACGCTCGCGTAATACGGAGACCTCCGCAAAAGCAGAGATTTCGGCATTGGGATCAGGCTTTACGCTAAGCAGTTTGATTCGCGATACGGGTGCCTGTGTGCCAATGGAAATCGCCGTGCTGGATCGATGTCGAATTAGGACGATTGACGAACTGCTCGAACTGGACGCCGAGTCGATGTCACGCACGTTGGCGGAGCCGCATATCACGCCGTCTCAAATCCGGCGCTGGCAAGCCTGTTGTTGGCTATTGGTTTGCGTACCGGACATGGCAATCGGTGACGCGCAAGTTCTCGTTGAATGCGGCATCAAAAGCCCTGAGCAGCTTGAAGAAGTTCGCGGCGAAATGTTGCTTCGAAAGCTCGGCGAACACTTATCCGCGACCGGCCGATCCGCAGCGATCTCGCGATACAACGTCGAGCGGATCAATAGTTGGATGCGTTCGCTTGCCAGGACTCGCCCAACTTGGAAGCAGCTCAACCGTTACCAAATCCAACCGACTTTGGCTGCCGCCGAAAATACAACGACCGCAATAGATTATCCCAAACCTCGGACGGAGGAATCGTCGCGCGAAGCAATGCGATATCATCTGAACTTGAACGACGCGGTGGATGCGGCGCCTTCGATCGGAGCCAAGGTTTATCAGCAACTTGTCCAAATCGGCGTTCGAACTATTCACGATTTTCTCAATCGCACGTCAGACGATATCTCACGCCATTTAGACAACCGCCGCCTGTCCGGCGACACCATCGCTCAATGGCAACAGCAAGCCCGAATTGCTTGCAGCATTCCCAATCTCCGTCGCCACGATGCTCAAATTCTTGTGGCTTGCGGAATCACCGAGCCGCAGAAGTTGGCCGCGATGAACGCGAACGAGTTGTTTGATATGGTCAACCGGTTCGTTCGGTCGAAAGCCGGAATGCGAATGCTTCGTTCCGGTAAGAAGCCCGACCTAGCCGAAGTCACCGACTGGATTCGCTGGGCACAACACACTCGCTCGCTACAAGCCGCATAGTGCTGTACTACAATAAAGAATTCGGGTGGCACGTCCCGGAGTCGTCGAAGCTCGTTTTAGGCAGCGAAACAAATAAAACCACGCGCTTCGCAAAGCCTCAGCGCGTGGCAACCCACCTGCCGCTAAAACAGCGTGGGCAGACGCGTGTCTCGCTCCCAACAATATCGACTCCAGTTCGAAAACGAATAAATCAAGAAAACGGCCACCCCTAATCCTGCAAGCAGGGCGATCATCACGGCGAAAAGTGCGGCCAATTCAACGAAACCAAAGATCGATACGACGATCCAACCGGCAGCACAGGCGCATCCCAGCGAGCAAAAAATGGTCATGCCAATGACGAACAGGGAAGCTAATAGCGACCTGATGAACAATAAGGCTTTCACTTCCATGCTGTGCTGCTCATTGGGATAAAGCTGTCGCCGTTTGTGCAACACCAAAGCGGTTCGTACGAGCGGCGGCACCGAAAGACCGGCGAACAAGATTCCCAGACTAGGGATCGCCGCGCCGATCGCGACCAAAACGGAAATCAAAATCGTGAACAAAAACATCGTGGAGATGTTGAACGTCATCGGTGAACTGGACGTCACACGCCGATTAGATTCCGAAATATTGACTTCATTCCCCAAGCGTTGTGGGAGTTCTGAAGAAACAAGCGACTTTGGTATTATTGGTTGCATTGCGGGCGGTGCTTGCTCGGTGTTCGAGGCAGCACTATTGTAGCAATGCCTTTGCAAACCGTTCGAACGGAACGGCAAGTTTTACGATTTATGGAATCACGGCAGAAGTAGATGCCTAGTCAATTCTATTTGGAATTCGCCGCGCGAATTAGCCTCTGTTTCCAAAGCAAGGCTTGGCGGCCGCACAAGTAGCACAGTAAGATTGCAAAACACAAATGCAGTAAACACCACAGCGTCAATGTTGTGGCCTCGCCATGAGGGACTTGCAAAAAACGACTGACAGGCCCGACTCCGGCATCGAGCCAAGTGCCGGCGGTAAATACTCCATGTATGCACCCGACGGCCAATAAGAAAATCGCTACCGACCATAACGCCGCGCGGTCCTGAATCTGAAACAGGAAAATTGCATACACAAAATGCAGAGCGCCCAAGAAAATCATAATGGGAATCCAGCGCGACCCTTGAGATTCCACGGGCAACGTCGTCCATCCATTCCACGCCAGCAGCGATGGGACGGTTAGAAACACTCCAAGTGTCGCAAGACAAAAGGCAAAAGATTGAGAGAGAAAGCGGAATTCTTCATCCGACGGCTCGTCGTCTGTTGGTTCCAACAAATCGATTCCGCTCAGGTCCGGCGCGGTGTCGGGCATTGGCTGACCCATATCAATTCCCGCGCTGTCAAAAGTCTTCGCGGATTTGCGATTAGCATGACCGATCCCTTTGCGTTTCCGCTTGCCCGACCCGAATCGCAGTCGAGCGGGTTGCGGAATGGGCAATTCGAATTGATCAAGTTCGCTTGGGTCCAACTGTGGAACAATCGCTCGATCAACGATGGTCTGCGCTCCGGAAAACGATTCGCTTCGATCTTCCTCTGGGCTTGGCAGCGGTGCGTCAACAAGCGTTGCTTTTGAATCGGCATGAGTCGACGTGACCAGAGTGGCGAATAACTCCACGGGCAGCTTTTGCGACTCCTCGTTATGAGAAAGCGATCGCAATTGAATCACCGACTTGCATTCAGAGCAGCGAACGATGGAACCCGCGCGTGCTAAAGGAACGCGGAGTAGGCAACCGGTGGGGCAATGAACGATGAGCGGCATGACTTCATTATTGTTGCGAAATTTGGCAAAGCAACCGCTTGAGCTGCGGGGCTTGAGGTATGAGGTGAAAGGCTGGAGGGCGAGAAGCTACCGACGCGAATCGGTAGTTCGCACACAACGGGCTAGGAATTTGGCGGTCACTTTTGGAAATGGCGAATGACAGGCAGAAAGAATCAGGGAGCTGACACTCCCCGCTCGCCTGGCCTTCGGTCACTTTTGCGAAAGCCGAATGACACCATCCCAATCGGACGGCGGCTGCCGATTGTGCTGCGCGATGTATCCGGTCAGGAAATCTTTCGCGTCATCTTCGGCCGTGCATTTCTGCAGCGTGTGATAAGCCGCATTCCATTGCCCTGCGATAAATTGCGACAACGCTTGTTCGTAATTTGCCACGTCCGACGCCAAAATCGGCGACCCCGCGCTGGTGGGTGGCAGCAATTGGCTCACGCGAATCGACGCACTCATACCGTAAGGGCGAAACACAGCCAGTTTACGCGCCCGAGGCGGGTCGTCCGTCTGATTCGTAACCACCGCGTTCGCCGTAGCTTCGTCAATTAGGATTGGCACGTGCAAGAATCGGGTCATTGACTCAAGTCGCGCGGCCAGATTCACCACGGGTCCAAACACGGTGACTTTGGCTTGGTCGCTCGTTCCAATGCGGCCGGCGACTGCGTTCCCGGTTGCGATGCCGATGCCCATATTAAAGTCGCGCATCGCATCGTGGCTGTCCGCCAGATCGCGGATTTCAGTTTGAATCGCCAAGGCAGTTTGACCGGCGCGCTGAGCCGCGTCGGGTTGTGGCAAAGGCCAGCCCCAAAATCCCATCGCCGCGTCGCCGTGAAAATCACCCACGACGCCGCCATTGGCCAAAATATGTTTCGTTGTGACGCCGAGTGCTTGGCTGACGCGATTCAACAAGTCCAACAGGTCATCCGCCAGCAGCTCCGACGTTTTGGAAAAGCCGCGCAAGTCGCAAAAGATCACGCTGACTTGGCACTGCCGCGGCGCCAGGACTTCTTCGGGGTCGCGTTCGGCCAAAGCCTGCAACACAATTGGTGAAAAGAACGAGCGCAGACTGGCTTGGCTCCTTTCCAGTCGTTGGACTTGGCGTAAATTTGAAAGCATAGACCCAACGAGTTCCGCGAATTTTATATCGCCGCGCAAATCGACATGGCTCAGGCCGGCGACATCGGAATCTTCGGCAAATGGAGCTGCGGCACCCGCGACGTACAACGACCATCCGCGCGTGGCGGGGCTCGAAACCGGTGTGGCGAACGCCCATAAATGCTGCTGATCGACGGTGTACTCGGGGTCCAGCGGCATTTCGCTTCCCCACACATGCAAGATCGATTGTTCTTGGGCGATCGCTTGGCGGATTAGTCGCTCGCTGGGTTGAAACGGCCGATCGATAATCGTTCGCCGATCCCAATGCAAGATTTTGACCGGCTGGGAACTATCGTCGTCGACTCTGACGATTGCGACGCTAGTCGCCGAATCAATTCCCGCCAGCAACACGTTGCTCAATCGCGTAAACAAGTCCAAATCGTTGGACGCGCTGGAAATGATTTCGGGGAGTTGTCCCAAAACAGCGATTCGTTTCTCGGCGTCGCGATAGCGAGTTTGACGCAGAATCTCGCTCGGGAAAAACTGTTCGCGGACCGGTTGCGGCAAGTCCAACGTCGCGCAGGCACTTTCGCCGCTCAACGTGAACGTCGTCTGCCCGATCACAAAATGCTCGCTCAGACGCAGCCAAAAATTAACCGCCGGCTTTCCGCGATAAAAGACCGGGTTCCGTGCCTCGGGCAACTTTTGAATGCGCAAGCGTTGTCCGTCCAGCGTTATTGAAACGTGCCGCCGCGAAACTTGATCGTCCCACGGCACGGCGCAGCTTTCCGTTGCGCGTCCCATTTCGATCATCTGACCCGACATCAGCGGTCGACGCCATCGATTTTCCGGCCGAGGCCCTTGGGCAATTAGGTCAAGCATCGGTTCCTAGCAACAGCAGAGTCAAATCTTGTTCGCTACATTCTAGGAAATGTCTCGATCGATCGGCAGTGGCGCAATAACACAATCGAGCCAAATTTCTGTTGGAGTCAACTGGGCTGCGGGACAGTCAGCGCAGCCTGTGAAACGATTCCTGATGCTTCTTGAAATCGAATCGCGAGCCAAGTCAAGTTGCTGGCCCCAGAATCGCGGGGAGTTACTTTTTTCCTAAATAGGCTGGAATGCGAATTTCGAGTTCACCCAATTCGGACTTAAGGGTCGTTGATCGAACTGCCCGAAATTCAAGTTCCTCATGCAGTTCCCGCAATATGACTTGGATCAGCTTCTGTGCAAAGACTGACTTGGCCCGGAATTCTGAGGTGGCGGCGGGTTGGGCCGTAAATGACTTTCCCTTCATCATCGCTTCTGATAATTTCTGGTCGAGATTGAAGTTGTCGCCCAACCAACGAATTAGCGCGGCCTTGATGTCGTTTTCGTACTCCTGCACGCGGGTTTTCTTCTCAGGCCGCGGCTGGTATTGAAAAATCAACGAGCAAGTCGAGCCGTCATCACCTTTCATAAACAGAATCACCTTTGCCCTGGTAATCATTTCTTCCCTTTGCCCATCGACGAAACTCGGCATATCCATTCGAACCTCCAATTGAATCGGCGAAGTTCGATCGATGAGATTCTGCAATGATTCGGCAAGCGCCTCGTCTTTCGCCCGGGACTTCCCTGGAAAGGCTGCTTCGATTTCCTTCGCAAGCTTGCTACTGTTCATTCGCAACAAACTCATGTTCTCAGTTGAATTGATCTTTTTCCACAAGGCTTCGGAAGGCTCTTTCGATTCGGTCGCTGTTGAATTCTGTTTGACAAAGCCAATCGGTTCGGCTGACCATTTGATGTGGCTGGCCGTTTCTGCTCGAGCCAGCTCCGTGGACAAATGGGGTGTGAATTTGATTCCCTCGAACATTGCGTCAATCGCATTGGTCGTTTCTCCCAATATCGGCGGAGCCAGAGGAATGGATTCCGAAATCTTGGGATCCGAAAGGAGCCAGACCACGAGTGCACCCGATTTTATCTCGGAAGCCAAAGCGTTATCGGGCGGTTTCTGCCAGTTCCAAAGAAATTGGACTTGGTCACCACTTTCATTGGTGAGAGTCGCCAACGAAAGAGTCGCTTGAAACGAACTTGAATTTCCGGACAGCTCACTGCCCAACGTCCAAGCATTCTTGTCCGTAACTCGCTCCAACGCCAAGAACTGGTGTGGCGTCGCCAGCCCAAACCCCAGCTCCCCAAGCAGCGATTCCGTACCCAATAGCGTGAACGCAAGAAATTCGCGATCGGAAACCGTCACTGGAAATTCCAAATATGGACAGTCCGCGTGTAATTGCTGTAGCAGTCTTTCGGCGGCCGCACGTGTCAGCCTAGGTTTTTCGATCGTCCGGTCTGCGTGCGAGTCATTGGCCACTGGTTGCTCGCCATGCGTTGTGTGAGCCAAATCGTTACTTAATGTCATTGAAACACTTTCGCCTTGATCTGGGTCGTGCGCGGCTTGAATCCGTTCACTGCCTGCGATTGCCAATTTATTGTTCGCAATCGGTTGATTTAGTTTTGGCGGTTTTGCGTTTCCGACTTCGGCAGCGACGGCTCGCAGAAGGTGAGTGCCTTTCCAAATTCCGAATCCGACCAGCACGAGAACCGCGACTGCCAATCCTCGTTTCACCCACGCAAGCACTTGCCGCGACAATGCTCGCGACTGACGTTTCCAACTCAAACTTCGTTTTGACGCCGAAAACGGTTTCTCGATCCCTATCGATGGCGCGGGAAGTTCTAATGGAGCAAGCAAACCATCCACGGACAAAAGGTCGGGTCCGTCGAACGAGGGTTGCTTTGCATTAACGCCAGCTTGGTTATTGGCTTGGGTGCGTTTGCTATCGGATTCGTGGAACCGAGCCCATGATCCAGATCGAGCGACTTCACTAAATGAATTCGTAGATGGCTCGAGCTTGCGAGTGATATCCAGCGTAACGCAATTCGCCGTTCGAAATGCGCTGATGGCTTGCTGAGTGCCCGCTTGGTAGGCCACCCAAATGCGCTGCAGGTTCTTTGTTGGATGCCACGACAAAATGGAAATGGGAATTTCCCAGCGACGGTGTGGTTCCATGAGGGATTGTGCTTCAACCATCATGTCAATGATCGGACGGGTCGGCTTGTCCGCCGGTACGATTAGCACGAATGGTTTTCGCCTTTGCCAAGCTTCAAGTGCAGCGCCAGCCCAACCAGCATCGCCGGTCACATGTGTCCACGTTTCACAAATTCGCGGCGACAACACAGAGCTTTTGATCTGTCGCGGTTCCAAGTACTGGGGTTCAACATTCCATTGATTGATCCAAAATTGATCGTTAGCTAGCAGCCAAGCTGGACCGGCTGGCAAATCGCGGACATTTTCGAGCAAAAGTTGATGAACGACATATCTTTGTTCGGCCTGTTCATCTCTTGGCGGCAGGCTACCGCGCGTCACCAAGTGCAGCCTCTTACCTTTAACCGTCAAAGGCAAGTAGCAATACATCTCGCGACCAAGCGACTTGTTGGCGATAACCGTTTCATATTGGCGTTTGCTCAAATCCGCGAGCAACTGAATCAACTCTCGCGGCATCCCATGAGTCGCTGCAACTGGACAAAAACCGGAGGTGCCATTGAACAACCCGCGCGGCACGGGCGCCGAAACCATTTCATGTAACATGGTTGAACCGATTCTCGAAAAAAGCGTCGCGCATTGGCCGCCGAGGACGGAAACATTTAAACGAATCAATCCGAAGATTTGATTAAGTTTCGAACAAGAAAATGTGAAGAACCTGTCTTTGCCGTTTCTCATAACGAGAAAGTGAGGTGCGAGCCACGTTTTTATCGAATGACAGTCGTCCGAGAGTTTTCCAGAAGCGAAGGCCAGTAAGCGAATCGGCAACAGGCGAAGGCCTTTATCGACGAGGACGGCCGAGGCCGCTTTGTCGCCAATTACTTCACGACGTTGAGCGGCCAGATGAAATAGGCCAGAGCAAGGCGGGACAGTGAATGGTGATAGGTTTATTCATGAGTTGATGAAAGCGGAATTGAACGATGTTTTTGAAGTCGGTCGGCCATCCTCGGACGGGACGTTTGGCGCGGCAACTTAAATGCCTCATACTAGGTTTTGGCTTCGACCGATACGCGACCCATTGCATCACTCGCGGAGGTAACGGTGTGGAATAGAAAACTTGTTCTGGTGATTTTAATATCAGTTGTATTTTGCCATAGCGCAACGTCTCAAGTTCAACTGAAACAATCGAACGATGTCGAGATTCAGCCTCTCGTCGTCCAATGCCAACGCTTGGCTGGAGCATTGGAGTTTTTGGGAGCACCGCTAGACGAACAACAGAAAGCCGCAATCGCCGGCGCTGCGAAACTTGATTCACCGGAAACAATTCGCAAATCGATTCAATCGGCGCTCGATCCGTTGTGTGTCGCAGAAATTGAGATCAATCCGGAATCGCGAGTCAAAGTCAACGAGGGCCCGGCAGCACGAGAACTCAATCAAAATGGTTGGCGAGTTTTTCTGTTGAAAGTCCACAACCAAGCCGGTGTTACCGCTCCATTGCGGGTTCACAGCCCTCAAGCCGAACCGATCGCCGGCTCGCCTGCGACTCAAGTCGCAGATCGCTGGTTAGATATTCAAATCTTTGATCAGCGACCGCTTGCGGCCAATCTCAGCGGCATTCAACTGGAATACCGTCCGATTCTGTTGTACAGCCGCGACACGGGAAAACGAACGGCAGTGATCGCTTTTGACGTTGGCCAAGGAACGCAAGATATCGGCTTTCGCAACGATGTTAGCCTGACTTTTGATTGCCTAACCGGAATTGATGTTCCACTCGAGATCAAGGACGAAAACGGCCGGCCGACGACGGCTGCTTTGGAGATTACCGATAGCCAAGGTCGAGTTTATCCGTCGACCGCAAAACGAATCGCGCCCGATTTTCATTTCCATCCGCAAATTTATCGCGACGACGGCGAATCGATCAACTTGCCTCGCGGCGATTACCAAGTTCGCGTAACCCGTGGACCGGAATACTTGGCCGAGACAAAGTCTTTTAGCGTTAATGAAAATGGCAGCGCACTAAAATTCACTTTGAGACGCTGGATCGATCCGTCGCTTGCCGGTTGGTGGAGTGGCGATCATCACATTCATGCGGCAGGTTGTGCTCACTACACCGATCCGACTCAAGGCGTTCACGCCCCAGACATGTTGCGACATTGTAAAGGCGAAGACCTAAAGATCGGTGCCAACCTGACTTGGGGACCATGCTTTGATTATCAAAAGCAGTTTTTTACCGGCGCGATCGACAAAGTTTCAACCTATCCCTATCTGTTACGGTATGACATCGAAGTCTCCGGATTTGGATCGCACCAGTCGGGGCATTTGTGTCTCTTGCGTTTGAACGATCAGATGTATCCGGGCGGCGATTCAACCAAGCATTGGCCGACGTTGGGATTGAGCACACTTCGCTGGGCACAGAAACAAGGAGCGGTTTGCGGACCTGCGCACAGCGGATGGGGACTCGAAGTTGAAACCGACGAGCTTCCCAACTTCATCGTGCCTCCCTACAGCGGCATCGGCGCCAACGAATACGTTGTCGATGTGACTCACATGGTTGACGGTCCAGATGGGACAACCGTCCCCGCAGTCGATTTTATATCGTTGTGTGATACTCCGATGATCTGGGAATTGAACATGTGGTATCACACGCTCAATTGCGGGTTCCGCACGCGCGGCAGCGGCGAGACGGATTTTCCCTGCATCTACGGCGAACGAGTTGGGCTTGGGCGATCTTACGTCAAAGTAAAAGGCGAATTGAATTTCGACGATTGGTGCGAAGGGATTTCACGAGGGTCCAGTTACATTTCGGATGGTTATAGTCACCTCATGGATTTTAGGGCTGCACAAACCAGCGTCGAGGGCGAAAGTGAAAACTTTGCTGGACTCGGCGAATCCACGAGCGAACTGCACTTGAGCGATCCCGGTAAGATTCGTCTCTCGTGCAATGTCGCGGCGCTGCTGCCGGAAAAACCGTCGGGCGTTGCCGATCGCCCATATTCACACCAACCTTATTGGCACATCGAACGCGCGCGAATCTCAACGACTCGCGAGGTGCCCGTTGAACTGATTGTCAACGGATATCGGGTCGAACGCCAACAAATGGTTGCCGATGGTGTGCAGCGCAAGTTGACATTTGAAACCAAGATCGAGCAAAGCAGTTGGATCGCGTTGCGAATCCTCGGCTCCAGCCACACCAATCCAATCTTTGTGATCGTCGGGAACCAGCCAATCCGCGCATCGCGACGAAGTGCCCAGTGGTGTTTGGACGGTGTCGATCAATGTTGGAGTCAGAAACAGAGATTTATCCGCGCCGAAGAAATGACGGCTGCAATCGAGGCCTACGAACACGCGCGGCAAGTTTATCGAATTATTCTTGACGAATCGTCACGAG
This sequence comes from Planctomycetota bacterium, assembly GCA_031376585.1. Taxonomy (GTDB): domain Bacteria; phylum Planctomycetota; class Planctomycetia; order Pirellulales; family Pirellulaceae; genus JANMEB01. Next base: position 3,906 of record JANMEB010000085.1, on the reverse strand, counting down.
ACTGATGGGGAGGAATAGGTTTTAGGGCAAGGAAAGGGACAAGAACTGTTTATCGGAAACGGTGAAATTGGTCCCGAGACCGTATGCTTTCCCAAGCCGATCGTGGGAGATGTAGATTTGCCCTAGGTGCAATAATTGTCGTTTGGCCTCGCCTAAATAAACTGGACTCTGAAAACGATTTGCTTTCAGGCTGGGTGTGACGACCGAGCTACTTCACGACATTGAGCAGCCAGAGGGATAGGCCGATGATGGCAGCGGAGGTGCCGGCGAGGAGGAGGCGAAGGCGGACAGTTTGGTAGCCTCGAGTGAGGTAGTCGACGCGCAGGTAGGAGTGAACGCTTGCCAACAAGCAGAGCAACGCGCCGCCGCCGATCGACCATTGAATGAGCTTGCCGCGCTGACGCTCTTCGCGCAGAGCGACCTGTTTTGTTTCCCACAATTGGGAGACTTGGTTTACGACGTTGTCCGTCAGCGCTAGCTGTGCAAAACTGCGGTACATCGAATGTGAATTGTCCGGGCTGCTGCCGGGGACTTTGAAGATACAGGGAATCGTCTCGTGGTTGCACATCCACTGTGCACGAATCGCCTGCGGCGAAAGCTGCAATTGTTCGGCAGCCTCTAGCGAGAATCGTTCGCCGATCCATTCCCGAGCGATTCGCGACATCTCGCGATCAAGTTCCGCTTCGGCTTCAGCAGGCGACATGAACGGGGCGGTACCCGCGATCAATTGCTCGATGCCGTCTTCGGTGAAACGTTTTTTGTGCGTCCATTCAGGAAGCGGCGGAGTTTGCAGCCAATCGACTTGAGGGGCGGCCTGCCCAAAGTTTTTTTCAGGTTGCTGATTGGCTTCGTCGGTCTGCAAAACCGGCCCGCAGGCCATCGCCGCGAGGTTCAAACCGCAAAGCATTAGCAGGCTGAAAAACGATTTTTGGTATATCATGGTGCCCTCAAGCTCCGCCTGCCGATCCTATCGAGCCCGACTCAGCGCGGCCAATCGAATTTGTTTTCGCTCTGTTTGATTGATCCAAGGTGCGGCTAGTTGTGTGGCGACCGCGGTGGCGACAATCGCCAAACATGCGGCGATTTGTGGGAAACCGAATGCTTCGGCCAGCAAGGTCGCGGCCAGCCAGCTCAAGCAGACCGACCAAACGCTCAATCGCGTCTTACGCGTTGGGTCGGAATGCCGCCACCAACGCAAGATCACGAACACACTGCCAAAGAACATCAAGAATAACGGAAGCGTCGGCCGGCCAACGGCGTCGACAAGTTTTTCTTGAAAGTTTGAATCGAACAAATCCACGCTACTTTCCACCGCCAGTTTTGTAAAGTCGATGGTGAGCGCTTGTCCAACGCCGAACGAAAATAGCGCGACAAGCAAACCGACCGCCAGCATCCAAAACCTCCGCACGAGGTTTTCACCCGGCGAGGATTCCCAGAGCTTGCCGCAAGTCAATATCGCCCAGCTCGCCGCGATCGACGTCAACGTGACCCAGACGCCATAACTCCAAGCACTCACAGGCGACTGCTGCGTAAAAAAGGTTCCAGTCAATAGCCCGAATACGATGCTGACAACGGCAGACGTCAACAACGAACCAGTCAAATCTCCCAACCGTTGGCCAAAAGGGCGGCTCAACAGTGTTTGTCGCAAGTGCGTATCAAATTCGCGTCGCGAAAGCCGCAATGGTTTAGAGACTTTTGTCTTGGGCGCGACGAACAAGCTTCGTATGGCGAGGTACGGCAAATAAATCAGAGCGAAAGTTAGTCCAAGCGGCAGCAGCCAAGCCGCGTTCGTGACCAAGACGATCGCTGCAACCACTAAAATACACGTCTTGGCAGTGGTACCCAATTGCGAGCGATTCCATTGATCGACCAGCGAACGATAGGTGGACGTTACGGCCCGCGCGATCGGCTCGTTGGCAGCGACGCCAAGCGGCTCGCCTCCCGGCTTTCTCATCAAGCCAGGCGGAACGATTTGTGCATCGACGACTTGAGTCGAGTCGCAAAATACAATGCCCGGTTCGTCGCCAATATAATGAGTATCCCTGTCGATCGCCGGGTTTCCCGTGGCTTGCATGACTGCAGCGATTGGGGTCGCGCCAGTCGCAGTCGGACGCTGGACCAAACGGCTGGATTTGTACGCCTCGCCATTCGCAGGCGACGAAGTGTAGGTGCCATTCGGTTGGCCGCTGGCCGGCGGAAAATCGGCCATGAGCTCTTCGATCGAGTGATAACGTTCGTCCGGATCCTTGGCCAAAGCTCGGAAAATCAACGAGCGAAACGGGGCCGGAATCGGATCAAGATTTGGATCGGCCGTGAGATGCTTCATGATGATCTCTTGGCTCGTCTCTCCGTCAAACGGTAACGCGCCGCAGAGCATTTCATAGAGCATTACGCCTAGAGCATAGATATCGATCTCTTTGCCGTAGACTCCTTTGCCGATTTCCGGGGCCATGTAGTGGAAGGTGCCGACGCTTTCGGTCTGCCCGCTGCGTCGACTGCACGAGATGAATTTCGATAAGCCGTAATCGCCGATCTTGACGAGGTCTTCGTCGGCGTCGTAGAAAATATTTCCGGGCTTCAGATCGCGGTGCACGATTCCGTTGTTGTGCAAGTAATTCACGCCGGACGCCGCGCTACGGAACCAACGGTGGACTTCGTCGAGGGGCATGCCGCTGGGATGCCGTTCGACCGCATCGCGCAAGCTGTCGCCGGGAACGTATTCCATCACAACCCAGCTTTCGCCTGATTCGGTCGTGCAAATATCCCAGAGCGCGATCAAGTTGATATGCTTAAGGTTGAGACATTGCCGGACGCCGCGAAGTTCGATATCGAGATTGCGTTTGATGTGCTTGAGTGCGACTTCTTTTCCTGCGTCGCTGATCGCAAAGTAGACTTCGCCGAAACCGCCGACGCCGATGCCGCGCTTGATCGTGTAACCATTCAATGGGCGCGCGCCGCTAGGATACGCAAAGCGAACTTTTTTACCTCGGATTGTTTCGACTGCTTCGGTCATGTCATTGGCCTGACGCTGAGCGGGCTGAACTTCCAACGTACCTATTGTATCGCGCATCGTGACGTTTCAACGGCTAGATTTGTGTATTGTCCGACAATCCCACCGGCTGACCGGGCTACGTGCTTGATTTTTTCGGGTGCGGCCACGCGAAAGCGGGCAACCGCCGCTGACCTGGACAAATCGCTCCGATTAAACCGTTTCCAATGTCATCGAAAAACCATCGCCGGTGATGTGGCAATGCTCGGTTAATTCCGCTTGATTTGAACATACTCGGCCATCAACCTCAATGTTTCCGCCAAAGCGCGCCGTCCAACCGTTCTGTCCCAAGCACAAGATCAGCTCACTGTCCATTTCGGGGCAGATGATATGACTCGTATTGCTTGGGCCCATAATAATTGTGTCGGCAACCAAGATGACCGCGTCCGACCAAGGCTGCGTCCGATGTCTGCTCGTGACGTCAAGTCGCGCCGAAGTGCTTAGCGGATGGGGCAAACGAAACTTGATCGCGACCGTGCTGCCCAACGTCATCTGTTGATTGTTTTGTAACAAGTGCGGACCAGCGAGCATTCGGCCGCCGACCGATACGTCGGCGAGTGCGGTCGCCAGGTAATCGTTTCCGGTTCGCGCGATGCGCAGATGTCGCCGACGCAAGTCACCAATGATCGGAATCTCAACTCCCGCATCGGGCAGTGCTCGTCCGAGTATGACCTGAGGATCGAGGCATAACAAAAAACCTCCGACGCCATCGACCCAGAGCATCATCCGGTTCATCTTTGTTCGCGCCGCTGATCGCAGGAGATTGGCATCGGTGTCCGAAAGCTTGCCCGCAGACGTATCGTGCAAAGCAGGTTCGACGGCTGCTGGCGGATCGACTTTTGGCGGTGGTTGCTGGC
>JANMEB010000037.1:0-7741 GCA_031376585.1 Planctomycetota bacterium | reverse complement strand
CGGAAACACTTTGGAGTCGATGGCCAAGACCGAAATATTTCTGGCGAAAAAATTGGTTGAAAAAAGTGTCTGGAAATTTGGCTAAACCTTGAGCTTTGGCTAAACCCGCAAAACTGTCCACAACGATTGAACCATTGGTATCTACACAACTCTCTTCACCCTCCCTTGGGGAGGGTCGAGCCCCGACCAGTCGGGATGAGGGGAGGGTAGTCGAAAAGTTGTCATTTTTCTTCACCCTCCCTTGGGGAGGGTCGAGTCCCGACCAGTCGGGAAGAGGGGAGGGTCGAGCGAAACGAGGGACATTAAGGCAAGACTTTGAAGCAACGGAAACAAAGAGCCCGACAACTCCGCGCTCAGCAGACCAAATCAGAAGGTCTTCTTTGGAGTCGACAGCGCGCCAAGCAGATTTGCGGCCTGAAGTTTCGTCGCCAGCATCCCATCGGGCCATACTTTGCGGATTTCGCCTGCGTCAGCACAAAACTCGTCATTGAAATTGACGGCGGCGATCACGATCAAACAGCGGATTCCGATCTTGAACGGGAGTCGATTATCAGGAAAAAGGGCTGGGAGATTCTTCGTTTTAGCGACGTGGATTTTGAAGACGATGACGAAATGGTCGTTCGCGGAATCGCCAAACATCTTGGATTGCAATACGAATTTGATAAGCGGCAGGGGACAGGTTCAGGTCGTCACGCCAACAAGAAAAGCCCTCCCCGTAATCCCCCTTCGGCGGATTTCGACCCTCCCAAGGGGAGGGTAAGGTTGTGGGGTCCGACTTGTGTAGATACCAATGGGATAAACCCGGCGGCTCGCCAAGAACTGAATTCCGCTTGGATTTCCCTTTGCGTTCTTCGCGTTCTTTGCGGTTAATTATTCGTTTTCCGCATTAGGCGGTGGCCACGCAATTGAAAACCCCGCTCGGCCAACCGAGCGTTCCAGCCTTGTCGCGCCCCGATCGTGGCCGAAACTTCCAACGCTGCAAACCCGAAAATCTTTCGCGGAAACAGTCGGAGTCCATTATTATTTGGAGACGCCCCCAAAGGTTGGACGCGTCGGTCGATGCAACCTACGCATGTTTGCAGCAGGTAGCCAACCAGGATCGAAACCAATCTATGTTAGAGAGGGCTTTCAGGAATCTGCCGGGGTTTGTCGCCGTGTCGCGCAGTCATCGAAGTAAATCGAGGGCTGATCCCTGCGCTGGCCAAGGCCGCGGCGGCCGCCCCTCGACCATCTCCACTCCATGTACCGCGACCCCACTCACGAATACGGGCAGCAAACGAACGCGCGCTAAGTTTTAGGGCTGGGTCACACCGGCAAAAATCACCAGATCGGCCACTGTGAAGTCACCCGGCGTGGCCGAGGGGAGCATCGGCGTGAATCCGCCAGCGACATTTAGATAAGACGACGCGTCGCGCTTCAGCATCCGGACGAACGTCTCTGCTATGATCCTGCCGCCGACAGGCCCCATCTGATTGCCTCCTCCGAGGACTGCGGCCTCGCGAAGCACGTAATACCAAAGTGGTGTCTTCTTCGCCAATAAACCACCGCTGGAGTTCAACAAGCTCACTTCGGCGGACGGCAATCCCGACGTCAACTGGACCGCGCTCAACGGCGTGATGCCAAAGGAATTGGACATCCCTTGTCCACTCGGCAAACCGAACGCCAAACCGCGCCGCAGGTTCCGCGTCGCCAGAACCGCCATGAGTCCAGTGAAACCGGGCAGCGACTCGAGTCCGTTGGCCATGAAGCTATCAATTCTGCGGGCCTTATTGTGGATCGGCACCGGTACGCCCGTGTCGAAGAACGCGTTGAAGTCAACGACCCAATTCGAGAACACCGGTAGCCGGGGATTTCGATTGAACTCGAACACTTGTCCCAGCGTCGCGGTTGGAAAGTTGAAATTCACCCAGTACGTGTCGCGAATCATACTGTGGCCGAATCGATAAGCAGCCACGGCGAACTCGACAGGCATGCGGAACGAACTACCAACCGGAGCGGCAACGCTCGCCATCGCATTGTTCACTGCGGCGGTGCCGCAAATTCTTCCCAGGAAATCGTGTACCACGGCCCATTGGTAGTGATGCGTCACAATCCGTTTGGCCTCGGCGAAGATGTCGCCCGCAAACTCAGCAGCCAACAAAAGGTCGACCACGGCATTGTGAAAGCGCAGCATCGCGTGGTGAAACTGCACGACCAATAGGTTCTCGTCGTTACGCGGATCGCCAATGACGGCCGTATTCGTGCCTGATATGCGCGGGACATCCCAGTTCGATTGCGCGACCATGCCTCCTGGCGTGCCGTTGCTGCTCGGTCCACCGGGACCCGTATTTCGGTTCGTGCCCGTCTGGAACTTAATCGCTGTCGACGGACCCGTGGAAGGAAACGCGTAAAGGAACGGGTCCAAGCCGGGTCCGCGCGCGTATACGGAATCCAAATCCAGGGCCGGGCTACGCATGTTATTGATCGTGTTCGCGTCGGTCGCGACATCGAGAGAAGACGAGACATCGAGAGTGATATCGTGGTCGACAAACTGACCGAAATAGGTGTGCCCTGCGGGAATAGAAGACACGCCTGCATCCGATGGGTTGTGAGATGCGGGGTTGGGATCGCGGCCAGGGTCTCCCATCAAATTGCCAAGCTGGCCGAGGAGCGCCTGGTTCGCGATATTGAACGGCAACTTCGTCGCGGTTCGCGTGGCAACAGACGACATGTATCCGAATCGATCTGCGCAAGAAGTAATCAGTGGAAGAAACGGAAACCAAGAAAGCGGAAGTTTTGCGCCGTGGAAGCGTCGCGATTCTGGTTTCAATGCACGGACGGACGCCTTGATTTGTTCCGGGAACTTTTCCATTGGGGCGGGTGCCGACTTGATTCGGTTCACACTCGCCAGCAATTGGTCCATCGCCACGGTCGGCTTTAAATTGAGTTCGTTTACTCGCGCTCGCAAATCCGACAGAGCAAGCTTCTTGTTGTTGACGAATCCCTTGGGAATCGATGACTGGGCAAAAAATTGCTTGAACTCGGTTGGAACATTCGACGTCGACGCAGAAACTTCCGCCACTGCCTTCGGGGTTCGCTTATCAGTCTTTTTCACTCGAGCATTATTCTTCTTGGCCATTTTTTTTACCTCCTGGAAAGGACTCGCCGCTATGAAAATCTGAACAAACACCTAGCGGGGTTGCAATATGACCTATTTAGGTCATAGGAATCCGCTGAAAACATAGAAAAGTACACGCTTCTAACTTGGTTCGGTCGCGACGTTCACCATAAAAAATAAGACCGCGATTTTTGCCAATTGATTCCTGTTGAACGGGAAGGCAAAGAGCCATCCCCAAACACCATTGCCCCAAAGCCCTTCATCGCAGCATCGAACTCTTCGGCCAACACGCCAGCCGCCTCAACGAATCCGGTTATCGCGATTTCATCTCCAATCACGGCTTGATCATCGTCAAAGGGTTCAATGACGCAATCAATCTGGACAATCTTGGTGTCCCAGTTGTCGACATCATGTCAAACCGTATCACCGAAACCCGATTTGGCAGAATCGTTCGGCGGGCGCGTCTTCTGGCCAACAACCGCGACAACGTGATTTTCGACAACGACTCTCCCGGCATTGAACGAACCAAAGAAGGCCTTTGGCCTTTCGCAGAACAAAAACTTGATGTTCGACTCTCTTGGTCACCAAGTAACCACGATCCCGCAATTATCCACAAGAAACCAGAATCGCTAAAGGCTTCAGAAGTCTTCGAATTCCTGTCGTGAACGCGGTCGAGTTATTGGCAACCAAACACGATTCGTTTGAAATGAATGACGCAAGCTGGCAACTGCGGCTCAATGCAACGGATTGTTGACCAATTTTTGTGATCAATCACTTTCAGCTTCTTTCGCGCGCCATGCGTGAGCGTTCGTCGTGTCGATCCAGTCTCCAGATGTCACTTCAATCGTTATTTCTTCGTCACCCTTTGGGACAAGTACTTGCTCCAACAAATTGGGTAACGGGAATTAGAGACCATTACTTACTTCCTGAACTGCTCGACTTATTTGTTCCGCGCCTTCGATCGATCGGTGCCCCAAAAACTCGTGGTAATGACATGTTCCAGCCTAACTTCAAACTGAAACGCGCGCCCAATGCCATCTGAAGCGACGAATAGGACCGCGTCGAGGTCACGTCTTACGCGCCAGCGGGCCCCGGCCGGGGACATTCTGTCTCTCGCGTGTCGATGGTTTTGGCTTTCCCGTGAGGGTCCCTTAGTCATGCTACATACCCAGAATTTCGCGGGATTCAGAACCGACATCGGCGACGATCCACGGGACTTTGGCGGAGTGGTAGAATTCAAGCCAATCGCAAAAAACAAATCCTTGCAAATGTCGAGTTGACTATGGACAAAACGGAACCCAAAGGCTGCTTGGGAGCGATCCTTGGTCTTTTCGGGATTAAACCCGGCGGGCGGGCTGCGGGCAAAAGCGAACTGCCGTATCGACTGCGCGACGATTTTCTTTCGCCGGCCGAGCTGGCGTTTTATCGAGTTCTGACACAAGCAGTTGGTAGCCAAGCCGTTATTTGTCCCAAAGTGAATCTGGCCGACGTTTTCTTCGTGGCTCAATCCAAGGAGAACCAGAGCTTTCGAAACAAGATCGGCCGGAAGCATGTCGATTTTCTCCTCTGCGAGCCTGCGACCATGAAGCCGCGTTGCGGGATTGAACTTGACGATTCGAGCCATGCACGGCGCGATCGACAAGAGCGAGATGCGTTTGTGGATCAGGTTTTTAAGGTAGCCAAGCTGCCACTTATTCATGTTCCTGCGCGCGCAAGTTACGACGCGAAAATTTTGTCGGCCTTGATTGAGCGAGAGGTGAATAATGCCAAGCTTGGAGTATCGACGCCGCCTGTTAGGCCAACCGGAGGCGGTATTCCGAACTGTCCCAAATGCGGAGTGCCGATGGTGAAACGTGTTGCATCGAAAGGTCAGACTACGGGCAAGGCATTCTATGGCTGCCCGAATTACCCCAAGTGCCGCGAAGTTGTTCAAATTTAGGTGCCAAGCTCTAATATCGAAATGCAACGAAGACATTCGCAAGAATGCTACAGTGACTTTGCGTCAAGTTGTGGCATAAAAATTAGAAGAGGTCAAAACGCTCGTCCCAGTTTAGCGCTTGACGATCGCGTGCTCAAAATCCTTGCCAGTCAAAGCACGATTGTTTCTCAAGGTGAACAAAAACGATTTGCCGAGTGCCTGAGCCAGAGCTTGCAATTTCACGAAATTCTCCGACGCAAATTTCGAAAAAATCAGCAGTCCAATGACATCATCGGGCTGATCAATATTGCACGAGCTTCCGGTGAATTGGACGAGGCGAATTGGCGTTGTTTTTTGGCGGCTCATTTCGGCCGTTCATCGGCCGAGCAAAAGCAATTTCAAAGCGCATCGAATTTGCTTTGCGCCTTTAATGATCGGCCGTATTGGACTTGGAACCGGGTTACCAAGAATCCTAAGGCGTTTCGTACGTGGTTGAATGAAAATGGTCGGAAGTTGCAAACACTTAGCTTTGGCAACCATCGCAAATACGAATCAAAGGCACCCGATATTCTGTGGAGGGTTTTCGAGTCGTATCGAGAGCTTGCCGAAGAATATGGAGGTCCTGCGGAATTGCTCAAGGTCGCAGGCGATCGCCGTGCGGACGCCGATCAGTTCGATGGATTGTATCTAAGGCTACGGCCATTGTTTCGTTTTGGTCGAACGGGTCGTTTCGACTTTCTGGCACTGCTGAACGATTTGAATTTGATTTCGGCAGTGCCAACATCGAGCTACTTGCTCGGGTCAACGGGGCCCAAGCAGGGTGCCTTGCGACTTTGGGGAAAGCGGAAGATCGAACAACTCGAATTGTTGGCATCTGACTTCGCCCAAAAGCTGAGTATATCATCACTCAATGTCGAAGACGCTTTGTGCAACTGGCAGAAGTAGTCAAACTAGCGAGGGCACTTCGGACTAAAAAAGGTGGCAGTAACTCATTTTCTTTTTCATCAATCAGTCCGGTGATTTCAGCCAGAGTGACCAATCGTGTAAGGCCAATTCCATCAATGAAATAGCTTTGAGAATTATTGCGTCGTTCGAATTCTTTCCAGCGCCATCGCAATTCTTTCGTGCCCGATCTGACAGCGATTGTCAGAAGGACTCTCATCGCACACGGCGGACGCGCTGGGGTTTGACGCCGGGGATGCGCTCGATCTGACCTTTGGCTTCAAGGTCTAGCTGTACGACTTTGGTGTACCACGCGACGGACCCGCGCTTTGGAAAGAGTTCCTCGGATACGCGGCCTTTGACCGCTGCGACAAGCTCTTTGAAACTCATGCCGTCTTGGCTTCGCGGAATCGAGGCCAAGATGGCTTTGCGGATCGGCTCATACTTTTCGGCCGTCACGGCGAAACCGCGACTACCCTTGTTCACGTTCTTCGTCTTCATCGCTTTCTCCTGAGAGTTAAATTTTGTGGACTGTAATTGGCGAATCGAGAGGGCCAGACCCCGATTTTCGCGCAAGACGGCGTAAGTAGATATCAGGCCCAAGCGTTTCATTTTCAGCCTCCGGCAACCGATTCGAATTGTTCCATCACCCGGACAATTTTTTCCGCAATCATTTTCTTCCAGCCCTGGCTGAGCATGGCTTGTAACTCGCGCCCCCAAGGCTCTTGCAAGTTGCTATGTTCCAAACGCAGTCGAGTCCCGCCCTCGATCGGTTCGAGCGTCCAGCGGACAATCGTCGGCTCTTGCCAATCCGCATCGCCCAGCCAGGTGTAGGCCAGTCGCAGCGGTGCGACAACTTCGATGACTTCGCACTCGACAAATCCGCGCCAACCCGGCATCGGCTTGGAGCGAAACTGAAACTTGTGTCCCACGCGGGCTTCAAAGTCGTTGGGCATTAGCCATTGGCCCAGGGCGTCGCTATCGGTCAAAGCTCGCCAAACGCGCTCGGGCGGATACGGATACGTCTGTTCCAGGACAACGTCAAAACTCATTTTTCTTTCTCCAAGAATTCACCGAGGCCGCGGAGTTTCCGCTTCCAAAACCGTTCATACTGGCCGACCCAATCCGCGATTGGTTTCAATTGGTCTGGACGGATTCGATAGAGCCGCTCGCGGCCCGCGCGGCGGCTGTTAACCAGGCCGGCCTGTTTCAATACGCGCAAGTGCTGGGACATCGCCGGTTGCGTCATGCGAAATCGTCCGACTAAGTCGTTGACCTTCCATTCTCCCTCGGACAAAAGATCGAGCACCGCACGGCGCGTCGGATCGGCAATGGCCCGAAAAGAATCGTTGATGGGGGTTTTCGATTTCATGGCCTAATAATACATAAGCAAATGCTTATGTGTCAAGCGGGATTTTTGGCCGGCGGCAAAAAAGTTTCCGGAAATCGAAGTGCGCGGGTTTAACAGAGGGAACCAGTTCGGGCTGTGCCCGTATTGTTTGGCGGTGCCGATCCAACCTAGTGTTTCGCGCGGATGCCTGCCAAAACTTGAGCGTGCTTTTCGCGCGTGATCGGGTAGCGCCAAGCAAATGGCAAGGAGACCAGCAGCAGGACGATAGTGGCCGGACCGATCAGGAACCGAATCGCGGCCAGAGCCGACTCCGGTTGCGCGGGAAACTGCTCGCCGCCGTTCGGCGAGACGTAGCCGCTAAGCGCCAAGACTTGGCCGATGCCCCACAAAGCGGCTCCGGTCCCCAGCTTTTGAAAAAACGAAATCAGTGCGT
>JANMEB010000013.1:0-7040 GCA_031376585.1 Planctomycetota bacterium | reverse complement strand
ATCGAGACCAAGCCGATAGCATTGAGGTTCGGGTGCTCTCCAGTTCGAGATCGCCGCAAACGAAAGGTGCAAATCGCGCTACAGTGCAACAAAAAATGCCCCTTCAGGTTATGAAGGGGCATCGGATTTTTTCGGCGAAAGGATCCAACAAGATTAAACGACGCCGTAGGCGTTCCAGTTGTCAAACGAGGAATCCCAATTGGCGACAACATTCTTTTTCTGAGCAGGCGACGAGATTGGTGCCGAAGTCGTTCCGTCACTGCTATTGGCCGATACAAAGAACGTCTGCTTCTGCGTGCTTTCGGCGGCCGATCGCGTCGATGTGACCGGAGCGCTATTGTTGGTCTTAACAATGACCGGCGTACGCGTGCCAGTGGTCACGGTTTGCACGCTCGACAAGGATTCGCCACCAGCTAAATAGCCTGTGGTCGCGAGCTCGTCAGCGGAATGAGCGGTCAAGTCGGCTGCGTGATCATGTACTTCGCCGAATGTGCATTTGTAGAAATAGCCTTCAGACGTCTGAACCAGGCGTGCGAATCGCCCCAGCGGAGCGCCGGCGACCGTAAGGGGATCGCCGTTGATCCAAGACTCTTCGCTGGCGAAGTGAGCATCGCCTGCGGTGCTACCACCGTTGGGGGGCGGATAGTAAGCGTGTGCCAGCACTCCACCCGCGCTATCGAAGCGGTGACCGCCAATGCGAATGTCGCCAAAATTCGGGTCGCTTTGCTCAAGGCCGGTACCACTCTTGGCCCCGTTGTCCGAGCGCGAACTAAAGCTCAAATTGTTTTGACTCACACTAGCCCAGCGTTGCAGTTCTTCCGCGAACAATCCTTGCCACGTGGCGGTCGACCCGATCTGGGCATTCATCGTAGCGAACAAGTTGCTCCGCTTGTTGCCGTCTAGTCTCGTGCCGTCCGGGACAAAGCTGTAGCTGACGTTCACCGTGCCGTTTGTATTACCATCAAGGCTATCCTTCCACGCTGTTGTGTTGGCGGAGATGGATGCGTCCGAGAAGAGCTCCATGAGATTGGCATAGCCATCGGACCCGTTGACCGCGACCGCAACGTCAGTCGCCAAGCTGGCTTTGTTGTAGCTGGCGTTGTAATACGCCTCCATGATCGAGTTAGCAGCCGTGTCCGCATAATGGGCTAAGCCCAGTGAATGGCCAAATTCATGCAAGGCTACAATGTCAAGTTCGATCGCGAACATCAATCGCGTTTCCAACGGTTCAACCATCAACGGCATTGGACGGTGATGAGACATGCGGAAACTCCTTCGATGGAAAGTAAAAAAGAATAACGGGGACAAAAATCACATTAGGCCGTAATTAGCGGCATCACGAAGATAAGCAAGGTTTTCGTGCCAGTCAATATGCAAATCGAAAAATTTGGGCCCTAATCGAGAGTCGCGAAATTCGGCGGGACAACTCCAGGCACAAGGGTCAAGCTACCGATCGAGGCTCATGATTTCATCCTAGGGCGAACCGGATACGCGCGTCCACAAAGTGATGTTATCCAACCCAATCGGTCGCACGGTTTCGCAGTTGACCTAGTACCTAATTCGTCAACAGCGCCAACAGCTTTTCCATGAGGCCGACTTGCCCCATTCCGTTCACAAACACGACTGGTGGTTGAATTACAATGGCCGCTTAGTTCCAATCGAAGCACCTTCAACCTGTTGGCCGATTGGGGTCGCAGTTTCGCTTTTGAAAGTACAACCCATGATTAGTTCGAAATCCATTGCCTGGTTTTTCCTGGCGTTGATGTACTTTGCCGCTGGAGGATCGCTTTACGCATTTCAAGCAATCGACGCACCGCTGCTCACGATCGCTGAAAGTAGCGAGTATCGGCAAACGTCGACTTCGGCGGAAGTTGAAAGCTACGTTCGGCATTACGCCCAAGCCGATCACGTTACGGATTTTTCGTTTGGCAAAACGGTGGAAGGGCGCGAGTTGGTGGGCGCGATCGTGTCGCGCACGCCGTTCACGATCGGTGACCGCGACTCGCGGCTACGAGTCTTGTTGCTAGGGAATATTCACTCGGGCGAGTGTTCCGGCAAAGAAGCATTGCTGATCATGCTGCGAAAACTCGCGATAGATCCAAAAAGTCCTTGGCTTGAAAATATGGTCATCGTGTTCGCGCCCAATTACAACGCCGACGGCAACGATCGGATGGGCCTCAATCATCGCCCGGGTCAAATCGGGCCCGAACGCGGAATGGGCTTGCGCGAGACCGCGCAGCAGTTGGACCTAAATCGCGACTTTTGCAAACTCGAATCGCCTGAAGCCCGTGCACTCATTGGATTGATCGATCAGCTTGACCCCGACATTTTCGTCGATTGCCACACGACCGATGGCTCACGGCATCGCTATGGAGTGACCTACGACGTCCCGCATAATCCTTCGTCGCCGCAGGCGCTGCGCGACTTCATGCGCAAGTCATTCATGCCGACCGTCACTGAACGACTGGAAAAGGAGGGTTTGTCGACCTTTTATTACGGCAACTTCAATGGAGACAAATCCGCGTGGGAATCCTACGGACACGAGCCTCGATACAGTACGGAATACGTCGGCATGCGCGGGCGGCTGGCCATCCTGTGCGAAGATTATTCGCACAACCCATACAAGAATCGTGTCCTCGACGCGGAGTCGTTTCTCGGTGCGTGCTTGGACTTTGCCCACGAAAAATCCTCTCAGATTCGCGAGTTGATCAAGGAGACCGAGGAAGAATTTTGCAAGCGCGCCGCTCAAACACCCGCAGCAATTACGTTGTCGCTCGATGCGAAAATGGTCGCGTTTCCCGAGCCATTCGCAATTAAGTCATTCGACCCGGACGACAAACCATCAGACATTATCGTCAAGTTTTACGGCGATTACCAACCGACTCGCACGGCAACGCTACCGTTTGCTTATTTGATTCCGGCGAAATGCAGCCGCCAAGTCGAACGCTTGCACATGCACGGCGTTCACGTTCAACAAGTCACTGCGGCAACGTCAGTGGAAGTCGACGCGTATTCGATCAACGATATCAAGCGCGCGTCGTCACCGTTCCAACGACATGACATGATTAGCCTCGACGCAACATTGCGGACAGTAACTAAATCGATTCCGGCCGGCGCTTACTGGATCGAGACCGCGCAGCCGTTGGGTCGGCTCGCGGCATATATGCTCGAGCCAATGTCAAATGATGGACTCGTAACCTGGAACTTTTTCGATCAAGACATCCGCATCGGGGAAGACTTTCCGGTTTGGCGTATCGCCAAGCCAACGCTCGCCGTCAAAAATTCGGTCGCGGAAATCGCGGTGCAAAACACGATCTCGCTGGAAATGATCTATGGCCCGCGCGGAATGCGGGCCAAGACGCCACCGAAGCCGCGCTGGATGCCACTAGGCACGTCCTACAGCCTTGATTGGGATGGACGCCAAGTCTCAGTCGATGCGGCAACGGGTGCGCTGTCTCGCAATCCTGTAAACGACAAATCGTCAGTTCGAACCGCCTTGGAGAAAGTCGGCGATCTAACCAGCGAGCAAATCAATCAACTTGTCGCCGCCACACCGAAACTTACGGCTGATGAAACGCGAATGATTCTGGCTGCGGGCACCGACGTTTTCGCCTTTGATTTTGCGTCGAAATCAGCGACTCGCGTCGGTAAATTAAATGCCGATGCCGACTTGTTCGAAGTTGGACCACAGGCAACGTCGATTGGCGTGATAGCCGGGAACAACCTGTTCCTCGGCGTCAGCCAAGACGAACTTTGGCAAGTCACGGACAACGGCGACGAGAATCACATCAGTGGAAAACTCGATTGGGTTTATCAAGAGGAATTATTTGGTCGCGGGACGTTCGCCGCGTTCTGGTTCAATTCGACCGGAAAACAAGCCGCCTTCTTGCAATTCGACGAAACGAGCGTACCGCTGTACACCATTAGCGACCACCGAAATTTTGAATCCAAAAATGAACGCTCGCCGTATCCCAATGCTGGCGATCCGCTGCCTCGAGTCACGTTGGCAATAGCCAATGCGACCAGCCGAACCGTGCAGCAGGTTGACCTGAGCAACTACGGTGACGCAGACTATTTGATTTCGTCGGTTGGCTGGGACAAGGTCGGCGAGCGGGTCATTTTTTCCGTGCAAGATCGCGGACAGACTTGGCTGGATGTTTGCGCCGCCGATCCTGCAACCGGCAAACTTCAAGTTTTGTTGCATGAAACGTCGAGCGCGTGGATTCGCACTCCCGGCCAGCCGCTGTTCACTAGCGACAACCGATTCTTCTGGCGAAGCACACGCGAAGGCTATGACCACGTTTATCAATTTGCAGCCAGCGGCGAGTTAATCGCACCGCTTACCAAAGGCGAATGGCAAGTGACTCAGTTGCACGGAATTTCGCCAGATGAAAAGTATTTGTATTTTTCCGGTTGCAAGGATTCGCCCCTTAGGACGCAACTGTATCGTGCCGAAATCGCCTCGGGCCTAGTCGATTGTCTTACTGACCCGGCATTTGACCACTCCGTCGATTTTAATGCGACGAAAGAATTTTTCTTTGACACTGCAAGCACCGCATCGACCCCGCCAACGACACGGCTGCGAACGATAGACGGAAAACTTGTCCGCTCCATTTGGGAAGATCCCAACGACACGATCGCTTACTACGGAGTCACTCAACCACAGTTTCTTCAAGTCCCAACGCGCGACGGCGGATCGATGGACGCGATGCTCATTGTCCCGCAAGACTTCGACGAGACGAAGAAATACCCTGTCATTGCCCATATTTATGGCGGACCGCAAAGCCCAATGGCTCGTGATCAATTTCGCGGACCGTCCTATCTTTGGCATCAAATGATGGCCCAGCGCGGATTCGTGATTTGGATTTGCGATAATCGCTCTTCAAGTCGGCGCGGACTCGATGCGGCTTGGAAAACGCATGGAAACTTGGGCACTCATGAATTGACGGATATCGAAGACGGCTTGGATTTCCTTTGCAAAAAACCGTGGATCGATTCTCAGCGAATCGGACTTTGGGGTTGGAGCTACGGCGGATTCATGACGTCTTACGCTTTAACGCATAGCACGCAGTTCAAAGCTGGTTTCGCCGGTGCTCCAGTCACCGATTGGCGAAACTATGACGCCATTTATACCGAGCGGCTAATGAAACTGCCTCAAGAAAATCAGTCTGGCTATGATTCCTCGTCGGTACTTAAATCAGCCCATAATCTGCACGGCGACTTGTTATTAGTTCATGGCACGAACGACGAAAACGTCCACCTGAGTAACACGCTGCAACTGGCCGCCGCACTTCAGGCGGCCGACAAGCCGTTTCAGTTGATGCTCTATCCCGGAAATCGTCACAGCGTCCAAGACCCTGCCCAAGAACTTCATCTTTGGCGTTTGGTGACTGAGTTCTTTGAAAAGCATCTCTAACTTCGGTGATACTTCGATGGCCACGATTCCATACCTTTTGCGAAGGTCGAAGTATTGAACCGTCAAAGCAAACGGCGAGGAATCCATCCTCGCCGCTTGCAATTTTATGACGTCGCGTTTAGTCAAATACAACAAAACTCAACGCTTGGCAATTAATTCACCGACTCGACATCTTCCAAATCGGGCAAAGTGTCCGCACCGTCGATTTGGTAAAACCAGTCACGATCACTGCCGCCGTACAAACGATCTTCCGCACCGTCACCAAAAACGGTCGTACCGACAGAGAAGTTCAATGAACTACCGCCAAGGATTGGGCCGTTACCAGTGCGCAGATTGAAAACGCGATCGTTATAGCTGCGCGCCGAATACCATTCCGAACTCAGCCGCCCAAGGGCAACCCAATTCGAATCGTAACTGGTTGTGCCCCCGATGAGCAGATCATCGCCGGTTTCGCCGAACAACCGATCTAGTCCGGTTCCGCCGATCAACAGATCACGACCGCCACCGCCGTACATCAAATCGTCACCAGCGCCGCCGAGCAGCACGTCCGCACCCCCCATTCCGTAGAGGACATCAGAGCCCGACTGGCCATAGATCATGTCTTTGCCGTTGTATCCGTAAATCACATCGTCGTCGTAGCCACCATCGAGGAAGTCGTCACCGAGTCCGCTAAGGATCAAATCGTTCCCCGAATTGCCGTAAATCTCTGCGGGAATCGTCAACTCATTATTGATGATCAGGCGGTCGTTGCCCGCGCCTCCGAGGACTCCAAATCGCTGAATCGGAGCCAAGGGAGCCGGTCCAAAAATCGGCCGACCAGTGAGTACGACTCGCACGTTATCGTCGAAGTAGGGCTCGACAATGATTTCATCGTTGCTGCTCGTTCCAGCTACGAACAACATTTTCTTGGATTCTCCTGGCGCCAGCGGATCGTCCAAGACAACCACAGTTCCCGGATTCAAGACGACCACCGGAACTCGGTAATCCTCGACTTCACCACTTTCCGCCAAGCCGGTCGGACCGAGTCCGCCTGCAACACTTAAACGGAACCGAGCGAATCGGCTGCCCGCTACCGCCCAGCCCGGAACCGCGAATTCGATCCGATTATTTCCAGCAACCACTGGCACGCTGGTCGCGATTTGCTCGCTGACGTCAAACGTCCCGTTGGCGTTGAAATCAATCCACGCATCCAATTTGCCAGAACCGGAAGCATTTACAATCACCGCACCGCGAAATTCAGCCACCAGATTGGTTGGCAACACCACGCCGTCTTCATCATCCGGCGTTCCCGTCAAGTCATCGCGGTCTGCCATTGCCGAAGCCTGTCCATTGGGCTCCGGATCCAACGCTGACCCGAGTTTCAAATTCGAACCCAAACGATGCTTCGCGCCTGTCCCGCCATTGGTCCCGTACGAATTTGGAGCATCACCGTAATCGAACACATCCAATCGTTCGATGCTTGTATACAAGATCGGTTGGTGCGGCGGGTCAAAAGTGAAGATTCCATTGCCCGGACTGGTGACGAACAACTGCGGGTTGGAAACTCCAACCAAATCGACTCGCAACAAGTCACCTGGGAGCACCGATGGTAAGTTGCCATTGATGAACAACGTATTGGTCGTTA
>JANMEB010000721.1:0-1478 GCA_031376585.1 Planctomycetota bacterium | reverse complement strand
CCCGCTCTACGATTATTCCGACCAGAGGCAGATTGGTATTTGAATATTTCCAATCGTCATTCGGTTGAAACTCCAAAGGGAACGCGGAAACCAAGTCAATGAATTCTTCGCTAGTGTATTCGCGTCGATAAGAGAACTCTTTTACTTCCGTCCAGTCTTTCAAGCCAGATGTTTGGTTGAGCAAGTTTCTAACGCTGATTCGTTTCCATGATTCCGGGGCGTTCGAAGGAAGATACTCGGTAATCGACTTGTCGAGATCCAATTTTCCCTCGTCCACCAACAGCATCACAGCTTCCGCTGCAAACTGTTTAGAAATCGAGCCAATTTCGTAGACGGTTTCTTTCGCCGCTGGAACTTGAAGCTCAAGATTTGCCATCCCGTAGCCGGCAGCTTTGAGGACTTCACCGTCGCGAATGACCGCGATCGACAGTCCAGGTATCCTTCGTTCATTGAGCTGTTGAGCAATGAAATCGTCGATCCAATCAGCGCTCGCCGTTGAGATCGAAGCAACGACCCAAAGCAACATGAGAACAATGATTCTGTTGAGGTGAGTGATCAAGTTGAGTGTCCCCATCTTCCGCGCCTATACTAGTTTCAGCTTCGATCTTTGTTCGAATTATGGGCAGCCTAGTCCTCGGTCTCTAGGCTTGCAACCTGCTTCGCTACCTAGACCCGCATTGCCTTTTCCATCGGCTGTGACGATTCAACGGTTTGACAGTTACACCAGCGACGGGAGCTTAATACCGAGCCACTCAAGTGCGGTTCCGCCGAGCAGGCGGTTTTGAACAGGTGTGCCGAGGTCGGTCATTTCGCGAATCATCTTGCCGGGTTCGGCTTCGCCAAGTGGGAACGGGTAATCCGAGCCGAGGGCCAATCGGTCGGCTCCGACAAGTTGAACTAAGAATCGAAGTACGTCAGGCTGATGGACCAGCGTGTCCAAGTAAAATCGCCCCAAGTATTCTGTAGGGTTGATTGGGTTATCGACGGCAACCAAATCCGGGCGCGCGTGAAAAGCGTTTTCGATGCGACCAATCGACATCGGAAACGATCCGCCACCATGGGCAAACGCAATCTTCAATCGCGGCAAGCGCTCGAGCACGCCGCCGAAAATGATGCTGCAAATCGCCAACGAAGTCTCGGCTGGCATGCCGACAAGCCAAGGCAACCAATACTTGGACATTCGCTCGCGGCCCACCATGTCCCAAGGATGAACGAACACGGCCGCACCTAGCGCGGCTGCTGCTTCAAAAAACGGAAACAAATAGGCTTCGTTGAGGTTCCATTGATTCACGTGTGATCCGATTTCGACACCGCGAAGTCCGAGCTCGTTCACGCAGCGCTCAAGTTCTTTGATCGCCAGGTCGGGCGACTGAAGCGGTACGGTTCCCAGGCCGGCGAATCGATTGGGATATTGATGGACCACACCCGCCAAGTGATCGTTGAGGATTCGCGACAGGTCGTACGTGTCCATCGGCCGG
>JANMEB010000479.1:0-7479 GCA_031376585.1 Planctomycetota bacterium | reverse complement strand
GACGAAGACCTCAGCACTGAAGGGCTCTTGCGCGGTGCGCCGGCCCCGCGCCGGACACAACCCAAAATTCAAAGCAACTCGGGCCGCCGAACCAAACGCTGAGTTCGACATTCCAAGTCAGATTGGGTCGTCGTATCACTGTAGTCGTTACGCCAACAGCCGATTTATGTCGGGCTGGCCGGTGACGTAGCCGGCGAGAAAGGTGCTGATGGAAAGCGCGTCGAGTAGGGCGGGGTGGGTGAATTGATCGACGAGCAGCTTGGATTGGGTGGGTGAAAAACGAGTGGCGACGTTGTGGGCAAATTTTTCGCGCATGAGCGGGATGCCTTCGGCGCGGCGACGGCGATGGCCGACGGGGTAGGGGACTTCGATGCGGTCGGTGTGCGTGCCGTCTCTGAAGTAGACTTGTATGCTGTTGGGAATCGAACGCTTGTCGGCATCGTAGTAGTCCTGCGTGAACGCTGGGTTCTCGCGGACGGTCATTTTGGATCGTAACAGGTCGATACGCGGATCGTGAGCGATTCGATCTTCGTAATGGTCGGCATTCAACTCGCCAAAGATCAAACCGATCGCCGCCATGTACTGCAGACAATGGTCGCGGTCGGCGGGGTTCTTGAGCGGCCCTTTCTTGTCGATGATCCTCACGCCGGGCTCTTGCGTTTCCATTTCGACGCGCTCGATCTGATCGAGGCGATCGCGAACGTAAGGGTGCAATTGGAAAGCGGCTTCCACCGCGGTTTGGGCGTGGAACTCGGCGGGAAACGAAATCTTGAACAGGATGTTTTCCATGACGTAGCTGCCGAGCTGCCGAGCGAGTTGAACGATGTTGCCGCCGAACAAGACGTCTTGAAAGCCCCAATTCGATGCGGTCAAAGCAGTTTGGTAGCCCATTTCGCCCGAGAGCGCGATCAAGGCTAGCCGCACGGCGCGACTAGTCGCATCGCCGGCGGCCCAGCTTTTGCGCAAGCCGGTATTGGGCGAGTGACGGTACGTCCGCAGCGCGCCGCCGTCGATCCAAGCATGTGAGACGGCGTTACGAGTTTGTTCTTCGGTTCCGCCGAGCATCCAAGTCGCCACGGCCGTGCTGGCCACGCGCACCAGCAGTACGTGATCGAGCCCGACTCGGTTGAATGAATTTTCGAGCGCGAGGACGCCTTGGATTTCGTGCGCTTTGATCATCGCGGACAGGACGTCGCGCACGGTGACCGATTTGCCTTTGACGCGAGATTGGTAATCGGCACAAGCCAAGATCGCGCCAAGATTATCCGACGGGTGCCCCCATTCGGCAGCCAGCCAAGTGTCATTGAAATCCAACCAGCGAACCATCGTCCCGATATCGAAAGCCGCTTTGATCGGGTCGAGTTCGAGTGGCGTACCCGGAACACGGCAGCCGCCATGAAATTGCGCGCCGGGAACGACTGGACCGAGCATCTTGCAGCACGCCGGATAATTCAGCGCCAGAAGTCCGCAGCCCAAGCTATCCATCAGGCACCAACGCGCCGTGTCGATCGCTAACGACGACTCGGTCGTTTCGTGGTGTGTGTATCGAGCGATTTCCGCGATGATGACGTCCATAAATATCTCCAAAGTAGTAGACACATTCCGTGTGCCGTGGCCAAATGCGGACGGCACATGGAATGTGCCTGCTACTTTCTTGTTGGCACGTTTTTCTGTGCCGCGATCCTAACGTCGGTCAAGCGGAACGAAGGGGCGCGGGTCCGGGCCAATATATTCTGCATCGGGCCGGATCAGTTTATTGTCCGCGCGTTGTTCGAAGACATGGGCCGACCAGCCGCTCACGCGCGAAAGAACAAAGATCGGGGTGAACATCGGCGTCGGAACGCCCATAAAGTGGTACAGCGTTGCGGCGTAAAAATCGACATTCGGAAAAAGACTCTTCTCGCGCCACATGACTTGTTCGATTCGCTCCGACACGGGAAAGAGCCGATGGTCGCCGGCTTCTTCTGCAATACGTTGGGCCCAAGGTTTGATGACTTCATGCCGCGGGTCAGACACGGTATAGACGCGATGACCAAAACCCATGATGAGTGACTTTGTGGCCAACCGATCCATAATGCCGGATTCCGCGTCACCAGGCGAGCGAAATTTTTCGATTAGTTCCATCGCGGCCTCGTTGGCACCACCGTGCAGTGTCCCGCGCAGTGTCCCGATCGCGCCGGTGATGGCCGAATACAAATCCGACAAGGTCGCGGCGCAGACTCGCGCGGTAAACGTCGACGCGTTGAATTCGTGTTCGGCGTACAAGATGAGCGAGACGTCCATGGCGCGAACGTGCGTCGGATTGGGCGGCTTGTTGCCGTGCAGTTTTTCCAAAAAGAACCCGGCGAGCGACGATTGATTCGACGCCAAATCAATTTCTTGGCGGTGGTGCGAGTGGCGATACCAATAAACCAAAATCGACGGCAAGCTTGCCAAAAGCCGTTCGGCGACTTGCATTTGTCGGCTGGATGGTCCTTCAGGCTCGAGACAACCGAGCATCGAGCAACCTGTTCGCAGCACATCCATCGGGTGCGCCTTGGCGGGAATCGCCCGAAGCGTGGCTTTCAACTCAGCCGGCAAATCGCGGAGGCCCATCAATCGCGTGGAAAACAGCTTCAATTGTTCGCGAGTTGGCAATTCGCCGTGCAATAAGAGATAGGCGACCTCTTCAAAAGTGCTGCTGGCGGCCAGCTCGTGAATCGAATACCCCCGATAGGTCAGGCCTTTGCCCTCTTTGCCGACTGTGGCGATGGCCGTCTTGCCCGCGACCACGCCGGCCAAGCCACCAGTTTTTTTTGGTGCGGTGGACGTGCTCATCGTTTTTCCTTTTCCAGAATATGATCGATTATCTGCTCGTATTTGTGGTAATTCAGGATCTCGTAAAGTTTGTCGCGAGTTTGCATTCGATCCAAGATCGATGACTGCGTCCCATGGCGACGCAGAGTCTCATACGTATTGAAGGCGGCTTGGTTCATTGCCCGAAATGCCGACAAAGGATAGAGGACCATCGCGACGCCCACCGAAGAAAGCTGATCCAACGACATCAGGGGCGTTGCGCCGAATTCGGTCATGTTGGCGAGTACGGGAACTGAAACCGTTCGTGTGAACACGCGGTACTGCTCGGGTTGCGTGACGGCTTCGGCAAAGATCATATCCGCGCCGGCTTCGACATACCGCTGGCAACGCTCAAGTGCGGCGCTGAGGCCTTCACTGGCCAAAGCATCAGTCCGTGCCATGATCGCGAACCCGGGATCGAGTCGCGCATCGACGGCCGCGCGAATTCGGTCGACCATCTCAGCGACTTCGACAAGTGCTTTGCCGGGTCGATGTCCGCAGCGCTTGGCGGCTTGTTGATCTTCCAAGTGCATTCCGGCGGCACCCGCCCGCGACAAAGTCTGCACGGTCCGCGCGATGTTCAGCGCGGCTCCCCAGCCTGTATCAGCGTCAACCAACAGCGGCAATCGCGTCACTGCCGTGATTCGCCGCACGTCATCGGCAACGTCGTTCAACGTCGTCACGCCCAAATCCGGCAACCCGAATGAAGCATTCGCGACTCCGGCACCGGACAAGTAAATTGCGCGGAACCCGATTGTTTCGGCCATGAGCGCGCAATATGCGTTGACCGCGCCGACAATTTGAAGTGGCTTCTCAGCGGCAATGGCTTGGAACAATGGCCCGGCGGTCGGTGGCGAAATCGGCATGGCAGCGCGGCGATGAAAGCTAAAACGACATGGCTCAACGGCCTTATTATCTTGATTTGAAGCCTTGCCGCTAGACGCCCGCAAGTTGATTTGACGTATTCGAACTTCTTGCCGGAAACACAAAAAACGAAGGGGCGGTGGCGAATCGTTGACCTTACAAAAGTTCCGAAATCTGGTTAACCTTTACAGTGGCCTAATCGCGCCACAGGCGATTCGGCGGCGGGCTCGAATAGGTCAAAATTTCGTTTTCGAAAAAGCTTCACCAAATTCCCGATCAGGCACCTCAATGTCTACATTGACTAAGCATTCGCGGATCGACTCCATTTCCAAGAATCAGTTTCCTCCTCACGTTTTGCGGAATGCGGTACCCGCCCGACTCTATGAAGAAGCCATCCGGTTCGACGCCGCCGTTATTACGAGCGCGGGCGGATTGGCGACCTCGAGCGGTGCGAAAACCGGACGCAGCCCGAAAGACAAACGGATCGTCGACCAGCCTTCGGTGCACAACGATGTATGGTGGGGGAGCGTCAATGTTCCGCTGGCTGAAAACGCTTATCAGCCGATCCGCGACCGCGCGCTGGAGTTTTTGGAAAGCTGCGAACATTTGTATGTTCTGGATGGCTTTGCGGGCTGGGACAAGGCGCATCGAATCAAGGTCCGCATCATTTGCTCGCGAGCCTATCATGCTTTGTTCATGCACAACATGCTGATTCGGCCAACCATGGACGAGCTAAAGTCTTTCGGGCGGCCGGATTTCGTGATCTTCAACGCGGGCCAGGAAAAAGCCGACTTGAGCGTCCCTGGAATCTCGTCGCCAACGTGTGTCGCGGTCAACTTCGACCAAGGCGAAATGGTAATTTTGGGGACGGAATACGCTGGCGAAATGAAAAAAGGCGTGTTCACGATTATGAATTATTTGATGCCCAAAAAAGGCGTCCTTTCGATGCATTGTTCAGCCAACGAGGGACCGAACGGTGACGTGAGTTTGTTTTTTGGGCTGTCCGGAACGGGCAAAACGACATTGTCTGCCGACCCGCGACGAAACTTAATCGGTGACGACGAACATTGCTGGACCAATAGCGGCGTTTTCAATATCGAAGGTGGCTGTTACGCCAAGTGCATTAATTTGTCGGCGGCAAAGGAGCCGGAGATTTACGCCGCAATTCGCTTTGGTTCAGTTTTGGAAAACACGGTCCAAGACCTGCAATCGCGAGACGTCAATTACGACGATGGATCGAAAACAGAAAACACACGTTGTTCCTACCCGATCGAGTTTATCGACAACGCGAAGATTCCGTGCGTGGGAGGCAATCCGCGAAATATCATTCTTCTCACGTGCGATGCGTTCGGAGTTTTGCCGCCGGTCAGCAAACTCAGCCCCGAACAAACGATGTACCATTTCATTAGTGGTTACACCGCTAAAGTCGCCGGTACAGAAATGGGCGTAACGCAGCCGGAGACGACTTTTTCGGCCTGCTTCGGTGCTGCATTTTTGGTTTGGCATCCGACCAAGTACGCCGAATTACTTGCTGAAAAGATTCGGCAACATGGGGTGAACGCTTGGCTGGTTAACACTGGCTGGAGCGGTGGAGGCAACGGTGTGGGCTCGCGGATCAAACTGCCGTACACTCGGGCGATTATCGACGCCATTCACAACGGCGATCTTTTGAAAGCTCGTTGGACCCGTCATCCGATTTTCGGCATCGAATATCCGGACTCTTGTCCCAATGTTCCTAGCGAGATTTTGAATCCCCGATCGACTTGGAAAGATCCGGCAGCCTACGACCTTGCCGCGCGAGACTTGGCCGGCAAGTTCATCCAGAACTTTGAAAAGTATTCTGACCAAGCCAGCGACGCCATCCGCCGCGCCGCCCCGGTCGTGGGATAAGTCGCCGTTGAAAGAAATCCAAACTAGATTGCGCCGCGAACTCAAATGCGCCATCGATACGGCTCGCGCGGCCGGTGAACTGGTACTTCGGCTGCGTCCGACTTTGACCAAGCAAACCAAAGCTGATGGCTCGGTCGTGACCAACGCCGATTTCGCATCGGCCCAGCTTATCCGTGATCGACTAATTACGGAGTTTCCGCACGATGCAGTACTCACCGAAGAAGACACCGACGATCCATCTCGTCTGGGCTTTGCTCGCTGCTGGATCGTCGATCCAATCGACGGCACGACGGCGTACGTCTCCGGCTCGGACGATTTCGATATCTACATTGCCCTGGTTGAAAACGGCGTCCCCGTGGTAGCCGTCACACACCAACCGGTCACGGGCATGACTATTGCCGCAGCGAAATCCAGCGGTGTTTGGTTTAATGACGCTGAAAATTGGCAAGCTGCGGCCGTTCCTAAACAGCAAACTCCGACGGTCATTGTGACGCGGCATTGGTTGGGCGCGCCAGCAAATTTACAACTGATCAAAGATTTATCTCAACGGATCGATGCCGTCGCCGTTCGCGCAGCGACAGGAATTAGTGCAAGGTCATTTTTGCAGCCCGGTATTGACGCCATCGTCGGCGTATCCGTTTCCGACCAACCTATCGGAGCAAAAGAATGGGACATCGCGCCGCTCGATTTAATCGCGCGCGAATCCGGCGGCTGGTCAAGTGATCTATTGGGCCAACCGCTTATCTTTAACAAACCCACCCCCCAATTCCCTACCGGCCTAATCCTCGCCCGCACGCCCGCTCTCGGCGAAAAAATCGTCTTGGCGATTGCTCGATTCAACGGGGTTTGAATAGAGCACAAAAGCCCTTGATCAAACATGGCGAAACCGGAATAGCGTGCCAGCAAGTACGGGAACCGTTCGCTTAACCAGTTGACTGTGTGCGCCAGTGGCCCAGAATTGGCGATGATGACAGCGTGGGAGACCTACGAATTCTTATTCGCGGTTTCTTCGAGAACCAGTGCGATGCAGCGTTGTCTATTTTATTGACAGGACGCATAATCGGCACTTTCACAATCCTTGTGTTTGCGGATAAAAAAATGTCCATTTCTGTGCAGCTAAATGATGAGCAGTCGCGGCGACTCCAAGAGGTCGCCCGTGAACTCAATGTCGACCCATGCGAGCTTGCCAAAGCCGCGATCAACGATCTAGTTTCTAAGTCGTCGGATGATTTCCAACGAGCTGCGCGACAGGTTCTGGAAAAGAATCGTGAGCTTTACCGGCGGTTGAGCTAATGCGGTATCTTGCCTTTGGCGAAATCCTTGAGTTGCATCGAACTCTGATCGAGGAATCCGGTGGAGCGAATGGAATCCGTGATTTAGGGGGCGTCGAATCAGCGTTGGCGCAACCGCTGATGACCTTTGGCGGACAGGATCTTTATCCCTCTATCGAATCCAAGGCAGCCGCCATTTGCCTTTCGCTGGTTTTGAATCACCCTTTTGTCGACGGCAACAAGCGAATTGGTCATGCCGCGATGGAAGTATTTTTAATGCTAAATAACTTCGAGCTCAGCGCTGACATTGACGACGCCGAGCAAGTCATGCTGCGGCTCGCGTCGGGGCAGCTTTCGCGCGACGAACTTGTGCAATGGGTGAAGTCACATTTGAAATTCATCAAATGACTGGAATTGAAGATCGATGCGAGTTGCACGGGCAGTTCATTCCTCTATGCGACTAACGTCCTGCGGCGGTTGGTCGGGACGTTGATAGAATTTCGTGAGGTCGATTCCTTTTTCGCGCTGCTCTTCTTCGAGCAGTTTGATGCGGACTTCGAGGCGCTCCATGGTTCGCTGAAGCTTGCTTAAAATTTCGACGGTGTCACCGCGCGGCTTG
>JANMEB010000692.1:0-1705 GCA_031376585.1 Planctomycetota bacterium | reverse complement strand
AAATTGTTGATGACGCTGGCGAAGGCAAGCGCTTGGAAATTCAATTCGATATTGCGCCTGGCCAAAAACAAGAACTCGTATTCGATTATCTATGGGAGTAGCTCAGCAAGGACGCAGTAATTGATGGTTGCTTGGACAACTAACCTACTAATTTCTGTGAACTGCCCCTAACAGCCCGGGTCCCGTCATTCCCGAGCAGGCGGGAATCTAGGCCTCGGAAAAAAGACTTGGAGTCCCGCTTTCACGGGAAAGACGTTGCGCTTCGGATAATTGACAATGCAATCCTCAATAGTACGAACGACCCTTCCCCCAGTGTTTTGAACGAAAAATCATTGTCCCCCCTCAACCTTGAAGAATTCACATGACGTCTCTGTTTAAGCTGGTTTATTTGATGACCCTCGCCCTGTTCCCGCAGCAGGAGCCGCTGGGTGAGTATTGGGGCACGGGTGAAGAAGAATCAAAGTACTACAAGTTGGTCGACATTTCGTTGCCTAAAGAGTTGGCCATTGAGGCGTGCAGTTTTGAAGTCATGCCCGACCAGGAGCAGTTAGCCATTGCCACACGACGCGGCGATATCTTTCTGGTTCAGGGTGCCTTCGACCAATATCCGGAACCGCAGTTCAAGAAATTTGCCAGTGGGTTGGATGAAGTTTTCGGGATGGCTTATCGAGATGGTTCATTTTACTTGACCCAGCAGACGGAGGTCACACGGATCACAGACACCGACAAAGATGGCCGTGCCGACCGTTTTGATACGCTCAGCGACGTCTGGGGTTTCCGCAATTACCACGAGTTCGCTTTCGGCTCGAAGCCCGACAGCGACGGAAACATCTGGGTGTCCCTGTGTCTGTCTGAGTCTTACCACTCCAAAGCACCGTTCCGGGGCTGGTGCCTTAAGATCACGCCTGACGGAAAAACGATTCCGGTTTGCAGTGGAATTCGGAGTCCTTGCGGCATCGGGCCCAATGAACATGGCGTCATGTTTTACGCTGAAAGCCAAGGCCCATGGAACGGATCATGTTCGCTGAAAGTGTTGGAACCCGGTGGTTTTATGGGGCACCCTGTCAGTTTCAATTGGTATGAACTTGCGCCCGAGATGGGTCCGGTTCCGGTAACGCCAAACACCGATTCGCGATTGGAAATCGAACGCAAACGGGTTAAGGAGTTGGTCCCGTACGCGGTTGTTTTTCCTTACATTCGAATGGGACGTTCCATTTCTGGCTTCATGGTCGATCGGACGGGAGGCAAGTTTGGCCCCTTTGAAAACCAGATTTTTATTGGCGACTTCAGTCTCGGCGTGGTGATGCGCGCCACGACTGAACAAATCAATGGCGTCTGGCAAGGCGCTTGCTATCCATTTCGGGAAGGGTTTGACACCGGACTTTTAGCGGTACAGTTTACTCCGAGCGGCAGCCTGATTGCTGGCGGCACGAATCGTGGTTGGCCAGTTCGCGGGCCCAAGGCGTACGCAGTCCAACGACTCGATTGGACTGGCTTGGTTCCATTTGAAATCAAAGAGATCAAAGCCCGTCCGACTGGTTTTGAAATTGCTTTCACGAAACCTGTGGATCGCGAACTTGCGTCCAAGCCGGAAGTCTATCAACTCAAGACATTTACGCACATCTATCAAGAAGGCTACGGCAGTCCCGAAGTCGACCAGACCGTGCCGCAGACAATAGAAGCAGTTGTCAGCGACGATGGAATG
>JANMEB010000690.1:0-1741 GCA_031376585.1 Planctomycetota bacterium | reverse complement strand
GTATCTTTCGGCTTGTGTCGGTTCATGTTCTTTAGCAAATCTTCAAAATTCGCGATCGACTGTTCGTCAAAGGCGGTGATCGTGTCGCCGATTTGCATGCCTGCGCGTTCGGCAGGTGATCCGACCTTGACTTGGGCAATTCGGACTTGCTCGAAGTCATTGTCCCGGGTAATTCCCATGTACGTGCGTGGATTTTGGTCCGACCAATCTTGACTGGCGACAAACCGTTCCCAGTTTTCACGAAACGCATCGACCGGCACGTGGATGTTCGTATCCAACGAGTTGTTGACGCGACTGTTGATTCCGATCACGTTGCCGAACAAATCAAACAGCGGTCCGCCCGAATCGCCGCCCATGATCAAACAATCGGTTACGATCATGCGCTCTTTATTGTGGGTCACTCTGCCCAACCGGACGGCTGGCTGTTGACCTCGTTGAAATGACACGGGATAGCCGACGGCCAAGCACCATTGACCGAGCTGTGCGTCGGCTGAACTTCCGATGTTGACAAACGGATAGTCGCCGGGTTCCAATATTTTCGCCATGCCCGCGTCGATCCCGTGGTTATTGCCCAGCGTAATGGCTTTTACTCGTTTGCCGTCTGGAAAAGTCACCGTGATCGTTCGGCCTGGCCGCTGATTCACGTGGGCACAAGTCAGGACATGTCCCTCCTTAGAAACGACGACGCCACTTCCGCCGGACAAAGCCACCGTCGCAGGTCGAATCTTGTCGAGCAAACGCTGCACATGTTGCTCGAGCAGGCGGATTTCTTCCAGATTTTGTGGCGCTCGTGTTAGCAACTCCAGTGGCAACAGCGGCGCGGTTTGGATGGCATTTGCTTCGACCGCCGCGCCGACCGATCCGGTTTCTTGCGCAGCAAGAGTCAGAATCGTCCACTGCGCCGCCATCAGGAAGCAAATCACGTTGCGCAATCGAACCAAGGTGGGCTCCTCTGTCTTTCGTGGGCGGCAACTCAGCAAGTCAAGAATAACATGCGCGGGGCTTGGCCGACGATCAAAACTTGCGGGATTTAGGATAATCGATTTTTACCGTGAGGGCGAGAAAAAACTGACCCGAAAAATGTCGAAAAATGCCGCTTTTCATGGGTAATTGGGCTTGGGAATTCCTCTCGTCGAGTACTCAAAAGTCTGACGTGGCTAAGCATTGGTCGGCTGCCATCGATGATTCGTCGGTAATCAGTGAATCGTCGGACGAAAATGCGAATTGCATCAAATCGTCTTCCCAGTATCCTTCCTTCGCCCATCCGAGATGAGCGGAAGTGCCTTGCGCGCTGGCGAGGGGGGCGTCGTCGTGTGGCTGCATGAATTTCTCGGCTTGCTGATTTGCTGAAGCGTTGTCGCAGCACATTGTACTCCGGTCGGTCCATGGATGCCAACCTGCGGAAGAGCAGGGGATCAGTCCCCAATTTACTCGAAGACTACGCAAAATGGCGACGGATTCTGGCGGTTTTCGTTAGAGCCGAATCAAACTGTTTCCGGAGATTCGTCGGACCAATCGTCTCATTTCCAATACGCTGACGGTCGCCAAAATTTGCTGGACGGGAAAAGCCGTCTTACCAACGATCGCGTCGATGCTCGTGGGTTCTTTGTCAATCGCCTGCAAGATGGCCGTCTCGCGCTCATTCAAACTAAGCTCGGCTGGATGGTGCATGGTGGTTTGTGAATCGATCGTCGTGATCGTGGCGAGCGGGCCAAGTTCCGCCAAGACGTCATCAATCGTC
>JANMEB010000685.1:0-1792 GCA_031376585.1 Planctomycetota bacterium | reverse complement strand
GGGAAACGCGATTTGACGAAGACCCTTGTCCCCAAGAAATCAGCGCTCAGCTTGCACTGATCCGGTCACGCTGGACAGGGCAAGAGGGCCTGAACAGAATTCGTCGAGCTCGCTATTTTTACGATTGGCTTCGCGCATTGTCACGCCAGGGTTTATCCGAAAAATGAGTGTGCATTGATTTACGCCTGATTCATGTCGACGTAGATCTACTTGTGCAACCCATCCGTTGATTCCAGTGGCGATATTAATCCCACCACCATTGATCGTCCGTTTCGGGCATTCGAATTTTCTTGCGCAACTTTTGGAAATGGGCTGACTTTCTGTCAATCTCCAAATGATCGTCGTCCAACGAAATTGCGGGCGTGATCGAAAATCCGCCTCCGACCGGGGTGACTAACATGTCGCCTTTGGTTACGGCATTGGCGACGCACTGGGCAGTCTTGGGAACGGGAAGCACTTTTTCGGGCAGTAGCTCCGCGTCGAACAAGATTCCGCCGTCCCAGCCGACTCGCCGCCAAGCGTCGGTCTTCTTTAGCCAGCCTGCGACAACCAATAGATCGGAGACAGTCTGCAATTGAGCGAAGACCGGACAATTCACGGCAATTTGCGAGTATTTTTCAGAGAATTCGTTCGCATATTTTTTCGCCGCAGCACTCGAACGAATCTTGCCCGCAACCAAACGTTCTTTAGCACTCACGTCCAACCGATCCGTAACTAATTCGATGGCTTGGCCGATGATTTTGAGCGATAGCGCTTCGGGATCTTGAACCAACCGATCATATTTTGGTCTCAGCCACCATTGCTGAAATCCGCCAATGGGTCGATCAATTGCCTCGATGAACGTCACCATGGAAACGGGTTCTGGTTCCAGGCCTACGCCAATCAGCTTCATTCGATAATCGGACTCGACCATGATCTGAGCGACATGGCTCGAATGCGGGACCCCATGCACACGAACGGTGGCCGGTCCCAAGCTATCGCGCATGACGGCGCTCATCTGCGCTGGCAATGCGGCCCATTCGGCAGCGGTGAACTTAATCGGTATTTCACGCTTGAGCTTTTTGTATCGCTCCAAGCCTTCGGCAGTCGGGTCGATCGAACACAATACCACTTTGTCCAGGGGATCGTTTGGACCGAACGCACGGATCGCAGTGATCAAGTCGTCGAGCATTACCAGCGGTTGTCTATCGTCCAACCCAACGACTCGCCCCGACGCTTCTTCAAACCAGCCGCCCGCAGGCCCGGAGATGATGATGTCATTGTCCTCGGGATACAGAAAGACGTGCTCAAGGCGACGCAATCCGGCCAATTGGACCATGTCAGAATCGAGTTCTTGGCCTTTGTCCAAACATTCTGAAATGGCGCCAGCTAATCGGCGAAGTGAGATTTTTCGATTGTCGGAACTCTGTTGAATATCTCGCGGCAAAGTACGCCGAGCGGCAGCCGCACGCTCGGCGCGAATCTTTCCCGTAGGATCGGTGACCGACAAACTCAGCGCTCCGTTGGCGTCGATCTCGACGCCCAATGTCGGAAGCTGAACCGTTACACCGAAGTCCTGGTTCTGCTGATTCTGAGTGGCCTCGCAGCGAACACCCCAGCCGCTGATCGCTAGGCACAACAAAAACCCAGGGATCGCATTTCTTAGAAAATGTCGCTGAAAACAACGGCGGCTTATTCGGCCATCCAACAAATCGTTTGACATTGACAAACGCATCTCAACCTCTCGTTCGCATGCCTGCCCCTAGAACGATTGGAATTTGTTCGCGGGTTTGTTGTCTCGCAAAGACGAAAC
>JANMEB010000661.1:0-2508 GCA_031376585.1 Planctomycetota bacterium | reverse complement strand
GCACCTGCTCCGTCCATTAACAGGACCTGCGAAACTCCGTCAAGCGTCAATCCATGCGGCGAACTGTAACTTCCGCCGCGAGACGGACGGGACCAGCGCAAATCGCCGCTGGCGAGGTCGTAAGCGACCAGCGCGCCGGAGACGGCCACGATGACGACGTCGTCGAGCACCAACGGCGAGCTTGAAAAGCCCCAGCCGGGGACCTTTGCGCCGGTGTCGGACGCGGCATTGCGCGACCAAACGACGGCGCCGCTTGCGGCATCCAGCGCGTTAACGATTCCGGTCGCACCAAATGTGTAGAGTCGACCATCGCTGAGAGTCGGCGTCGCCCGCGGACCAGCTCCAGCATTCGACTCCCAAAACCGGGTCGCGTCGCGGTGCATCCATACCGGCTTGCCCGAGATGGCGTCGTAACAGGCGACGACCTCGTCTTCGCCGCGCTGTTCTTGAGTGTAAAGAAAGTTGCCGCCAACCGCAAAAGACGACCAGCCCGGTCCGATCGGCCGTCGCCATAACTCGACTGGCGGAGACGCAGACCAGTTAGTCTCGATTCGCACGCCACGGACAATGCTGTCGCGCTCAGGTCCGCGAAAGCCGGGCCAGTTTGCATCGGTGCTTGGTGCAGGGAGAGCCAACGGAAGCGCTAACTGCTCGTTGGCTTGCGCGAGAAGTCTCTCTTCCGGGCTCTGCGACCAACGCCAATGGAGATCCGAATCGGCGTCGCCGTTAATCCCGCCAGTTCGCACGAGCGTGAACATTGCACATGAGAGAATGATGGCGGCGGCCATCGAACCGCGTCGCAGTCCAGTCGAGAGTCCACGGCTGACCACCGCCGACGCGACCAGCGCGAGGCTCAAGAACGGGATTACGGAAATGGGGAGCATCATCCCCATCATTCCGTTCGCGATTGACCCGTCAACGAATCGCGATGTGACAAGCACCGCGATCACCATCAGGACGATGACGCCTAGCCGCTCGGACCAGCGCGCGCGGCTGAAGAAAAGCCACCACACGATCAAGGCCAGCCCGCCCCCAAGCCCCCCAAGGATTGCCACACCACCGGTTCCAGGCACCACGATCGGGACGACAAATCTCACCAGCCACTGCACGATGACGATGACGATACCGGGCCAGAGTCGGAGCGGCTTCCTAACCCTCGGTTCGTCGTTCTGGGTGATAGTCATCCGATTATTACCTACTCAAAAGGTCGATTGTTTCCGCGTTTCCTGGAGGGGCTCTACACGTCTAGTATTCCGTCGCAGGATAGAATTCGGGTCGCGGAAATCAGCCGCAGGGCGCTAGCCCCGGTTTCTGCTACACAAACCGGACGCTAGCGCGTTCCGGCTCAGCCTAAAACCAAGGTGTGACAGAATTCTAGGGCAGCTTCTCGGATTTCTCGATCTTGCGCAAGAACACTGCGCTTGGCTGATCCGGGGGTGAAAAACGAACGCTGCCGTCATCGCGAAACGCGACGTTCAAGGAATCGGGTCCGCGCTCGGCTTTGAGCGACAAGTCGAAAGTCTTTTTTTCTTCGTCTACATTGCTCGCTTTCCATGTCCCTTTCAAGTCGCGGATCTCTTCACCGGCGATCGTCGTGGCTGCAAACGAGCCGTCATTGTTAAAACTCACGGTCATGCCGCCGGCTTCCTGCATCATGTCATCAAGCTGTTCTTGGCTGAATTTTTTGTTCGAATCCAGGTTCTTGGTCGCGTTTCTATCACATTCCCAAGTGCCAATCAATTTGGCGGCGATCCCCTCAACGGCCAGCTTTCCCTCACGGGAAAAGACAAACGGTCGCTCGTTTTTAACTGCGATGGCAACCGAGTTCTGATCGAGAAATTCGATTGTCGCACGCGTCGCTTCGTCCTCTTCCTCGCGAATCAGGTCAATCTCAATTCGACCATCTTCGTCTTTGATGAGCTCCCAGTGTCCCTTCATCTGTTCGTTTTCGGCCTCGTGAACAATCACCGAATGCGCGCTCCCGAATTCGACCGATAGCTTGCCCACTTCCTTGAGGAAATCGTCGTCGGCGTCGGTCGACAACTCGCCGAATTTGAGGTAGGTCCGCGTCTTGGCGACATTGACCCGCCATTTTCCTGCAATTTGCGCCTCAAATTCTTGAAGCGCCAGTGCTGCGGTTCCCGCGTACACAAAGAACACAAATGCCACCGCCGGGATTAAACACTTTGCCATAATTAGCTCCAATTAAATGAATTCACTGCGGTCAGTCTTTTGATCGAGACATAACCGTCCAAGGAACTGTTCGTTTTTCAAGCCCGATTATTGCGGGGATGAGTTCGAAGTCGTTACCGTCCCCGCCCCAACGCTTTCACGGTTGAAGCGGATTCGTACTCCGGCGCGATAGGGGTGGATAGCCAAAACTTCCCGTCGGATTCGGGCATCGCAAGCACTTTCCAACGAGTCCACTTGCGCGACTGAGGATCGTAGGTCGCGTAGGCGCATTCGTGAGACCGTGGCTTGTTTACTAGTTGCCCGCCATCCTTGCTG
>JANMEB010000107.1:0-1592 GCA_031376585.1 Planctomycetota bacterium | reverse complement strand
GGCACCGATTGCTTGGCTGGGAACTGACTGGGGCGATATCCAAAATAAGATTTGGAAACACGAAGTTTGAAGATGGCTTGGCCGCGAATGGTCTGGCCATCCGCGACGCGACCGGCGGAGACGACAAGTTGAGTGGCTTCGTCGCTGAGGCTTTGGAGCCGTGCTTCGCAGCCGTCGCATTCAAAGCGGTGGTCGAGGATTTCTTGTTCGGGGTGTTGAGTCGGCGCGACGGTCGTCGCGATGAAGTCGCGTGCGTCTAGCTTGCCGGTTGCTTCAACACCGACCCGGACGTCAAAAATTCGCGGTTCGAGGTAGCCGGTTTGATCTTTCGGCGGCTCTCGCCAAATCCATTTGCCATCGCCGACCACCGGGATAATCGAGTGCGTCGGGTTCGGGGAGATTCCCCAATGGGTGCAAGCGTCGTCGGGCGAGCCAATGGTTCCCACACGTCGAACAAGCGGAAGGTTTGCAAGGCCACCGAGCGCAACGGTCGAGCCAAGAATCAAGCACTCTCGGCGGTCAGGGAACGGCAGCATGATCGATAACCGGTTCGACAAACCAAGTGAGAAGGAACTAGATGGCCGACATCAGATTGTAGCCATTAATGTGATCGAAAGCACCAGAAAATGCCGGGCGCGAACTTGCTACAATTCTTGTTGGAAGGGAAATAACAAAGGAAGAACCGCAATGTCGTGCAACGAAGACAGCGAGCGAAACCAGATGACGGTTGGCCACAGAACTATTTGGATGCGCGTGATCATTGCGCAAGCAATATTCAGTTGGGGTGTTGGGCTGACCGATCGGGCAAACGGGTTGACGGGGCAAGAGACAATTTCTGTAGCGCCGAGTCAACTGGCCGCGCCGCAAGTAGACACTCGTGTGGATTTCACGACACAGATTCAGCCGATCTTGCAATCGCGTTGCATCGAGTGCCATGGTCCGACAAAGCAAAAAGGTGAGCTGCGATTGGACGGCAAAGAGTTTTTCTTGGCGGGGGGGCATACGGGCAACGCGATAATTGCGGATCGGCCAGAGGCGAGCGAGCTGTTTTTGCGAGTGACGTCGGACGATCCGAAATATCGTATGCCAGCAAAGGGGCCACCGCTGTCCGCCGAACAAATCGGACTTTTTCGAAAGTGGATCGCGCAAGGGGTGACTTGGGCCGCGCCGCCTTCCGAGGCAATCAAGCTGAGCAGAATCGATCGTTGGGTCGTTTGGCTTGAGCCATTTTTTCGGTTATTGGAACGAGGCTACAGCAACATTCGACCGATCGTAATTCCGCTGCTCGTTTTTCTCGTGGGAGTGTACTTGGTCGAACGCGCCAAGCATCAACAGCGCTGGTCACGGGCGGATGCCGTTGCAGCGGAAGGTCTGGCGTTGTTGCGGCGCGAGTGGTATTTGGTGGGTGCCTTGGCGTTAGGGCTGGTTGGCCTTTGGAGCTTTCATCAGCGGCAGATGCAAACGGCCCAACAAGCAGTAGCGCGTATCGAAACGAGACTTGTCGAGTTGAATAAGAAAGAGGAGCCGCCGGTTCAGCGCGGTCCTTTGGGAGGACCAGTTCCGCCACGCCCGAAGCACCTCAAGCAACTTGG
>JANMEB010000620.1:0-7361 GCA_031376585.1 Planctomycetota bacterium | reverse complement strand
ACATTCTGGATTCGATGAATGGGTATGGTCCGATGGCGCTTGAAAAACAGGCCTTGATCGACGATGAGGTCGTTGCCACGAATCTGATAGCGAACCGTCAAATATCGAAAGATCGCCACTCCCATGGTGATTGCGAAAAAGATCGATGCGAAAAAAATTCCGTACATTCCCCATTGTGCCGCCGAATATACTGCCAATGCCGCTGGGATCAATTGCTGACGAACCCCGGAGATGAATTCAAATAAAAGCGACAATGGGTGCAACCATTGT
This sequence comes from Planctomycetota bacterium, assembly GCA_031376585.1. Taxonomy (GTDB): domain Bacteria; phylum Planctomycetota; class Planctomycetia; order Pirellulales; family Pirellulaceae; genus JANMEB01. The sequence continues at coordinate 7,091 of JANMEB010000620.1, read as the reverse complement.
GGGGTTTCCGATGCAAGGATATCGGCCGCAGGCGCGGAGGCCACCGCCAACGAGTCGGTTGGTTCGGCTGCTACGATAGGTGTCGATGGGAGGTCAGACTGCATCGCCGCTCGCCTTGAGTTCGCTGATTAAGATGTCGCGTAACCAGTGGGCTATCGGCACCGCCAAACCGCTAAGCGTGATGGACGCAGCATGTGTGCCGGCCGTATGTACGACCAAGCTTGCGATCCCATATCGCCGTTCAAGCGGTCCTTGTCGAACGTCAGTATGCTGAACCCGCGCTCGCGGAATGGTAATCTCTCGTCGCCAGAAAATTCCGCGGCGAATTTCCAAACCTGATTCATCGATTCGCCATGAAGCATGTCGATGCGCAGCCGCAGTCAAAACGTAAATCGCCCAGACCATGAGCCCAAAGATAACAAACACGCCCACGAGGATGAAGCGGTGGATTAAATTGGGTGGCCAAGCGGCGAAAATCGAAATCACTGATCCAACCACGGCAAGACTCAAAATCACGAAGCCGAAGATCGCCCAAGCGATTCGCTCCACGGTGATAGACCGAGGATCCAGCGACTGATATTTCTTGGGCTCGCTCTGCGTCGAACTTGCCGGCTGCGTGTTGACAAGTGCCGGAGGTCCTTGCCCACCAGAGTCAGTCGGTTTGATGTCGTCGGGCGGTACCACCGTTCCTATATTCGTTGCGGACATGGACCTCACGATGAAATAATTTCATTCTTAGTTGTCGTCTCCATGACAAGTATATTCGAAAACCTCAGCGTGTAATTGTCTTGCTCAGACTGCAATCGGCGAATTTTGGATCAAACTATTTGTCTTCCGGCCGGAGACCAAAGCCTTTGCGGTTGGGATAAGCAGGGCGCGCGGGTTGTTTGAAGGCGTTGGTTTTCAACTCGCCCAACATTTGTTCGATCGCGACGTCCAATTGCGGATCGCCACCGTTGAGCATCTTGGCAGGGTCGTCGATGACTTTAATGTCCGGGTCGACTCCGTGCCCTTCGACGCCCCATGTGCCATCAAGTTCGTAGTAAGCAAAGGTCGGTGCCGTCACCGATGAGCCATCGATCATCGACGGGTTACCGCTAATCCCGACCAAGCCACCCCAAGTCCGCATTCCGATGAGCTTGCCAAGCTTACTTTGGCGAAACAAAGACGGGAACATGTCGCCGCCGGATCCTGCCATGCCGTTAATCAACATGCACTTTGGCCCTTGATGTGAATCGGTCGGCCAAAGCCAATCGCGGCCATCGCGCCGAGCCCACAGATTCGTTGCAGGTCGATTAAGCATTTCGATAAAACGAGTGGGAATCTGGCCGCCGCCATTCCAACGGTCGTCGATGATTAAAGCTGCTTTTTCTTGCTGTCCATAAAGCTGACGAATCAAGTCATTTTGACCTGGCAATCCCGTGTTGGTGACATAGATATATCCGACTCGGCCATCGCTTTTGTCCGCGACGAATTTTCGCTTCGCCTCGATCCATTGGCGGAACCGCAAATCGCTGTCGCTATCGAGTAGTTTCACTGCAATAGTTCGGTCTGCCTCGTCTGGCTTGGCATCGCTGCTAATGGTGAGGACCACCGTTTGATTGGCCATTCGCTGAAAGGCCGAATAGGGATCACGCGTCGCGTCCAATGGAACATGATTGACCGCCAGCAAAAACTCTCCCGGTTTCACCCCGGCTTGGACAAGCGGATTTCGCGCATCGTAATCCCAAGGCGAGCCCTGGAAAAGTTCGGCGATGCGAAACGCTCCCTCGGCCAGTTCGAATCGACAGCCAAGCAAGCCCGCAGGTGCTTGTGGAGCTTGCTCGATATCACCCTCCCGATAATAAGCGTGCCCCACGTTCAACTCGGAAATCATCTCACGAATCAAAAAGCTAACGTCGCGGCGAGAGACGCAATCGTCGAGCATTGCCGAATAATGATCACGAATCGCTGTCCAATCGACGCCATGCATGCTGGGATCGTAGAAAAAGTCACGTTCGATTCGCCATGCTTCATGGAAAACTTGCCGCCATTCGGCGCGCGGATCGATCGTGACGTTGATGCCAGCAAACGCAATCGGATCCTCGAGCTTTTGATCGGCCGCGGCGTCGACGATCCAGGCTTTTTTATCGTTGCCGATGACCAAGAGTTTTTTCCCGTTCGCGCTCAAGATAAATTGACCTTGTCCGTCAACGATTGTTTTTTCCTTTTTCTTTTCATCCTCAAAATCAAACAACATGATCGTGGCATTGTCAGTAGGCGGTTCGTCATCGTCCGGAGGGGCAGCTTGGTCCTTGACGCGTGTGTAAATCAACTGATGCTTATCGTTGACAGCTAACTGCCGAAAGGTGCCTTGTTCGACTGGGATTAGGAACGACCGGGCTTCCACTCCATCGAAATCAATCGCGAAGGCCTTGAACTCCTCTTTTATTGGCTTCGCATCGTCTGGTTTTGCGTCAGCCTTGGTTTCTTTAGCTTTGTCGGACGAATCTTTCTCATCAGACTTCTTCTTGTCGTCTTTCGCAGCCTCGTCCTCAGTTCCATCTTCCTCGTCGCTTTTGGCCAACAGCGGGTTCTTGACGTCGCCGCGCAACGGAATTGCCATTAGGACGCTCGTGTTCGCGTAAATAAAACTGTTTCCCAAATCTTCGTATCGCGGCGAGTTAAACGCTCGATTGCTTGCCAAGTAAACAAAGTCGCCTTTGCGATCGAACGTGACCAATGAATCGTTGAAAAACCCCGAAGTAATTCTCTGCTTCGTTCCGTTGAGGACGTTGTAAACCCAAATCGAACTGTTCGTCCGGTGACTATCCTCCGAACGAGTGTAGACCATCCATTCGCTGTTGTGAGACCAACTAGCGCCAATTTGGTTGGATGCTGGATCGCGATCAAACTCTTTCGTCTCACTGGACTCAAGCGCATGCACGAACATCGCGCCGGTCTTGTCGCAGAAATAAATTCGCTTCGAATCGGGCGACCAAATAGGGCTGTAGCGAAAGCACTTGCCGTCTTTTGTTAATTGTTTCGCTTCGCCGACGCCATCGCTTGGGGCCAAATAAAGCTCGTATTCGCCTGTAACATCCGAGAAATACACCAACGATTTCCCGTCGGGACTCCACGCCGGATCGCGCTCGGCAACGCCGCTTGTGCGAGTCAAGTTGCGCGGCGAGCCGTTCTTGGCGGGCAACGTCCAAATGTCACCACGCGCTTCAATCGCAATTCGTTTGGCGATTGGCGATAAGTCGATTGCAGCAATCCATTCGGCGGCGTCAATATTGCGCGGACGTATCTTGGGGCGGTCGCCAGGAATCGTTATTTCCACCGGTGTGGTTTTTCCGTCCGGCAAGCTGACCAAAAACAAATGACTCCCGTTCTGCAAAACGATTTCTCCCTTGCCATCCGTTCCTGGCCCAATCGACGGCCAGCGACAATCATCGTCTGCAAATTGCGTAACTTGTTTTCGTTCGCTCGTCTCGGTGTTGTAAGCCCAAATATTCAATCGATGCTCCGGACCCGCATCCGACACGTAATACACCGAAGCACCTTGCCACATCGGCAGACTGTCGGTTCCTTCGAAGTCCGTGATCTGTCGGGACTCGTTCGTTTTTAAATTGAACAGCCAAATATCCGACGCCATGCCGCCGCGATAACGCTTCCAAGTTCGATAGTCATGACTGTGCGGCGTGTACGCCAGCCAAGTTCCGTCGGCATTGATCGCACCGTTGGTGCCGTAAGGAATCGGCAACGGACTTGGCAAAGGATCATCGAGCCCGCGCAGGTATAAATTGGCTTGGCGACCCAATCCCGTATATGCATCCGACGAATACAGCAGCCGATTATCCGCCGTCCAATCGCATAGCAACTCGCCGCTTGGATGAAATGTCACACGCCGGGCTGATCCGCCGCTGGTCGCGATCGCGTAGATGTCTTGATTTCCATCGTAGTTGCCGACAAACGCGATCGTTTTTCCATCGTTGCTAAATCGGGGCAACGATTCTTCACCGGCCGGGGCTGCCAACGGAGAGGCCAGCCCGCCAGCTCGCGGCACGGTCCACAAATCCTCGCCGTAAACAAATACGATACTCTCGGCGCTGACATCCGGAAATCTCATCATCCCCGCGTTTGGTTTGACTTGGGCAGACGACGTTGAAACGGCAAGGCCGATCACGCAGACTAAACCAGCGACCCAGCTACGGAAAACTCGAGCGTTCATTGATTTGATTCCAATTCAAGTTGTGGTACAAAGTTGCGATCGACCGGTAAGAAAGTAGCAGGCACATTCCATGTGACGTCCGCTCCTGCTCCTTCGTCCAATTCTGGCCACGGCATGTGGAATGTGACTGCTGCTTGCTTCGGCATATTGTGCTTGGTCGCGACGCGGCAATCAACCCGCGCTTGGTCCGAGGATTAGCGCCTGCGGTCGATGGCACAGGGTCGTGAGTTTTCGACTAGAAATCCGCAAATTTGCAAGAATTCAGAAAAAAGCCGATACTTGAGCAACGATTGTCGTGTTTCTTTGATTGTGTTCCGCGCAACGAGTTGAGAATCAGCAAAGCAGGGAAAGCCATGATGCGGTTAATTGCGGTATTGGCGATCATTTGTTTTGGATTTACCCGTACAAGTTGGTCCGACGACGACAAATGGACGAGCGATCAACTGAAATTCTTCGAAGCCAAGATTCGGCCGGTGCTTGCCGACAAATGCTATTCGTGCCATTCGCAAGATGCGATGAATATCGGCGGCAGTTTGCATCTTGATACTCGCGCGGGGTTGATCCAAGGCGGTGATTCGGGAGCGGCGATCGAGCCGGGCAATCCCGATGACAGTCTTTTGATGACCGCCATTCGATACGAAGACGATGACATGGCGATGCCGCCAAACAAATCCGGAGGAAAACTTCCCGACAGTGTCATCGCGGATTTCGACAAATGGATTCGCATGGGAGCGCCGGATCCGCGGAAAGCCGACGCAGTCGTCCAAGAATTCGGGGCGGACGAAAACGCAAAAAACTGGTGGGCGTTTCAACCGATAAAACAAGTGACTCGCCCAACATCGCTGGACGCCACGTGGCCCAAGTCCGACATCGATCGATTTGTCTTGGCCAAGTTGGATAGCTCCAATCTCAAGCCAGTCGGCGACGCAGAACCACTTGCCCTGTTGCGCCGCGTTTACTTTGACCTGATCGGCTTACCGCCAACGCCCAAAGACGCGCAGCAGTTCGCCGCAGATTGGAAAAGCGCCAGCAATGCTGCCGCACGCGATCAACTTTACGAAGACGTGATCGACCAGTTGCTTAACTCGCCGCAATTCGGGGAACGTTGGGGAAGATACTGGCTCGACGTGGCACGCTATTCCGAATCAAGCGGCAAGGACGTCAATATCTTGTACCCACTGGCGTGGCGCTATCGAGATTACGTCATTGATTCATTTAACGCCGATACACCGTTCGACCAATTTGTGCAGCAACAAATCGCAGGAGACTTGCTCGACGCCAAGTCCCCCAACGACAAGGCGCGGAATTTGATCGCCACCGGTTTTTTGGCAATCGGCCCCAAGTCGCTCAACGAAATGAAGCCTCGACAGTTTGCTTTGGATTTGGCTGACGAACAAATCGACACTGTCACACAAAGCGTCATGGGGTTGACGGTCGCGTGCGCTCGATGCCACGATCACAAATTCGATCCGATTTCACAAGCAGACTATACGGCCGTTGCGGGGATTTTCCTTTCGACCGAGACGAAGTTCGGAACGTCCGGCGGAAACGGAGGACGGAACGCTGGCGATCTGGTTGAATTGCCCGGAGACACGTCCGAAAGTTATCTCCAAACCATGTCGCAAGCCGCTTATGCGGAAAAGAACAAGCAACTAACCGGACTGAAACAGGAGCAACGTGAAATTTTCGCCGAACGCATTCGCAACCGTCGTAGCGGCAAGCCGGAAACCAATGACCTAAAAACCGTTCGCGTCGTGAATCAGATCAGCCAACTCGAAGCGGAACTAAAGAATTACAGTTCCGATGGCTCCGTCAAATCGCTCGCGATGGGTGCCGCCGATCGGCCCAAGACGTCACAGCAGTCGTTTCGCAATCGCGATTTTCGCCGACGGGCTAGCGGATTCGTTTCATTGACCAACAGTCCGCTATTCATTCGCGGCGAAGTCGACCGACCAAGCGAAGTCATCCCCCGCGCGATTCCTGAAATCTTACCGAGCGTAAAATCTCCGGCCATTCCGAAATCCTCCAGCGGTCGCCTCGAACTCGCTCAGTGGATGACCGACCCCAATCATCCGCTAACTGCACGAGTGATGGCCAACCGCGTCTGGCACTGGATGTTTGGCGCAGGACTTGTCGCGAGCGTTGATAACTTTGGTACCACGGGAAACGAGCCGAGCCATCCTGAATTACTGGATTACTTGGCAAGTAAATTCATCGCCGACGGTTGGTCGGTCAAGAAACTTGTTCGCGAGATTGCGCTGAGCCGAACGTATCGACTTGCGGCAACGCATGACGACAAGAACTTTGCGGCCGACCCTGAAAACGCACTGCTGTGGCGGCATAATCCTCGGCGCCTGGACGCCGAATCAATTCGCGACGCGATGATGAGCGCGGCCGGGACACTCGAACTTAGTCGCCCAGCAGCATCCTTAATTGGCCGCGCAGGTGACGGACCACTCGGCGGCCCGCGCCGCACGCGTTTGTCCGAAGATAACGTGGCCAAAGCGAACGACAATCACCGCTCCACCTATTTGGCGGTGGCACGCAACGTCGAACCCGAGGTCCTAGCCGTTTTCGATTTTCCCGATGCCGCAGCCGTCCAAGGCGCACGGCAGGTTACCAATGTACCGAGCCAATCGCTGTTCATGCTCAATAGCGAATTCGCTGCCAAACAGGCCAAAGCCCTTGCGAATCGAATTACGCCAGTCGATGCAAAACTGGATCCGAACGCAAGACTTGAAGCCAAGGAATTGCCTAAGCAATTGGATCAAATGGTTTGGATCGCGCTTGGGCGACCGGCGACGGAATCCGAATTGTCGGCAGCCAAAAAGCTTTTGTCGCGCTATCGAAATGACCCGCTTGCTGGCTGGACAAGCGT
>JANMEB010000548.1:0-3493 GCA_031376585.1 Planctomycetota bacterium | reverse complement strand
TTTTGAAATCGACATCGAAGCTTTCACTGCGGCTCGCGGAATTGCCGCGCCTCGATTTGGAGTTTGTCCATTGCCGCCGCCGGAAAGTGGGCGAAGTCGTTCGGGCTGGGTCAACGGGAATTTTTTTGTCGTTCCGCGCGGGGCCAAAAACTCGGCTGGCGCTTGGGCCTTCATCCGTTTTTGGATTGGCCTTGAGAGTGTCAACCAAGCCGCGCGGACTTGCGCCGACGGTGGCTGGATTCCAGTTTCCGCTGCGGTGATCGAGAGCAAGTCATTCCAAGAATACTTACGGCAACATCCCTTGATGGCGGAATTTGTTGACTTGGCTGGTAGCGATCAACTTTTCCCTTTTCCCCAGACGCGCGGCGCAATGTTTTTTAAGCGAACGCTCGAAGCGGCCGCGGAGGAAGCCATCAGCCATCCGGAACGCTCCAGCGCGGAAATCTTGCGCAACGCTGGGCTCCGCATCCAAAGCCAGCTTGATCGTCTCAAGCAAATCGAGGGGGCAGCCGATGCAGACTAATCGAACCCGCTGGTGGATGTGGACGATCCTGCTGGTCGCGGGCGTACTATTCGCTGCGCCGACAGTGTTGATGATTGCTTCGTCGCTGAAATCGTCCGAGCAACTGGTGCGCGATCCATACAGCGTTTTGCCGCAACCCGTGCATTGGCAAAACTACCGCGACGCGATGCAGAGCTTTCCGTTTTTTCGCGGGCTGTCGAATTCGCTGCTGCTTTGTTTGGGCTGCGTGATCGGAACGACGCTTTCGTGCAGCTTGGTTGCCTATTCGCTCGCCCGAATTCCTTGGCGCGGTCGAAAGCTGGCGCTGGCCCTGGTGATGATCACGATGATGCTGCCTTGGCACGTTGCGATGATTCCGCGATTTTGGCTGACTCGCGAAGTCGGTTTGTACGACAGTTTATGGGCAATTATCCTGCCGACTTTTTTGGGGAACGCTTTTTACATCTTTCTCCTACGGCAATTTTTCATGACGATTCCCGAAGAGCTGTTCGAAGCGGCTCGACTGGATGGCTTAAACCATTGGGGACTGTTTTCGCGAATGGCTGTGCCGCTTTCGCTGCCCGCCCTGGCGACGGTGGCCTTGTTTCAATTCATCGAGACTTGGAACGACTTCAGTAGTCCCCTGTTGTATTTGAACGATCCGGATAAATTTCCTTTGGCCTATTCGCTTGAGCGTTTTGTAAGCGCCTATAGCGACCAGACGAATTTGCTTTTGGCTGCGGCCGTGCTGTTCACCCTGCCGCCGATGGTCTTGTTTTTTCTAACGCAGCGGACATTTGTTCGAGGTATTTCCACAACCGGACTCAAGTCATGACAACTCGCGGGCAGTTTGATTGCATCGTAATCGGTGGCGGCCACAACGGCTTGATCGCTGCGTGCTATTTAGCGCGGGCCAAGAAAAAAGTCTGCGTGCTCGAGCGGCGACATATCTTGGGCGGTTGCAGCGTCACCGAAGAATTATGGCCGGGCTACAAAGTCTCCACCGCGTCGTATGTGGTTAGCTTGCTACTGCCCGAAATCATCGAGCAGTTGCGACTGAAGGAATACGGCTTGTCGATTTTGCCACGCAATCCGTCGTCGTTTACACCGATGGCCGATGGAAGGCACTTGCTGCTGGGCCCTGACCAGGCTGCCAACCGACGCGAGATCGCCAAGTTCAGTCCACGCGACGCAGAGAACTTTGGGCGGTACGAAGCATTTCTCGAACGAGTCGCCACTCAAATCGAACCACTGATTGGCCAAACGGCTCCCGATGTGCTGCCGCTGCCTAAGTCTTGGCGGAACATTTCATGGATGAAAAAAATTCGCGATCTGCGCACCGCCGCGCGGATGCACGGGATGCTGAAAAAGCTTGGCGCGGATTTGCCCGACGCGATTGAACTACTTACGGGTGCCGCCCGACCGATCCTCGAACGTTGGTTTGAAACGGAAGTCCTAAAAGCGACTATCGCCACCGACGCGATTATCGGCGCATTCGCTTCGATCAATGCTCCGGGAACCGCGTATGTATTGATGCATCACGTCATGGGAACGGCGGGCGGGGCACGCGGCGTGTGGGGCTATATTCGAGGTGGCATGGGAGGGTTAGCCGAGTCGCTGCGCAAAGCCGCGACAGATTTGGGAGTTGTCATTCACACCGAATCCGCCGTCGAGTCGATCAACGTGGAAAATGGGCGCGCCACTGGCGTGACGCTTGTCGGGGGCAAGAGCTTTAGTGCGACCATCGTCGCCTCGAGCGTTGATGCGCACCTGACATTCGAAAAATTCTTGCGCCCCGAACATTTGCCGGAAGCATTTCGCAACGCAGTCGCCAAGATCGATTACAGCTCGGCGTCGGCCAAGATCAACGTCGCGCTCAGCGAGCCGCCGCAGTTTAAGTGCTTGCCTCATAGCGGCATCGGCCCGCACCATCACGGCACCATGCACATTTGCGAAACGCTGGAATGGATCGAGCGCGCTTACGACGACGCAAAATACGGCGAGCCAAGCCGCCGCCCCGTTCTGGAACTGACCATGGCCAGTAGCGTCGACTCCACGATCGCCCCTCCGGGAAAACATATTGTTTCGATGTTCGTGCAGTTTGCGCCTTATAAACTCAAGCCAGGGTTGCATTGGGATTCGATCAAGGAATCGTTTGCAGATCGCTGCATCGAAGTCTTGGCTGAGTATGCACCGAATGTTCCCGCAGCGATTGAGCATCGCCAAGTCCTCTCGCCACTCGATTTGGAACGGACGTATGGCTTGACCGGCGGAAATATTATGCAGGGGGCGATGAACTTCAATCAACTTTTTCTGATGCGGCCCGTCGCCGGCTGGTCCGATCACCGCACGCCCGTGGGCGGATTGTACCTGTGCGGCGCCGCCAGTCATCCCGGAGGCGGTGTCATGGGCGCCTGCGGCCGCAACGCCGCCGTGGAAATGCTGCGCGATATGTAAGATAGATTTCTGCGACACTTAGCGCGCCGCCGGGTTTACCCCGGCGGACTTCGTATTTACCGTTTCACTATCGTCGCAACGTACGTTCGAAAAAATCCATCATGTCAAGACGATGGGATCAACCCATTGGTATCTACACAAGTCGGACCCCACAACCTTACCCTCCCCTTGGGAGGGTCGAAATCCGCCGAAGGGGGATTACGGGGAGGGCTTTAATTCTTGTTGGCGTGACGACCTGAACCTGTCCCATGCCGCTTATCAAATTCGTATCGCAATCCAAGATGTTTGGCGATTCCGCGAACGACCATTTCGTCATCGTCTTCAACATCCACGTCGCTAAATCGAAGAATCTCCCAGCCCTTTTTCCTGATAAACGACTCCCGTTCAAGATCGGAATCCGCTGTTTGATCGTGATCGCCGCCGTCAATTTCAATGACGAGTTTTGTGCTGACGCAGGCGAAATCCGCAAAGTATGGCCCGATGGGATGCTGGCGACGGAACTTCAGGCCGCAAATCTGCTTGGCGCGCAATCGA
>JANMEB010000535.1:0-3656 GCA_031376585.1 Planctomycetota bacterium | reverse complement strand
AGGCGTGAGGCAAGAAGTCCAAATGGTGACAATATTGACATGAGGGATCATCGAAAACTTCGTGCATTTGAATTGGCCGACCAGTTGGTGATGGCGATTAATGGGGCGACGAAATCGTTTCCTAAAGACGAGCAATTCGGTTTAACTTCCCAGTTGCGGCGGGCGGCGGTTTCAACCGCGTCCAATATTGTTGAGGGCTGTGCCCGAACTTCTCACTCAGACTACGTTCGATTTCTTGACATTGCGTTTGCATCCGCTCGCGAAGTTTCCTACCAAGTTACAATCGCTGCACGGCTGGGATATATGTCGATTGATGTCTCCACCGAGCTTTCGCAAAAAGCCGACGAGTCCGCAAAAGTGCTCGCCGGACTCCTTCGATCACGCCGAATCGAAACCTGACTTCTTGGAACGAGAAAATCAAAGCTCAGCGTCGGACGTTAATTAACTTCTTTTCTCAAGCCTGTTGCCTCACGCCTCAAGCCTACCTAAAACGCTCAGCGGGATTCGAACCCGCGCATCCGCCTTGGCAAAGCAGTAGGCTACCGCTACCTCATGAGCGCAGTTGACGTCGAATTGTCAAAGATCAATCGAAAAAAGGGTCAGGAACTTTCCGAGATTCGAGGTTCGTCATACTCGTAGATTCATAGAGTTCCTGACCCCTTTTTCGTCGCAGAGCACCGGGTGGGACTTGAACCCACGTCACTGCTTTACGAAAGCAGCATCCTTCCGCTGGACGACCAGTGCGATTCAAATTTTTTCCATCGGCGCGATGGGAATTGAACCCATGACCTGTTGCTTATAAGGCAACCGCTCTGACCATTGAGCTACGCGCCGCGGGTTAGGCTTGAGACATGAGGCCTGAGGCTTGAGGACAGAATCGAAATCCCAATTCCCTCAAGCCTGTAGCCTCACGTCTCATGCCTTCGAATCGGGCCGAAGGGAGTTGAACCCTTACCTGGCGGATTAAAAGTCCGCTGTGCTGCCAGTTACACCACAACCCGGAAACCAAGTTGTCGTGCGACTGTTTGTATCGTTGCGTCATTTTTTTCTCGCGTGTTTTTTCGTCTGGGGTCTGACTTATTTTTCGTTTCGAAAAATGTGTCTGACCCCTTCTGTGTTCAGAACTGGTAGCCCCAAGAATCGAACTTGGCAAAGCCCGGTTATCAGCCGAGCTTGGGCAACCAGCCCGCGACTACCGCACTACGGGGGCTAACTCATTTTTTACTTCGAAAAAATTGTCTGACCCCTTTTGCATTCAAAGTCGAAGAGGCAGGATTCGAACCTGCGTCCTCGTGTTCCCAAAACACGCGTGCCACCAATTGCACCTCTCTTCGATAACGCACCCCGAAGGGGAGTCGAACCCCTATCGACGGATTGAAAGCCCGCCATCCTGCCGTTAGACGACCGGGGCAAAAAATTGTGTGTTGTGTTTGCACTCCATTTTCGAGTAGGCCTTTGCGATCTGCTTCGAGCCTTTCCGAGAGCCGCGAGGAGACGGCGACAGACCCCCGCGGTTCTCGGATCGGCTCTAAGTGGTCCGGGAGGCGCTCGAATCCTCGTGTCTTGGTCTTCAGCCAAGCGCTACACCGTCTCAGCTACCGGACCCTTGTTCAGGGAAAACTGCGATCATTGCTCGGTGATAAAAAAAAGCCCGGCTGCGTTCTGCACCGGGCTTGTGTATTTCAACCTGAAATTACCAGGGCGTCAGAAGCGCACATTGAGCGAGCGGTCGAATAGTCGTCGACCGGAATTCGCCCTAAAGGCCAGTTCCAATAAGTAACCCGGTATGAGATGCGTCATTTTCTTTTTCGTGGTTTGAGAACACTCTGGCGAAAACGGTATGCTTCGAAATTCCTTAAAACAAGACGAGCTACGGTTTTGAAGGTTCGCGCGAATTCTCAGCAAAATCGCAGCGTTCCTTCCGATGCGCGATGCTCTCGAAAAGTTCCGTTTGGTTGAAAACGTTGGCCAAAGCAGTACGATAAGCTTTTGCAGTGCTGCCTTTGTTTGCGGGATCGCTTCGGGCCGTGCGAGTCCGGCACAGTCGCAGCGCCCGGCAGTTAAACGAAGAATTGAAAGCGACAAGGCAATAACTCGCTGGTTGGGAGAGAGCCGTGATTCGATCCTTTATGAGTCGCGTAACGCGGTTTTTAATTGTCGTGACGGTCTTCCTTATCGTCGCAGCGATTGCGCTGTTTCTAATCGGAGGTCGACAAAGACAATTCAACAGCCAAACCACGATTGTTGCTCCCGCCAGCCTCGTGTTTCAGTACTTGACTGATCCAACGAAAACCAATCGCTGGGCCACGGGCGGAATTCAAGTCCGGCCACTAACCGAAGGCGGCCATCAAGTCGGTGCGAAATCACGTTTTACGATCAGCGTCGATGATCGTACTTGGGAAATCGATAGCGAAGTTCTAGAGACCACGCCCAACGAACGCATCATTACCGCGATGACCGGCCGCCAAGTTGATGGGCGATCGGATTGTCAGCTTGAGGAGAATAATGGTCTAACAACGTTGCGACATAAGTTCTCGGTCACACCCAAAGGCTTGTTGCGTTTTGTGGCCCCGTTTTCACAAACGCAAATCCAGACCAAACTAGATAGCGGCCTCGAGCAATTCAAACAAGCCATGGAACGAGTTGCGCGTGACCCCGTAGACCCGTAACGGGTTGGTTCTCTGTCGGTCGCATTCAAAATCATAAGGGCTGACGAAATGAGTTCTGGAGCTTTGAAAGTGACCGCACAAATTCTCAACGGTCGCGAGTTGGCCGATCGACTGCAATCGGAAATCTCCACGCGAATTGCGCGTTTCACCGATCAGACTCGCGTTACGCCGACACTAGCAGCAGTGTTGGTTGGCGAGGACGCAGCCAGCGCGGTTTACGTGCGAAATAAGCGAACGGCTTGCAAAAAAGTTGGCGTTGAAAGTCGGCTGTACTTGCTGCCGGCGAATACGACGACGGAACAGCTTGAGCAACAGATTGATGAACTCAACCACGACGATCAGATCAACGGGATCTTGGTGCAATTGCCGCTTCCGGCACAAATTGATTCATTGAAAATTTTGGATCGCGTTCATCCGCTGAAAGACGTTGACGCGTTCCACCCGTTCAACGTCGGGTTGCTCGCCCAAGGCCGTCCTCGGTTTTTGCCGTGTACCCCACACGGCATTCTACAAATTCTTGCGCGCAACCGCATTGCAACGGCGGGTAAACATGTAGTCGTCGTCGGGCGCAGCGACATCGTCGGCAAACCGCTGGCCATGCTGCTTTCGGCGAAGGACTCGCATTTGGGTCCGGAAATGGCCAACGCTACGGTCACGCTATGTCACAGCCGAACCAAATTGTTGAACGAATTCACACGCAGCGCGGACATTGTGGTTGCCGCGATCGGTCGTCCGCGAGCCATCACCGCAGACATGATTCGCCCTGCGGCCGTCGTCATTGACGTCGGCATCAATCGCACCGAACAGGGCTTGGTTGGCGACGTTGACTTTGAATCTGTCTCGCAAATTGCGTCGTACATCACGCCTGTTCCTGGCGGAATCGGCCCGCTGACCGTGACCATGCTGTTGGAAAACACGCTCCAAGCGGCGCAGCTTCAACGAGCCGAAAATTGAAAGACGATCCAATAGCCCGCGCGGATTTGGTCA
>JANMEB010000458.1:0-6764 GCA_031376585.1 Planctomycetota bacterium | reverse complement strand
CGTTTAACCCGGAGCCAGCGGCGACGGCAACTCGACAGAGGCAAAACCGTCGCCGCTGGCTCCAGGTTAAACGAACGACGCCCACAATAAAGTAATCGCGTGCATTGTCGCGCCCAAGCCCGTCCGGAGAATATTATCATGGCTTCGTCAAATCCTCGCCGCGAACGTCGAAGCGCCGAAGCAATTTTGCATCCAACGCAAATGCACTGCGAATTACTGGAACCTCGAACGCTGCTCACGGGAATGCCGGCGCTCATTGATATCTTTGTTGGAGCCGGTGCGTCGAATCCCAGCGGCTTCACCAACGTAAACAACACAGTGTTTTTCCAAGCCACCAATGCAACCAGTGGCTTTGAACTGTGGAAAAGCGACGGGACCTCCGCCGGAACTGTCTTGGTCAAAGACATTTTCGCTGGTTCACTAAACTCGTATCCTTTTAACTTGACTAACGTGAATGGCACGCTTTTTTTCCGGGCCAATGATCTTACGAATGGCTACGAATTATGGAAAAGCGATGGGACGGCAACGGGCACGGTCATAGTCAAAAACATTCGTCCCGGGGCGCTCAGCTCGAACCCAGTAGTATTCACCAACGTGAACGGCACGCTATTCTTCCAAGCCAATGATGGAACCAATGGCTTCGAATTGTGGAAGAGCGACGGGACGGCTACCGGCACGGTCCTGGTCAAAGACATTTTTGCAGGCCCGCTAAATTCGTATCCGTACAATATCACCAATGTGAACGGCACGCTTTTTTTTCGGGCCAATGATTTCACGAACGGCTACGAACTTTGGAAAAGCGACGGGTCGACCGCAGGCACGGTCCTCGTCAAGAACATTCGAATCGGGGCTTATAATTCTAATCCATCGATTCTGACCAACATCAACGGCACCCTGTTTTTCCAGGCCACCGATGGAACCAATGGCGTTGAATTGTGGAAAAGTGATGGCACGGACGCGGGCACAGTCCTGGTCAAGAATATCGCAGCCGGGGGATACCATTCGTATCCGTTTAATCTAACAAACGTAAATGGCACGCTGTTCTTCCGCGCCAATGATTTAACCAATGGCTACGAACTGTGGAAGAGCGACGGGACAACGACAGGCACGGTCTTGGTCAAAAACATCCGCGCCGGTGCCAACAGCTCTGACCCTGTTGTTCTCACGAACGTGAACGGAACGCTGTTCTTCCAAGCCAACAACGGAACCACCGGCTTTGAATTATGGAAAAGCGATGGGACGAACGCGGGTACATCCTTGGTCAAAGACATTTTTGCAGGTGCATTAAATTCGTATCCGTTTTACCTTACTAACGTGAATGGCACGCTGTTCTTTCGCGCCAATGACTTGACGAACGGTTACGAATTGTGGAAAAGCGACGGGACGACAGCGGGCACGGTCTTGGTCAAGAATATTCGTCCGTCGGCAAGCGACTCTTTCCCAGCCGCGTTAACGAACGTGAACGGTACGCTGCTTTTCCGGGCCAATGACGGAACCAAAGGCTATGAATTATGGACGATGGACGGCGGTGGCGAATCGACTGTAAAAGGGCCGGGAGTTGTCGGCCCCGGCGTATTACTTCCTGGGGTTACCAGCGCGGGTGTTTCGGGTGCGGGATTGCCTGGCGCGGGAGTCGCTGGTGGAGGTGTGAAACCGCCAACGACGCCGAGTGAGCTTTTGCTCATCGATATTGTTTCCGGAATCGGTGCCTCGGATCCGCAAAATTTCGTAAACGTGAACGGCACGATCTACTTTACCGCGTTCACTGCCGCCGCTGGACGGGAGCTGTGGAAAAGCGACGGGACCAGCCTGGGGACGGTTCAAGTCAAAGATATTTCCGCCGGCGCTTCCAGCTCCGACCCGACGCAGTTGCTTAATGTTAGCGGTCGACTATTTTTTGCCGCGACTGATACGACCGCCGGAAATGAATTGTGGATAAGCGATGGAACGACGACGGGAACTCAACGAGTTAAAGACATCCAAATCGGGGCCGTAGGCTCCAATCCCGGGCAACTGACGAATGTCAACGGACTTCTGTTTTTTGTCGCAAGCGATGTTGCGACGGGCAATGAACTTTGGAAAAGCGACGGAACAAACGGAGGCACATCGCAAGTGCTGAACATCAATCCCGGCGCGGCAAGTTCATCTCCGAGTTTTCTAGTCAACTCCAAGGGGACATTGTTTTTCGCCGCAAACGATGGTGCCGTTGGCAACGAACTTTGGCGAAGCAATGGTACTATTGCCACAACTTTCTTGGTCAAAGACATTCGCTCTGGCGCACTGAGTTCCGATCCAAACGGACTAACGAATGTGAAAGGGATCGTGTTTTTTGGAGCCAATGACGGCACTATCGGGACGGAGCTGTGGAAATCTACCGGCACCTTGGCGAATACTTTGTTGGTGAGTGACATTTTACTGGGAACGGAAAGTTCAAATCCGACGGAGTTCACCAATCTCAAAGGGAATGTTTTCTTCACGGCAAACAACGGGACCAACGGGACCGAAGTCTGGAAGAGCAACGGCAATGGATCAGCCGCCGGCACGTTCTTGGTCAAGGACATTCGGGTTGGCGCCATGGGTTCCAGCCCAACGCAACTTTTGAATCTGAATGGGTTTCTCGTATTCACGGCCGACGAAGGGACAAGCGGAGTGGAACTTTGGCGCAGCAATGGTCAAGTTTCTGGTACGGTCCGCGTGAAAGACATTCGCGTTGGCGCATTGGGCTCGGCACCTACGAATCTTTACAATCACAACAGCACGCTATTCTTTTCAGCCGACGACGGCGTGAACGGTCGAGAGTTGTGGAAAAGCACCGCGTTCGGACCGGGAACCTTGTTGGCAGCCAACATCAACCCTGGAGCTGGCAGTTCGAATCCCAGTTTTTTGGCGTCAAGCGTGACAACACTGTTCTTCGCGGCAGATAATGGAACCAGCGGAAACGAATTGTGGACATTGAAGAATCCGATGCCCGCTGCGGCTCAGTCAGCAATCGCGCCGTTTGGCGCGCCAGTTGTTTCGCAGCCCCTAACCCTCTCCCCGATTACAGGGAAAGGAAACAGGATAGAAATTCTTTCGCTACCCAAAGCCTCTCGCTCTACTCCTCACGCCTTGGCGAACGGAATCGTGTTGGTGTCTTCGCCATTGAGCCGCCTAGCTGCGGATGTTGGTAGCCAGGGTGCCTCAGCTACCGAAAAAACGGCGACCAACCAACGCTTTAGCCGCGTAACGTCGGCACGAATTTGGCGCAATGCAAGCGAACGCCTTCGCCAGTTAAACGAAGAAATCGATGGCACACGCCTGAGACTGCACGCCATCGGCGACATCGTATTCTACGAACTTGAAACGTAACTTAGACCGACTCGCGGCTGCGCAATTTCGCAATGATTTCCGCTGCGCCGTTGTTTGTCGAGACTTCGGTCTGACTGCCATCGGCCAGCCACTTGATTTGTACGACCCCTTTGGCCAGTTCGTCAGCACCGGCGATGATCACCGCGCGAAATCCTTTTCGGTCGGCGTATTTGAATTGCGCACCGAGCTTCTTCGCGTCAGGGTACAGTTCAACTCCCATTCCCGCGGCACGGATTTGTGAGGCAAGTAGCAAATAGTTTCCCAGATGATTCGCGTCGAATTGAACGATCATGACTTGGGCAGGGGTCTGAACTTGCGGAAGTTTTCCCAGTTTTTCCATCGCGGCAAGCAATCGATCCAAACCGAGCGAAGCACCAACGCCAGGGAGTTCCTGACTTGTAAAAAGTTTGGCCAAGTTATCGTAGCGGCCTCCGGAACAGATGCTGCCGATCGACGGCAATTCATCGAGCAGCGTTTCGTAAATCGTCCCCGTGTAATAGTCCAGGCCCCTTGCAATCGAAACATCAATCGCAAAACGATCGCAATTAGTTCCAGCAGCTTTTACACCATCGATCACGGCACGCAATTGCCCGACCCCCGTTTCGCCCAACTCGTTTCCCGCAACCAGCCGGTCCATTTTGCTCAGTACGTCGGCTTGTCCTGGTTTAGTCGCCACTAATTCCAGCAATTGTTGAATTTGCACATCGGTGGCTGGCGTCGTTCGTTTAAGCTCTGCGGTAACGCCGCTGGGCCCGATCTTGGAAAGCTTGTCGATGGCTCGCAGAATCGGGACGGCGTGCTCCGACAAATCGACTTTGGCCAATAAGCCGTTGAGCAGTTTGCGATTATTGAGCCGAATTGTGAACTTTTCGAATCCAATCGCTCGCATCAAGTCATAAATCACGAGCGCTGTTTCAATATCAGTTGCAATCGACATCGAACCGATTGTGTCAAAGTCGCACTGCATGAATTCTCGATAGCGGCCTTCTTGTGGCGACTCGCCGCGCCACACGGTGGCGATGTGATAACGTTTGAAGGGCATCCCCAAATCGTTGGCATGCTGTGCCACGAATCGAGCCAAGGGCACCGTCAAATCGAATCGCATTGCCACATCGCGATCACCTGGATCGCGAAACCGATAAAGTTGCCGGTCCGTCTCCTCGCCCCCTTTTCCGGTTAGGATTTCGGCCAATTCAAGAGTCGGCGTATCGATCGGGGCAAACCCATACGAACGATAGACTCGCCGTGCGGTTTCGATTAGCGCCTCGCGCGGCATCATGGTTTGCGGTAGAAAGTCGCGAAAGCCTTTGAGGGTCCGAGGTTCAATTCGATCCACGAGTAGATTCGCCTTATACAGATTCGGTAGGTGCAGCCGTTGTAGGCAGTGTACCGTCTGTACTTGGAAAAGTCGGCGGGACTCGTGGCGACGAAACGTCGATCACGGGAAAAAGCTTGGGCCGTGGGCTTCGAAAGTTTTCATTGCCCGGTCGCGTAAACAAAGCGTCGCAGAATTCCTGGACTTGTTCCGCCGTTTCAAAATACCGTTCGTAAGTCCAATTGTCTTCGTACTCGCAGTTATCGGTCGAGTATTCTTGGCAAATTTTGGGACGCGTTTCGTAGATCCCGCAGCGATTGTCGCTCTGCAAATGTTTGCATTCTGTCTGGACAAGCAAGTACCAGGTTCCATCTTCGACGAAGATATAGGCAGCATCGTGCAACAAGTACCAGCGGATGTATTGAAAGTCTTCGTACTCTGTGGGCGTGTCGATCGGCAAAGCAAAGTACTTACAGCATTTGGCCGTGCAGAAATCGCACAACACTTCGCCCGGCTTTAAGTCTTCGCGCGTCGGTTTTCGTTTGCGAATTTCGTTCATCAATCGTTAACTTTGCCGGAGATGTTGTGATAACGGTAGGTTTGTCCCAAGACTAGTCCATCAAATCTTAGCCCGCACTCCGCGTCGCGAGAAGGGAATGCTGCGCCTTTCGAGCGAATAGAGCGTTGCAAGCGGTACATTCCCATTCGCAAGTGAATGGCCCCGACATAATCAGGCGATTTGGCAACGTCGCACCAATCTCGCCGGGATTATTTCGGATGGATTGTGCGCTGACGCGAAAAAGGACACCCGAAATCGAATGCGATGCTTGAGTTCTAAGGTTCACTTGAGCCACGGACGATCATCGCTTAACGGCTGAGTGCTCAACGTCACTGGGCGGAAAATCCCGCCAGCACCGTACCAGTCGTAGACCGCAATAGCGATTTGAATCGAGTCGCCGTTCACAATGTAATCGGAAATGTCGTAGCTCTTTCGCTCGTCGAAGGCAGTCTTCTTGGTCGCCACGTCGCCGCTACTCCCCACGAATTGGCCGTTGATGAATAAACGATAATGGTCGTCCACGCCGGTGAAATTCAAGAACAACTTTTCTGCCTTGGCCCATTTTTCATCCAAAGGGACGCGCAAGCGATACCAGGCCCAGTTGTCGAGCGATTCGTAACCCTGCCCCTCCCAATGCCGATCCGCTTTGATCGTTTTCCATTCCGAATCATCGAAGTCGGTCGCTTGCCAACCGGACTTGTCCCCTTCGATCGTCGGATCTGGCTGAAACTTCCAATCTTGCGATTGAAGCTCGAGTTCGTTTCGATCCAGTTCCGCCTGCAGACGCTGTAAATTGCGTTCGCCCCGAGCGTCAACAACACCGCCCGAATCTGCCGCCAACTCTTTTACTGCCGATGCAAGGATCCAATGTCCTGCTGCGTTCGTGGGCCTCTTGTAATCCAGCGTCGAGACCAGGATGCGTCCGCGTCCGACAGGTAACTCAAACATCAAGCCGTGCGTCCGTGTCTCTTTCCGATCATGATTGTCCCACAACATCAACATCGGCGTGATGTCGTCGAGCATTGAATCGACGTTCGGCACAACCGGTCCGGCCAAATCAAAATGCTGCAATTCAACGAGTCCATTGGATTTCTTGGTCCCCGACCAGCTTACAAGCATCTCACTCGGGCGCGGAAAAATCGCTGGCCCGCCGCGCAAGAACCAATGCTCCTCGATTGGATAGCTTCCCGGCTGACCATTGGGTAACAGAACTAGCCGCCCGCCTTGCGCAACGTGTTCCAATAATTCGTGATCCAATTGCGACGCGCAAATAATTTGTTCCGGGCGCCGATCGGGCCAAGCCACCTGTTCAATCGAGCCGAGGTGATCTAGTTCACTGCCGAGCGAAGGATGCACAACTAACGACACCTTGCCCGTAGGTGCCGGAAAGACCCACAGCGGCCATTCGTTTTTCACGTGCGTTCCGTTAAAGCTAAGTTCAGCTTGTAAGCGCATGCGAACTGGTTTTAATACGCGACCGGAATCAAAATCGATCGATTCAACACGGTCCGGTTCACGGGAACCTGCCGAAATTTTGTCAAT
>JANMEB010000527.1:0-1292 GCA_031376585.1 Planctomycetota bacterium | reverse complement strand
CTGGCCCCGGACGTGATTTTGCACCGGATTCGTTTGAATTACGAGGCACTCGCCGATGGCTTGAACGGCGAAACCGTGCTGGCGGATATCATGAACGCGATGGGGCTGACACCGGCGATTACTTAAGCGACGTGCGCCATGCAAATGGAACTTGAGACGATCGACCACCTCAACACGCGGCAGTTCGTGATTGCCGTGCGGCACTTGGCGGACAGTCTCAGTTACGGCAGCGACACGTCGCCGTTTTTGGGCTCTGGCACGGACTATGTTCAGTCGCGGTTGTATCAGCCGGGCGATCCGGTTCGCTCGATCGATTGGCGGATCACGGCGCGGACCGGGAAATACCATGTCAAGGAATACGAAACGCCCAAGCGCATGCCGTGCTATTTGCTCGTCGATACGTCGGCCTCGATGGTCGCCAGTTCGACGCGCCATAGCAAGTACGCGTTGGCCGTGCATTTAGCGGGTGGGCTCGCGTTTGCGTGTCTTGATCGGATCAGTCCCGTTGCAGTAGTCGGTGTCGGCGAACGCGAGTTGCGATTTTCGCCCAGTTTGTCGCGAGACCGTGTGATGCAGTGGCTGCTCAAATTGCGAAAGTATGAAACAACCGAACGAACCATGCTCGCACAGCGAATCAAGGAACTTGCGCCACTGTTGACGAATCGGGCGCTCGTCGTTGTGTTGTCCGACTTAAACGAACCCGAAGCAATTCAACCACTCAAGCGGCTTGGGCAACGGCACGACGTGGTCGCGGTCCATTTGCAGGATCCCGCCGAGCAAGGAATCCGCGGGGCAGGGTTCCTCAGCGCACGCGAAGCCGAAACGGGTCGGATGTTCACCACGCGCGGCAAGCGATTGGGAATCGACCACGAATGGATCAAGCAAGAACTGAACCGCGGGCGAGTCGACCATCTGCTGCTCCAGACCGATCAACCGGTCGCGGATCGGTTGCGGCATTTTTTCAAGTCGCGTGGATTATTAGGGCGCGGTGCGCGATAAGCATGAATACCCACAATCTTCGACCGGCTTTTGTCGCAGCGCTGCTCACGTTGGTAACTTTCGGCGCGATGGACGCAGAAGACACGAAACAAAACGCGGACGCGGCACCGACCGTGGGCGAGGCACGAACCATTGAGGCATTGTTTCTGCCTGGCAGCCAGTTGCAACCAAGACCTTTGACCGATGATCGGCAGCCGATCGTATTGCGGATCGTGAACGCTTTTCCGCAAGGGACATTGGGATATCGATACGATTTGGTGTATTCCGGTTATGAAGCGGGGGCGTTTGACTTA
>JANMEB010000486.1:0-1815 GCA_031376585.1 Planctomycetota bacterium | reverse complement strand
AATGACGGATGTGGAGGTTTGGACGACGTAGACATTGGGATCGGATCGACTCTGCACGGCACCACTGATGTCATGCCACAAATTGCCAACTTGCGCGAGACCGAAATCATCGTTGAATCGACGATAGCTGAGACCGCCGCTCGACGTACCCTGCAACCGTCCGGCTTCTGCGAGGCGTTGCAATCCAAACTCGTCGGTTTTGAATGTCCCTTTGCCAGGCGTAAAGGTCTTCCCTTGGAATTTGAACTCGCGCACGTCGTTGCCACTCGCGGGGCGAGAACTCGTGATGTTGTCCATGCGGAAGAGTCGAGCCCCATCCGGCAGCGAAGTCGATTCTGACTTCTCTTCGGTTGTCGCGGCGCGTGTCGTTCCGTCGTTTAAGAGAACCTGGTCATACCGACTCTCTGCTTCATCGCTTCGAGGTAAGTAGAGCGGTCGGAACTTTGTCCTCTCCGAATCGCGGCCGTACCAAATTAAGAAGTCGGTCGTCGCGCCGAGGTATGAGCTTCCCTCGCTCGTCGTCTTTCGGATCGTGATGACAGCGAGAAAATTCTCCGCCCCGAAGACTTCATCCATGACCTCGCGGACGTGGTGCAGATTGTCGTCGGAGATCTGGACGAAGAGGCTGCCGGAGGGGGCGAGCAGTTCGCGGGCGACCAGCAGCCGGTCACGCAAGTAGGTGAGGTACGAGTGCAGGCCGAGTTCCCAGGTGTCGCGGTACGCCTGCACCATCTCCGGCTCGCGCGTCAGGTCCTCGTCGTCGCCATGCCTTACGTCGCGACGCCGCACGAACGGCTGGAAATTCGAGCCGAACTTCACGCCGTACGGCGGGTCCATGTAGATCATCTGCACCTGACCCCCCAGGCTCTCGTAGTGGAGCAGCGAATTCGTCACCACCAGCGAATCGCCCAGGATCATGCGGTTCGTCCAGCGGTCGCGATGCTCGTAGGCCCGCAGCACCTGGTCCGCCACGGAATGCCTCGGATCGCCAAACAGCTCGAACATCGTCGTCTGCTTGGGCAAATCCCGATCGCGCCGATGGCCGGTCAGCGTTTCGATAATCGCCTTGGTGGAGAGCCTCTCGTGAACGAACAACGGGAGCGTGGGGACGTCAAACGACAACCGTTCGGCTTTACCGCTCCAATCGAGAAACGGCCTACCGAGAGCGCTGAGTTTTTCGGCTGCGGTTTGGATCGCCGTCGCTGACAACTCGCGATCGGCATCCGACTTGGCCGCACGGAGCTTGGCTGATAGGACAATGATTTCCGCAATGAGCGCTTCGCCTTGTTCGCGGGCCGGGTTTTGTCCGTCCCAATGGAGCGCCGGCGACAAGCTTGAATCGTAGCGATACTTTTGCGGGGGCTTTTTTTTCTTGAATTGCGGCTGCGTCCCTACATCCGGCCGCATGGGCGACGTGGCCTCTGGGTGCCGATAAGCCTCGGCTTGCGGCTGTATCGCGAGTGTCCGTCTCGTTCGCTTCGCCCTTGCCATTC
Organism: Planctomycetota bacterium; assembly: GCA_031376585.1. Lineage (GTDB taxonomy): Bacteria > Planctomycetota > Planctomycetia > Pirellulales > Pirellulaceae > JANMEB01. The sequence goes on along the minus strand of JANMEB010000486.1, from coordinate 322 downwards.
CGCTCGTCCTGCGATTGCTGCTTTTTCTACGCTTTGCCATGCGCACATTTGAACAGAATCAACAGTGCAGTTCCATACACACGATTTAACGTCGACGCTCAATGCGTGGAACGCCGTTCGCATCTACGCTTTGGAGAATTGGCGGCGACTTTGAAAGGCGCGCTGGACGGCTAGGCCCATGTCGGCGGGGCTTTCGGCGACTTCTATTCCTGCGTCGCGCAGCGCGGCCATCTTTTCGGCAGCAGTTCCTTTGCCGCCACTAATCACCGCGCCGGCGTGACCCATCCGTTTGCCGGGAGGCGCGGTGCGTCCGGCGATGAAG
>JANMEB010000476.1:0-1661 GCA_031376585.1 Planctomycetota bacterium | reverse complement strand
GTATGACTTGGGACAGGGCAACAATGAATGGATCGTCGTCGTACTTGCGGTTGTGGGATTTGCCATCGACTTAAATCGATGGTCGAAACCGGCTTTCGCTGTGAGCGTGCTTTTGGGTTTGCTGTTGGTTGCTTCTCTTGGTGGAAGCGATCTGGCGGAACTCGGGTTCTGATCGAGTGAATAGTCAGAAAACTCGCAAGGCTAGGTAATAAAATTTCCCGTAAGCACCAACATTCGTCAGGCTTGCTTGAAATAAAGTCATCGGCCGATGATGATTCGTACAGCAGATTGGACGAGTTTCGGATCGCGTTCATCGCAACCCCAAGGCCTATCGATGTTTTCAACATTGCTTCTTGCCCAACGCGCGACGCTCCCGCCGCAGTTTCCGCCCGGGCCTGCGATTACAACAGTTACCGTCTTGATCCATGTGGCCTTGTTACTACTCGTAATCGGGTCAATCGCGGGTTTGTTTTTTACAATTCGACGGCCAACTCGAATTTGGGATCTTTTGATTTGGCCGATAATCATCGTTTCAGCATTCGCAATTGCGAGTTGGTACACCGGACCAGACGAAACGCAAATTTTTATCGTTGGATATGCGTTCTTCGTTCTTCTAATCGCGATTTTTGGTTTAGGAATTGGTTTCATCCGTGTTTTTACCAATTCTGCTAAGGTGTCTCGGGCAGGATGCACCGTAGTCGCGTTAGTTGTTTTAGCCGTCTTCATCGCCTTATTGCTACCAGCGACACCATCGGTTCGCGAAGCAGCGCGGCGAACGGATTGCAAGAATCGGATCCGTCAAATTGCAATCGCGATGCACAATTGGCACGATGCATTTGGCCGGCTTCCGGATATGGCGATTTCCGACGGGACGAATCCGACACGGTCTTGGCGCGTGGAATTGCTACCGTTTATGGAAGGTGATAGTACCCGCCAGAAATATCGCGACGATCGTCGCTGGGATGACGCGGAAAACCTGCCGGTGGCGCAAACAAATCTTCAGGACTTGCGTTGTCCATCAGTCAAACATGCACAAAATCAACACGACGAATTCGGGCGTTACTTTACGCATTATCTTGCGGTGACCGGACCGAATACAATCTTCGCCAACGGCAAAGGGATGAATTTGGACGACATCGCAAACGGGGATGGAACAACCAAGACGCTACTCTTGGTCGAAGCGAGCGGGCGGAACATTGTGTGGACTGAGCCGCGCGATGCGGATACGGCGGTCCAGCCGATCGGAATCAATCTACTCGGAAACAGCGTTTACGACTCGCCGAGTTTGTTGTCGACTTACCACCCAGCGGGAGCAAATATCGCGTTTGCCGACGCATCGACGTTTACTGTTCCCAAGAAAATCGACCCAAAGATTCTTAAAGCACTAACGACCACCAATGGCAACGATCCGGCGGAACGCGGGTTTTAGAACTTGGACCGGGTTTGATTTCCGCTCGGTTGTGTAGTGATTATCGAAACGCGGCAGCGCCGCCCAAACCAGGAGGGCTCTTCTACTGGTCTTGTTGTGCCTTCGTATCAAGTCCCTTTTTGACTTTGTTCCAGATCGAGCGCAAGTCTCTTTGCAAATCTAGGTCGCTCAGAGCCTTCCTGGCGGCTTGCAGTTCGACGATGGCTTGTTTGATGTCGCCACGGTTTTGAAG
>JANMEB010000463.1:0-2301 GCA_031376585.1 Planctomycetota bacterium | reverse complement strand
ATCATCGTTCCCAAAGTGAAATTCACTCGAGAAGGCCGCTACCGCGATCCTCGATCCTTGGGCCTCGCCGTAATCCGCGTCCGGACCACCGCTGAACCACTGGTCGCCTAATCGCATCGTCTAGTCTGGGCGAACGGGTGTCGCGAGTTCCCTGGACCACGCAGGACCAGTTGCTCCCACAAATCTTTTTCGAATGCAACCCGCGCGTCGTTCTTTCTCGTTGATCTCACGGCGAGCTAGTTGGGATTGGTTGACTCTCCGACAGAGGATTCAAAATAGCAAGCACGTCGTCGATTTTTATTGCGGTTTTGTAGAATAGCGTCGACGCTGAATGAGCTTCAAAATGCTGCTTGTTCGAGTGAGCGACGGCCAAGAGAATCGCGTGTTGATGGAAGGCGGCCAGCGTGTCCAGCTTGCTTCGGAGGTACTCGGGAGTCCAGAAGCCGATGACTTCCATTAGGACTTGGCGACCGTCGTTGTGTCGCAAAACAAAGTCGGGGACAAAGACCTTTTGCCCCGCGTGCAGGATTTCGGTTTCGCGTTCCAGCGTCCAGCCCGCGCGGGGTTCAGCTCCCCATTTCAGGGCAAAGGCAGCTTCGACTTGGGAATCAAATTCGTTTGTCGCAGGGACAGGACTGGTCAAACCCGATTTGGCAGAAAGCGACAATGTGATATGTCCTTGCCACCGCGTGGGCTTCAGGAGCGCACGAAGTTCCCAGCCGCGGCAGGAGAGGAGCCCAGGTAGAAATCTCGCCATCGCGACTCCATAGCGATGCGTCTTGTGAAGCAACGACGATGGGCCATCGAAATCGAATCGATATCTCCCTTCTGGCTCGCGACGAACCGTATGCATTAGCCGCGCCAACTTGGCGTAGCGCAAGATCGACTTGAAATCTTCGGTTGCAAGAACCGTCATCCGCTGGGCATCAAACAGCGCGGCTTGCGTCTGAGCGACGTTGTAACGCGATAGCAACGCGGCGGGCGAACTAAAGTCGGTAAATTTTTCGAGACGATGAAATTCGAGCAGATCGCCGAACAATCGTTGTTCAATACTCGACCAATCCTCTCCCAATTCGGCGGCGATCCGGTGTTTGGCTTCTTGTTCTTGATTCTCGAACCACCGATCGGCTTGGGTTACCAAGGGGTGCAACGCAGCCGCCTGTCGAAAGACTTGCATGCGCAACTTCGAGGCTTTCGTCGCTGGTATTCCCGCGAACTCGCTGGCGTCGTCCAGCAGTTTGCAGAACGCATCGATGCGCCGCAGCGGGCAATCCATTTCTTGGCTGAAGATGGCATGAATATCCTGATGCAGGCTGCGTCGCACCCGATTGACACCCCGACGATAGACGTCCAACATTCGCTCGGCCAAGTCTCGATATTGCGCATGTTGCTGTTGGTGCAATCGATCGGGGATTGCTTGGCCGTTTTCATAGGCGACGATGGCGAGTTCCCGCGTAAGCATCGTTGTCTCTGCGCTGTCGCGAACGTTGGGATTCGGTAGTATCTTGGCAAACTACTTCGTACAGAATCGCACGCTGATTGTCTTGCCGGCGAAGGATGCGACCCAAGCGTTGCTTGGCTTGTTTTTTTGAAGCCATTCCGCCGATGACGACGGCGACCTTGACCGCTGGCAGATCGACCCCTTCATCGAGAACTTGATTGGCCACGATGGCCGGATACGCATGATCCTTGAGGCCATCGAGATAATCGAGCCGCTCTTTTTTGCCGCAATGGCTCAGCAAGCATGGTATCAGAAAACGCTGCGAAACGTCGCGGGCCATTGCATTCGATCCCACGAAGATGATCATGGGGCTCCCTTGATGAAGGCGAAAAAGGTCTTCCAATACGCGAAGTTTTTCCGTCGCCCGATTCTCGATCGCTTGTTTTCTTCGAAAGGCTTGCAACGCCCGTCGCGACTCGGGATCGACGGCCGAGTCGGCACAAAGGTCTTTCCAAGTAAACGTCGGAGAGTCTTGTCGTCGCGTGTAAACATATTGGCTGATATCGCGTGCAAGTTGATCGTAATGAGCTTGCTCGCGATCGCTCAAATACACCGGGATTCGCACGATATCGTATTCCGCTAAAGAACGTCCGCGAACCTGGGCGATCGAAAGGCTGTACACGAAGGGTCCGATCAAGCGTTCCAAATCTTGATGGCGACCGTCCGATCGTTCGGGCGTCGCCGTCAAACCCAAGCGTTTCGTCGCGGTCGACATTCGCGCCGCGTCGCTGCGGATTCGACCCGGTAGATGATGGCACTCGTCGAAAATCAGTAGCTCAAATCGATTGCCGAGCGTCGGC
>JANMEB010000444.1:0-7980 GCA_031376585.1 Planctomycetota bacterium | reverse complement strand
GGATGGGTCATTGCCCCGACCTCTCCGAATGATCAACCAAGTAGCCTGGGGCGCGAAGTTGCTTCGATGAACGATGTCGTTCATGAGTTGAAAGCAGCCTTTGGCGTCGGCCAAGCATGAAAATACTACCGCATCGATCTCGTTAGAAAAGCTTGCCCACTTGGCCTTCGCATGGAGGTCAAGCAAATCGGGATGCCAAGGCACGATCTGATAATCTTCGGGGACCGGAGGCGGATCGAACAGCTTGCGCCGCAAGTCAAATTGCATTCGATAACGCTTAAAATGGGTAAGGGTCATTTGCTTGGCCTGAATGCCGAATGCCAATTGATCGCCGTTGAAAATCGCATTGACGCACGAAAAAACGGCGACAGCGGACGGTTACTGTTGTAACCCATTCTTCGGCGCCGTCCAAACATTTTCATTTTCAGTTAGCCCGAAATCAACTGACACGATCGCTGGCGAACAAAAGCTTTCGACGTCGTCGAATAGCAACAACCGTCATCAGCAAACTGCCGAACGCCAACAAAGCCCAGGTTGACGGTTCTGGCACCATTTGCAGCACGAACAAGCCGTTTTGCCGATCACCAGCGATGATGATGCCGCTGTCAAAAAATGGGTAATTGCCCCATTGGCCATTGAAACTTACGATCGCATCATCTGCGGGATAAGTGTCAAACCAACCCCATTCGGTCATCAAGGGTGTCGCCCCGCTTAAGTCATCAATTCGAATGACTCGCAATCCCATCGTGTAGTTTGATTCGAATGCCATCAAGCCAAAGGGTGTTTCCTTGATAAACAGATTGTGGTCAATATTTCTCGAATTGGACGGGTGTGTCCAGCCACCTTTGTAGATCGGATTTTCCAAATCGGAAACGTCGTATACGTGCGTCTTCATGACGCTTTGGTTGTAATACTCGTCAAGTTCGTCGTCGACCAAAAAATACTTTTGGTCTGGCGTTAGCCAACCCTGGTGAATGTAACGGGCATTCGTGTGTGTGGCATTCCCAAGTACCGAGATACTCGCCTTATTGGTGACATCGATAATACGAACCGAATCATCATTGACGTTGCTTGACGAGCGAGCGTTCGCTGCAAACAAAATTTCTTTTCCAACATGAGCGGCGTCAGGGCCGCTATAGATAACTGCTTGGCCGTCATGAATGTAACCTGACCCGTTGTAGCCGCCTTGCGCCGTCGGAGTCATCGGGTTATTGACGTTGACGATGTGGGCACCACCAGAAAACGGATTCCCGCCAGAGCCAAACACGTAGGCGTACCCGGTTGCCTCGTTAACGTGGATCGTATGTGCGTTCGTAACTCCGGCATACCGAGTGTAAAACGACGATTCCGCAGTCGAAAAAGTGATTGGTGTTCCAGCATAGTCGCGCAGTTTGGTCATATCAAAAACTTGCATTCCGTGCGCGCCGTTTCCATCGGAGACAATGAGTGCATGATTGCCGGCACTTCGAAGTTCGCGCCAAACCGATGTTCCAGTGGCACTTGGCAGAAATCCGACGTACGTTGGATTGGACGCATTCGTTACATCGATGAACGACGTTCCGTTGCCAAGTCCGAACATTGCGTATTCGCGCGGTCCGCCTGCTGCGGCCGTATCGGTCCAACCCCAAATGGCGCTTCCCAAAGCTCCAGGCGCACCGCCAATCTGCGCCAATGTCAAATTCGACTTTAGAATTATCCGATTGGCACTGAACGGAAGGTTGCCGCCGTATCCAGCGGGCGTAAGGCCTTGGCCATCGAGAGGGTCGTCATCGTGACTGAACGCCGTTGCTGGCAAACAAACGGCAACCGCTAAAAACAAAATCCATAGTTTGAAACGAACCATTGAAGGCCTCAGAACTGTCACAAGGAATACACACAGTGATTGTTCAGACTAAGCAAGATTGCCCAGTGTATCAAGTACGAACTACGGTCAAATTGAAGAAAAATGGTCGCCGCCGTTCAGCGGACCTTTCGATGGGTTCATGCGGACACGACGCTTCAGAAATACTATCCGAAAAGCCTTGTTAAATCCGCCGACTCAAGGCTGGTTACGACAAGATGTACATGGTCGAAATCGCCGCTTAAAGTCTGCTGACTCGGAACGGCGACCGTGAATGCTCCTGCCGCAACGGCCGCACGACTACCGAGAACGCTATCCTCCAAGACGATCATTTCCGTCGGCGAAATCGCGAGCCGAGCGGCAGCCGCAAGATAGATTTCCGGATTGGGTTTGCCTTGAAGAACATCATCGCCGCAAAGAACGAATTCAAATCGTTGGGCTAAGTCAAAGGCACCCAACACGCGTTCGGCAAACTGGCGCGAACTGCTAGTCGCAACGGCCTTTGGAATTTTTTTAGCTTCGAGCAACTCTAATAACGGACTTAAGCCCGGCATGAGAGCCAAGTGATCGCCCGAATCGAGTACGTGGCACATCAGCTCATCCGACTCAATAATAAGTGAGTCGATTGAATCCGTGAGTCCACATTCCGCACGCAACACCGCGAACGCCTCCGTCGCCTTGCGTCCCATCATGGCTCGCTTGAGATATTGCGAAAACGTCAGTCCGCGTCGGGCCAACAATTGCGATCCGACGACATCGTACAAATCCTCTGTGTTTAGCATGAGACCATCCATGTCAAACACGACGGCTTTGGCGGAAATTTCTGGCAAGCGAGAATTCATGGAAACTTGAGAATGGTGTTGAGCGATGCGCCAGCACTTGGGTCTGTGATGGAATCACTGGCGTTTTGTTGCGAAAGGGCATCTCGGCAACGTTGGGCTTGTGATAAAATAACCGTCGCAGAACTCTACCAAGTTCTGCAACCACTCGCAGCTCAAGCTAGTCGAATTCGCACTTAGTGCGTACCCCTTAATGACCGACCAAACCCAAAATCAATCCAACGAACAATCGCAGCAAGCTCAGCGGATGAGCATGAAGCCTACGACTGCGCCGGCACAAGTCCCCGGGTACTTAATTCGGTCATTTTTGGGCTCGGGAGCATTCGGCGAAGTTTGGGCGGGCGTCGACCGCAAGACAGGCCGCAACGTCGCCATCAAGTTCTATACGCGTCGCTCCAGTTTGGATTTGACACTTCTCTCGCGCGAAGTCGAAAAACTCGCGGCGCTTTCGGCCGATCGTTACGTCGTGCAGTTGCTTGACGTCGGTTGGAATGCCGATCCGCCGTATTATGTGATGGATTTTATTGTCAGCGGATCTCTAGAAGACGAACTGGCGCGCGATCCGAAAATCTCCGTCGACAAAGCCGTTGATATCTTCAAAGAGTGCGCTGTCGGTCTTGTACACTTGCACGGAAAAGGAATTTTGCACTGTGACTTGAAGCCCGGAAATATTCTGTTGGACCAAGACCACAAACCGCGTCTGGCAGATTTTGGCCAATCCCGATTGTCGCATGAGCAAACGCCGTCGTTGGGGACTTTGTTTTACATGGCACCCGAACAAGCGGACTTGAAAGCCGTGCCCGACGCGCGCTGGGACGTGTATGCTTTGGGTGCGTTGCTGTTTCGCATGCTCACCGGGGGGCCCCCCCATCGCGATGCCGGATTGGTCGAAAAGCTTGAATCGGCTGACGGGATTGATGACCGCTTGGCGGCTTACCGCAAGGCACTGGCGAATGCTCCCGTGCCGACCGCGCATCGCCGCGCTCCCGGCGTGGATCGCATGTTGGCAGACATTGTCGATCGTTGCATCGCGGTCGACCCCGACAAACGATTCCGTAGCGTTCATAGCGTGTTGCTCGCGTTGCGGCAACGAGAGCACGCACATGCGCGATGGCCTCTCATGATCGTCGGATTGCTAGGGCCATTTCTGTTGTTAACTGGAATGTCGATTTTTGGTTGGAATTTCTACCGGCACGCGGTCGCCCAAACCAATCAAGCCGTCATGGAAAAAGCAATCGAAAGCAACCAATGGGCAGCTCAATTAGCGGCCCGCTCGGCCGGCGAACAAATCGACAACTATTTTTGGGCGGTCGAGCGAATGTCCGTCGATGCGGAAGTTCGTCGCATCCTGAACGAATTGCTGGCAGATGGCGCGATTACCGACTTGAGACGGAGACTTGCCGATCCCAATCGCAACACAGACCCGGCACTTGCTGCCGACCGGCAAGCGTTTATTGACCATGCACTTCGTCGACAGTTGCAAACGCTCTTGGAAAAAAAGATCAAGGATCCCTTAAACCCTGAAGTCGCCAGTTGGTTTATTTGCGATCGTTGGGGCAATCAATTAGCCGCCAAGTTCAAAGGGGACGTAACAGGGCAAACAATCGGGTCGAATTTTTCCTGGCGTTCGTACTTTAATGCAGACGTTATCGATTCTGTTTCGAATGAAATCAAGCCGAAATACCTTGTCGAAGAGGATCCCGATAAACGCAGGCATATTTCAGTCTCGCATTTGTCTGGCGTTTTTCAAAGCCAAGGTACTGCCGAGTGGAAAGTAGCTTTCTCAACGCCGATCATGGTCGATGGAGTATTCGTGGGCATCGTCGCGCTGACGACGACGATGGGTAACTTTATTGATTTTAATAATCAAGAGCAGCAATACGCCATGTTGGTCGACGGGCGAATAGGCAAAAACCGTGGCGTCATCCTCGAGCATCCAAAACTCCGCCAACGAATCTCGACGTTGCCAAACACGAAACTCGATGAATTTCGAATTGACGTCGACCGAATTGAAAACGGCGCCTCCATTATGCAGGACCCACTCACCGATGAAGCAAACCAGTCACAATCAAAACAATGGGTTGCGGCAATGGCCCAAGTCCAGCGCACGTCACGGGATCGCGACGATGCGCCAGAACAAGCATCGACAACCGGATTGGCCGTGATCGCGGCCCAAGATTACGACGCGGTGACCCAACCAGTTCGTTCGCTTGAAAAGCAATTGTCGCGACTTGCACTCGGATCATTGGCATTTATTATCTCCGTCGTCGGATTGCTCGTTTTTATCTTGTCGCGGACATTCCGCCAAGCACGCCGTCGCATCATCGGCGGATTCGCCCCTGGAACAGATTCCGCTTTGGTGCGCGAGGAGGATTCCACACGACGCTCATCCGCCGTTTAGCATCCCCATCGTTCATGAACCCATTCGCTATTCGTTCTCACGATTTTTGGAGAGAAGGTTAGGGCTGAGGAGCGTTAAGTTCCTTGGATCGACATTGACAATTTTTTTCGAGGCAAAGTCCATGGGTTCTCCCGAATCCCCAATCGCAGGTTACCTTGATCACGCTTTACTTCATCCGACAATGACTGACGATGAAATAATTGCCGGCTGCCGTGAGGCCGCAGAATTGGGAGTCGCCAGCGTTTGCGTTAAGCCTTACGCGGTCCCCCTGGCAGTTTCTGAACTGACCGGTACCCAAGTCGCCGTCGGAACCGTGATTGGGTTCCCACACGGTGCGAATCCAACTGACGTCAAGGCGTACGAAACGAAATGGGCTGTTGAACGTGGAGCGACCGAAGTCGACATGGTGATTAACGTCGCCAAAGCTCTCGCTTGCGACTGGCGCTACGTTGAAAACGACATTCGCGCCGTGGTCCAATCCGCTGCGACGCGCGGAGCAATGGTAAAAGTCATTTTCGAGACGGACTTTATTGCCGATGACGAAATCAAGCGCCGTCTGTGTTCGATTAGCGAGCAAGCCGGTGCTCATTTCGTCAAGACTTCCACCGGTTTCGGGTTCGTCAAACAAAAAAACGGCGACTACAATTACGTCGGTGCGACCGAACACGACATCCAACTTATGCGCCAAACATGTTCAAGCAAAGTCGGCGTCAAAGCCTCCGGTGGCATCCGTTCCTTCGAACAAGCCGAGCGTTTCATACAACTGGGTGCCACCCGCCTCGGCACTAGCGCCTCCCGTGCCATCGTCGCTGCGTCTGGTCAAGATGCAAATAGTTATTGACCGTTTACGCGAAGCCGTTGATGACGAAACTTGCCGGGAATCGCACTGGCCAAAGCGTATTCGTTGAAACTACGGGCGCAAATCGGCAAAGTTTCATACGGCTGGCCAACATCGGCAAACTGCAAGCCTGGAAGCCTTCTGGCCCAGACCAAATCATTTAATTACGTTCCATCGAGTTCCCAATCGTCGGCGCAGGGCGGTGAAAAAACCTCAGGACGATCGATTACGGGAAGAAACCGGGCAACACGGCGGCCTGCTTCACCCACGTCGCCATCTGCGCCTCGTCGAGCTGGTCGCCTTCGCGGATGTCGATCCAGCGCGCGTCCTTGCTGCGCACCGTGCCTCCAGGCGGGACCGGTCGCAGCGAAGTGCCTTGGAAGAAGGTCACCTTGACGTAGAGGGTGAAGACGTGGAACGACAAGAACCAGCCCCGGCCCTCGAGACCGTAAAATGGTGAGTTCCACTTCACTGCCTTGCGCACGTTGAGCACGTTCCGCACGATGAGCGCGTCAAGGCGTTTCCCGAGGTCGCGCTTCCAGCCAGGCATCGCGGCGATGTATGCCTTCACAGGGGTGTCGCCGTCCGCCTTCGCGATCTGCGGGTTGCCACCCGAGAGGTGGACAACAACCTTTTCGGTTTTTCGCACCTTGATCGACTTGGCCTCCTGGGCACCTGGCTTGGCCTTCTTCGCCGGCGGGCTATTCTGGGCCACCGCGGACTTTACGAGAGCCTTGAACGCACTCGCGTCGACCTTCTCCCCTTCATGGATGTCGATCGCCCTTCGCGTATTGCCTTCCAAGCTGGAATTGAAGAGGTGCGATGGGTCTGGGATTTTAGCCCCGCTGGCGAAAGTGAGCTTCACGGCCTTCTTGTACGTCTCCCCGGTGCACACAATCCCGTGGTGCGACCAGACCGCGACCCCCGCCATCGCATTTGACGGCTTCCTCCATTTCCGCTCCTCGATCATTTCCGGATCGGCCGCGAGAATCAGCGCCCGCATACGGGCCAGCGTCTCCCCGCGCCATCCCGCTAGAACAGGCGATTCGCCCTTGGCTTTCGCGATTTGCGGTTTACCGCCTGCACGGAGTTTCAACGCCTTTGCTTTCGCGTCTGCCCGACTTCCTTTTTTTGCCGGCAAGTTTTTGCTTTTCATTTTTGTTCGTAATTTTGAGGTGCTATCTGTGGACGTTCCGACAAGTAAGTCGTCCTTCACCGTAACATCAATTTGGCTGTGTGCGAAAACATCAGCCTTGACGACAATTCCTCTAGGCCTGCGTTGAACTCCATAGCGGCGCGACTGCGGGCAGCAATCCAAATGGAAATTTGCAAATCGGTGTTTAACCCGCCCACATTGTACGCCAATCTGTGAACGCCCGACAACGAAACCTGACCACTTTTCCGGGCTCCCCAATAGTCCGACCCCATCGCCGCCACTGGATTGTTGAATCCGCCGCGGCGGAACCATCGGCTCGAAGACTGGCGCCCTCAATTGCCATTCTTGTTATGTGACATTCGCAGCGAGTTCAAAGCTGCCATAGTCCCGATTCAATCCCATCGTGAAAAACAATGGCGCAGGTACCATGACCTGTGATTTTCATCGGTGGAACGGCAATCTCGGCCCCGGAACCTGCCGCCGCTGCGACGGTCGCCTCGATGTCTTTAACGAGTATGTAGGGCCGAACGACCGGTTTTTCTGCATCGTGCATCGGTGCCCGAATACCGAGCATTCCACCGTTCGCCAGACGGGCTGTGCGAGCGCCACCCAAGTTCTGATCGGGGTCGCTGAAGGTCACTCCGTGCATTTTCGAGTAAAGAATGCAAGCGGTTTCGACATCCGTCGTTACAATTTCGAGATATTGAATGTGCATCGCGACTCCATTTTCAGCGTCATTTTCGTTCCGATTTGGCGGATCTCCAGTTGAGAGTTCCGCTTTCCGTTTTGCACTCTCTTGATTTGGCGTGCAGCCAGGATTCAGGACCGTGGTGAGGGGAAACGCCGCGAAAGCCAATCCAACGCGGAGCATGTTTCGTCGATTAGTTCTGGCCATGCTTTTATTAG
>JANMEB010000379.1:0-10327 GCA_031376585.1 Planctomycetota bacterium | reverse complement strand
CGGCAGCGCATCAGGTGCTTCGACACAAATCCCACACTTTGCGGGGTGGCACGGCCAAAACTCGCTTCGTTTAACCCGGAGCCATCGGCGACGGCGGTTTTCGTAGCTTCGTCGCCGTTGGCTCCGGGTTAAACGATTCATTGTCCTGGTTCCCAGGCGGGGGCCTGGGAACGAGATCAAACGAGATTATATCCAATTCGGCGAAACGAAAAATGAACGTCGACAAGTCAACCCGCCGAGACTTTTTGTCCGGCCAAACCACATCGACCGAGGATTCGACTTCGCCGCGAGGCTTGTCCGATCCGATAACGCAATCCGGTCGCGACAGTCGTATCTTGACAAGTCTATCCAAGCCGGCGATGGCTTGCCTGTTTGAGTTTTTCGTCGACGCTCATCAATTCCCGATGGCTCCGGAAATCGCCCAAAATGCTCTCGAACTCGTTGAGGAAATCGAAAGCGAGCTTTCCGTATACCGTCCCGCCAGCCACATTAGCGACGTCAATCGTCGAGCGTCAAGCGAACAGGTGCCGCTGTCAGCAGCGCTTTTCGAGCTACTGGCAACGTCATTGGATATTCATGCGGCAACAGGAGGCGCATTTGATGTTACTTCCGGACCACTATCAAAAGCGTGGGGATTCTATTCCCGAAAACCTGTCGTACCATTGGAAGCTGACATTGCCCAGGCTTTGGAACAAGTTGGCAGCCAATGGATCGATCTGAATCGCGCAAACGCGGCAGTCCGTTTTCTAAAGGACGGTCTTGAAATCAATTTGGCAAGCATCGGCAAAGGCTATGCGCTCGACAAGTGCGACCAAATAATTCGCGAACATGGAATCACAGGCTTCGTGTTGCACGGTGGCCAAAGCAGCGTATTGGCTCGAGGTTGCCAAGTCCCTTCGCAACCGGGACTTGGTTGGACGATCGGCCTTGTTCATCCGGTGATTCCACACCAACGAATTGGTTTCATTCGACTCATCGATCGAGCGTTGGGAACTTCCGGGTGCCAACGCCAATCGCTCATTCACCACGGTCGACGACTTGGCCACGTGATCGACCCGCGCACCGGCTGGCCCGTCACGCATACGCTGTCGGCAACCGTTCTCGCGCCGACCGCCGCGTTGGCGGATGCGTTGGCGACGGCATTTAGTGTGATGACCTTGGACGAAGTGCGGCAATATTGTGAAGCGCGGCCCAACGTCTCGGCCATTATCACTTGTCCCAACGAAACGGACCCGGCAAAGCCTTGGGTGCATTTGATCAATGTGCGAACCATCGATTGGGAGCCGGTTGCCGATTCCGCTCAGCCGTGAGCGTCTATCACATTGTCAAACCTAAAACTTGGGGTGCCACTGGCTATGCCAGTGCGCGGTCGTGACTTGCGTTACCGAAAGACACTGGCAGAGCCCAATGGCACACAACCTCAATCCTTAGGATTGAAAACGCACTAGGAAATTGCGTTTTTTTGGTGTCGTAACATCGCAAAGGCCAGCCACACCGTTGCTACGAGCAACGCGGCACCGTTGAGGCTCGTCGTGACCTTCCAAACCAATCCCGAAACTTCCCAAGTCGACATGAAGCTGTTGGTCGCCGCATAATTCACTAGCGGTACCGCAATCAACCCGCACCATGTCCATCGAGCAAATCTTGACCATCGCAACCAGAATTCACTTTGCCCCGAACTTGCCGCGAGCAGTATGGGAACTAAAACGATTGCGTCGTATGCGTGATGGTAGATCGCGATCAGCATGACGAGCAGCGCAAAAATCCCCTTTGGACCGAAAGCATCTGTCGATTTGGAAACACGGTTGGTCCAATGCAGTATCCAGCAACTTGCGGCAATGATGATGCCAGATGTGACCAGCTCAACGCTTTGGCCAAGTGCCTCACGGTTCCAGCGAGCCCACAGCGCGAGCAAGTCGATACGTGAAAAACTAATTGCGGGATCGCGACCGGGATTGTTGTACAACGATAGGCTATTTTCTTGCCAAATTCGCAGTGATTCTTCCCAGCCTCCTTGAAGTGCGACAATCCACACGACGAGCGGGAGCGTGATGACGGCTGTGATCAAAAGTCCCCTAAGTGCCGCGCGACGATGTCCCATGGCAAACATCAGCACAAGCAAAAGCACGCCGTAAGTCGGCTTGAACGTCGACATTGCCAAACACAGTCCCGATAGCCAAGGTCGCAGCCTGGCAAACTGCAGAGCCCACAGCGAACACAACACCAAAGGGATTGTCGTTTGCCCCAAAAGCAAATTCATGTGCCCCGGTCGCGAGAACAGTATCACCGCCGCCACTCCGAAAACGCTGGCTGCGGAACGGGGAAAGCCGATGATCCACAAAATGGTCCAAGCCAACACGAACGACAGAGCGACGGTTAGTCCAAAATAAACCCATTGCGAAATCTGCAACGGCATCCAAGAAAATGGCAGATGTATGACGAGCGTCAGCGGCGAGTACGGCGGAAAGTCCTGTCCAACCGGATACTTTTCAACATAGGGCTGAACGTGATACGGACTAACACCCTCGCGAATGGCCCGAACGGGATAATAAACCGCGTCGCGAAAGTCCCGCAGCGCCCATGTGTCGGGATCGATTTCGGGATAGCGAACCCCCGGTTGATTAACTCGTGTCACGGCTCGGGCCGTCAGCATCGCAACGATCAAGACAAACCCGCCGATTGCAAGCGTCGTAAAAAATCGAGACGGAAGGCGAGAATCTACGGTCATAGTGCGTCAGGCCGAGGCAATGCAAGAGAAGTCGTCCATTGTAACTTGGCCAGTATTTGAACTTACGACGTCAGAATCATCCAATCAAAAATTGGCGATTGTTGTGCGACAAAACTGCGGTTTTTGACGTTCGTGCCGGAATTCTTGTCACCTTGAGGCACGACGGCACGACTATCTTGCGGCCAGCAAATAACAGGTTGTGCGATAATGGGCTGCGCCACGCGGAATTTGCCTATCAAAATAGGGAACACCATGAGTGCCGAAATCAACGCAACGATTTCCGAAAACGAGCGACTGTGGCGCGCCGTAACCGCTGGCGACAAGGCCGCGTTTGAAGAGGTCGTCGAGTTATATCAAGGTGCGATTTCCGCGATTGCCTTTAGTGTGTTGGGGGATTTCGCGGCAAGCCAAGATGTGACCCAAGATACTTTTTGGGCTGCTTGGCAATCGCGCGATCAACTGCGGCAGCCGCAACGATTAGGAAGTTGGTTGTGCGGGATTGGGAGGAACTTAGCTCACGAATGGCGGCGGCGCAACCGACGTTTAGAATCGAATCGCATGGAATCACTCAGCGAGCCCGCAGTTCAATCGATGGGTCCGGTCGAGCAATCGATCAGCGCCGAAGAGGAATCCATCGTATGGAATTCGCTACAAGGCTTGCCGGAGAATTATCGCGAAGTATTGGCGTTGTACTATCGACAAGGCAAAACCGCCACTCAAGTCGCCTTGGCATTAGAGTTGAACGAGGACACCGTCAAGCAACGATTGAGCCGAGGAAGGACTTTGCTGCGCGAACAAGTCGCGACCCTCATTGAAGACGTGCTCGTTCGCAGCCGTCCTGGAAAGAGCTTTACGGCCAAAGTCATGGCCGGGATTATCGGAGTTTCAGCGGCGGCCCAAACCGGCGGGACTGCGGTTGCCGCGACTGCTGTCGGTGCGATCACTGGGGGTACTGCCAGTGGAGTTGCAACCGTCGCCGCTAAATCCGTCATGATTTCCGGCGCGGCGTCTGGCTTCGCGGGTGGTTTGATTGGTGCGGCGGGAGGGCTTGGCGGCTCGTTTATCGGGACGTGGTTGCCCGCAGAACTTGCGCCCACCGCCACAGAACGCGAGGTGTTGAGAACATACGGACGTCGTCAATTCAGAGCGGGCATTTTGTACACGCTTGTTATTTTTGCCGCCACGCCACTGTTGTTTATGAAATGGGGCGGATTTATTTATTTTGTCGCGCTTGCTGTCGCAACGATGGCTTTTATGGCTTACGTCATTGTTCAAGTAGTTCGTTTTCAAAGAATCGTGCGTGAGGTACGGCAAAGACTCAACGCCGACAATGATCCTAACTTGTCGCCCTTCAAGCAGCGTTTTGAATCTTTGCAGCAGGCGGGCCGCATCCCGCGATTGAAAGGTCGCTCGTTTACAAGTTCTTGGAGACTGTTATCGCTGCCGCTGGTCGACGTGCAATTCAGCGATCCGTTTTGCAAATCGGGCTTAGAGCGAAAATCACCGCGAATTGCTCGTGGATGGATCGCAATCGGCGACCGGGCACAAGGAGTGCTGTTGGGAATCGGCGGAGTTGCACGCGGCTTTTTTGCGTTCGGCGGAATTTCGATCGGTGCCGTAAGTTTTGGTGGCTTGTCGCTGGGAGTTGTCGGTATCGGCGGGTTGGCCGTTGGCCTGCTGAGCGTTGCAGGGTTGGCGATTGGGCATACGGCGATTGGCGGCGGAGCGCTGGGTTGCGATGCTGCTGGCGGAGCGGCGATCGGATGGCATTCTGCGGCCGGTGGATTGGCCGTCTCGAATCACGTCTCCATGGGCGGCGTGGCGGTTGCAAGGGATTTCGCGGTAGGAGGCCAAGCCATTGCCGCTCAAACCAATACTCATGCTGCTCAACAAGCTGTCGATACTGAATCGCTTCAATGGGTATTTGATTGGTTGATCCCACAACAGTTTTGGTTTATCGCCGGTACCATCATTTTGTCGTTGGCTCCGGTTTTCCTATCCGTTTTTTTCTATCAACGCAACAAGTCTCCCGCCATCGTTAGAGGACCGTAGCGTTGAAAAAACTTGGCTGACAATCTTGCAACCAAAAACAAAACCTCGAAGAGAGGGTCAGACTCGAATATTCTCCGACGGCAACGTAAATTGGCCTCAGACCCCGGCGGTTTTGTTTTTGGCTCTCTGCGTTAACGTGCCAATCGAAGGGCCAATTGTCGAATCTGCTGGAGCATCTCGACTTGCTCAGGCCGCCAGGATGGACCCACATCTAAGTTGCGCGCAGTGGATTGCAAGTCGTCGCCCAAACCTGCCGATTTGGACCCTTTCCACTTGTCCAATATCATCGCACGAATCGCTTCGGCGTTATCGACCCCTTCGAGTAGTCCCGTGTGCCCACTGGACTGAGAAGCATTTCCTTTGGGGGAAAATGCTCCGCCACCAGCCGTTTCGACGATCACATTGGCGATTCCAAAATATCGCTGCACCGGACCTTGCTGCACCGCAACATTTTGAATGTTGTCGTAAGTAATCGTCGTCTCGTGAATTTGCCACAACCCGCGCCGTATCCTCATCGTTCGGTCGGACAGCACGTACCAAGTCGAATCGTAACGCAAATGAATCGCGACATACGCCACAATATCCGGCAAGATAATCAAGCCCAACGCCAATGGCGTGATAATAATCCCCGCGAAGGGTGACGCGACAAAAATAACGATCCAAGCAATCGTCAGTGCGACATCGATCGCGACGAGCCCGATCCAAAAATAGAATTTGAGGTAGCGCAAATATCCTTCGGCTGGTCGAAAATGCTGGACGCTTTGGTCGTCCGCACCCTCAAGTCGCGGCGGTTCGTTTGGGACAAGTAACCAGTGCGTCACCATTCCCCAGATGCCGCCATAACACCATTGACTTGCTCGACGTGCCACAGTATCGCCGATCATTCGCTCGCTCCCTGTTTGCGGACGAGTTCCCGCATGGCGTCACGAATATCGGTCAGCGTATTGAGTACCACGTCGTCCGTGGCTGTCGCGGCATGTGATGGTTCGCTTCCTGTACCTGTCAAAGCTTTGGCAACAACGGGCTCGCCGCGAGAGCTTTCGTTGCGTGCGCCGCGCATTCGACTGTACAAGAAATCGCGGAGCGCTTCGGGCTGTTTGCATCCTTCGATCACAAGTTCAGCCGCGTTGCTGCCCGAGGCGGTTTGCACACTGATCTTGGCCAATCCCATCCAGCGCTCGAGCAAATTTCGGGTCACGTGGATGTCTTGAATCCGTCGGTAGGTAACGTAGACCTCGCGGCGAAAAAAAACGCCGACTTTCATCGAAATTCCGTCAGCGTCAATCTTGTAGCGCAGCGTTCGATAACGAAACAAAAATGGGATGATGACGATTGGAGCCCCTACCACCGTCAATAGCGCACAGATGACGTAGTACTTCATCAAGTCCGGATCGGGACGCTCAAAATTAAACGAATCGGATGAACGATCTGTCATGTTTTCCAAAGTTCAGCGCGAAATGGGCAACGCCATTAGTCATCTTTTACTAGCAGCACGTTTACGGCCTTGACGACGACACGAACCTTGTCACCTTTTTTCAGCTTGAGATTTTTCAGCGACTCCGTAGTCATGACGGACGCCATTTCAAATTCGCCAGAGACTTTGATTTTGGCTAACCCCATAACGCCATCGCCTTGAACGATTTTAGTGACTTTCCCTTTAATGTCGTTTCTTGCCCCGAGTTTCATGTTGTAAATCCTTGTGTAAGTTGATTAGCTCCACCGCTGTCAAAGCAATTAACAATGAACGGTATTGAAAGCGGAAAACTAAACGTCCTGGGTCTAGCCCTCTCGTATTGTGGCTTTGTTTCCAGCTCTTAGATTGTGCGCGACATCATGGCTTGTTGCTAGCTAGGAAAATGACGACTTTCGGAAAAGTTACCGTTGCCTGAGGCAGTTGATTTCGAACTTCCCTTGAACCGTTAGCCCGATTTCGCTACAAGCCGGCGCTATTTTTCGTTCCGAGTCCACCTTTGCGACTTCGACCCATGGATCGATCCGCGCTATTTTTTGTTGGCCTGCTCCTGTTGGCCTGCCCGCTCGCGTGGGGCCAAGAATCTCCGCTTACAGTTACGGTCGGCAACGGCGGTGCCGGCGTACTCAGCGGGCCAGACGAAGTCCACTATGTGACGAGCGAGTTGGAACCTGGAATCGAGGTCAAAATTTATCGGCTCGATCCAGGTCGCTGGTGCGCCATTCGTCCGCCCGACGATAGTTTCAGTTTAGTCCGCGCGGCCGCTATCGAAATCGTCGACGAAGATCGTGGCGTTGCACAAATCAATACGGTCGACGAACGTTGCTGGATCGGTACGATGATGGGCAAAGTCGATGAACCGATGTGGCAAATCAAACTTAAACGGGGCGAGAGAGTTCGCGTGCTCGGGTCGATTCCGTCAGAAACCGATCCGGCGCAGCCCGAATGGTACCAAATTGCTCCACCTAGCGGCGAGTTCCGCTGGATGCGTTGGTCTGATTTGGATGATGACTCTCGGCAACGCGCGTTAGAGCACTTTGAAAGTTCGGCTTCTGGAACCGCTCAAGCCGAGCCGAAAACCGTTTTGGTTAAGTCAGATTCAGTCCGAATACCAACTGACTCGCAATCCGATGCTTCGACAAACTCAAGCTCAAAAGGTGTGGCCTTGGCGCGATACGATCAACCCAGCGCTGACCGACCGACACTCTCGGCCACCCAATCGAAAGGCCAATGGCGCGCGCCCCAACGGCGAAGACCGATCGAGAACTTCACCGCAAACCAGACTTCACCGACGACTTATCCGTCTGGTTTCGCGGCTCCCGACCCAACGCGGCGAGCTGATATTGCGCAAACACCGACGAGCTGGCCGGAAGCTATCCCAAACGGTCCAACCAAGTGGTCACAAGCTTTACAAGAGCTGGATTTGCGATTGTCGGTCGAAGTGTTGAAGGAACCGGCCCAATGGCAATTGGATTCGCTTGCCACGGACGTGATGCGTTTTAAAACTTCGGGCGCGAACCCATCTGATACAGCGACCGCCGATCATTTACTGAACAAGATTCGCCAATTTCAAATTCTGCAAAACGGTTCAGGCCGTTCGAACACACAAACTCCGCCCCCTCAAATCCAGGGCGTTGTCGCGGTTGTTGGACAAGATTCGATTCCCATGCAGCGATCGGCCGTAGGACAAATCGACCAGTCAAACGCTGCTTACGCACAGTCGTTCGACGCACATGGTTGGCTGAATGAATTAGTGCGTGATGGTGGGATGGGGCAATCTACTTATGTGTTACAGGATGAGACTGGAAAAATTACACATCTCATTTCGGCGACGCCGGGCCTGAATTTACATCGTTATCTGAAAACAAAAATCGGAATCGCCGGTCAAAAAGGCTTTCATGAAGGCATGAAGCTTGACCACATTACCGCGGAGCGAATCGTGAATCTGGACACGCTTCGACGCTAGGTTTTGGCCGCCGCGAACCGATATCTTTGCATGCCTGCATTTCCTGACAGCAGGCGATGTAGCCTCGAAAGTTTTGGGCAAGCTGCGCGCACTCGCTGAATTGGGCAAAGCCCGTATCGCGGTCGACTGACCGATCGACCTGCTGGCATGCGTACAATTTCTTTTTTGGTCCGCTCGTTCTGATTTTTAGTGCGCCAAAACCAGAACCAAATCCGACTTATGAACAAGTGGATTGCCACTTGCGTTCTAATGCTACGCAATGGCATCGGAACGAATTATGAGCGGAAAAAAAATACCTCCAGGGTCCGACCGTCTTGTATTGAAGTTTTGATTTCAGTTCTAAGTTGATGCGGGGGACGGGTCTTGAGTCAATGGCGACTTAATTTGTGCATGGTCGCATGTGCCTGGCTTGCCCTGGGCACGTCGTGTTTGACGGCTCAAGAACCGGCACAAGGCTCTTCCTCGCGAACCGCACGCCAACAAGCGATTGCCGCAATCCCGTTTGATCAACTCAATCCGCAAGTTGCGAAAAATATCCGCGCGGTCGCCCAAGGAGCCAGCGTCTATCGTCGGCTGCCCATCACGGCCATTCAATCCGATCCGGATTTGTACTTGTTCTTGGTCCGTTATCCGGAAGTGGTTGTCGACATTTGGCGAATGATGGGAGTTTCGGCGATGACCGCCAAAAGAACGGGTCAATACACGCTCTCCGCCAACGATGGTTCCGGGACGATCAGCAACGTCGATCTCGTTTACGGCACTCCCAATTTGCACATCTATTTCGGCGACGGCGGCTACAACGGGCCCAGACTCCTCAAACCAATCAAAGCCAAATGCGTGATCGTGCTACGATCGGATTACGAACGCGGGCCGGATGGATTGCCTGTGGCCACAAGTTGTCTGGATGTATTTCTCGATATCGAGAACGCGGCTGCCGATTGGATTGCCAAGACCATTCATCCGCTTTTTGGAAGCACCGCCGATCATAACTTTGTGGAGTCGCTCAAGTTCGTTGAAAAACTCTCGAAGACAACGATGGAAAACGGGCCCGGCGTCCAAGGCATGACCAAAAAGTTGACCAACGTCCATCCCGAAGTTCGAGCTCGCTTCTCTCAGATCGCTGGCGTCGTCTTTGAACGATATTCCCCCGCCGAGCCTATCGCGGCCCCCAATTCGATTCGCCAATCGAACTATCAACCGCCCCACGAAGCTACTTCCAGCTTCTCGTTACCGCGCAAATAACGAGGGTTTCGTTGCTCGTTGGCCGGTCCAAACAGCAATCATTCCGAGTACCAACAAAATTAGGAGGATCGCGATGAAGTACATGATTACTTGGTTCGAACGTCCGCAAGGTTCACCTACGGAATACGAGAATGCCCAGAAACGGATACTTGAGATTTTTACTCAATGGCAGCCACCATCCAATTTCAAGATCGAGCTGTTCGTTGTGCGCGTAGGCGACTGGGGAGGGTACATGCTCGTCGACTGCGACGATCCTTTAACGGTTCACAAGGCATGTTCGACCTTTCCTGCTTTTGAATTTCAGGCAAGACCTGTGGTTCCTGTCATGGACGCCGTCCGCGTTGAACTCGAGGCAATCGCCTGGCGAGAGGGGCTGAAACGGAGCTAATATCCGCGAAAACCAGATCGGCGTCCGGTCCCAGTTGAGGAGCGCAAAGTAAGAAGTCCAGAAGCGAATAGTGCGCCGAAATGAGTTGTTACACATTTCCGGCGCTGGAGCGAGAGACGGAGTCGCTGGACGACTCCTCCACTGTTTTTCGTGGGGCGATGGTCGTGCCGGGGACGATGGTCGGGCCGGGTGAGTTTTCGTCGACGATTCTCTTCAACTCGGCACCATCGATCGATTCGATCTCGATCAACCGATCGGAGAGTGCGACCAAAGCAGCGCGGCGGGTTTCCAAGATGTGTCGGACTTTCTCAATGCCCTCGTTGATAATTCGATGGACTTCCTTGTCGATTTCTAGTGCGGTCGTTTCGCTGAATTGGCGGCCGCGATCCTCGCCGATCGAGCCGGCCAAAAACGGGCTGCGATTGGATTCGCGATAATTGACGCGACCCATTCGGCTCATTCCGTACTCCATGACCATCG
>JANMEB010000372.1:0-7468 GCA_031376585.1 Planctomycetota bacterium | reverse complement strand
GGATGGTCCGCTAGTACTTTTTCACTCCTAAAACTTGGTGTGCCACTGGCTCTGCCAGTGCGCGGCCGTGTCTGGCGTTCCCGAAAGACACTGGCAGAGCCAGTGGCACACAACCCCCATTCTTAGGCTTGATAAAGTTAGTCTACATCTCGGTCGGCTCTTGTTTGCTCCGACTCGAGCGCGGCGATCTTGTCGATGCGGCGCTGGTGGCGGCCACCTTCAAACTCCGCCGCCAGCCAGACCCGGATTATTTCAAAGACTTCTTCGGGCGGCAGTCGCTCGGCAGAAAGGCACAGAATATTTGCATCGTTGTGTCGACGGCTCATTTCAGCGGTGAATTGGTCATGGCAAACCGCAGCGCGAATGCCGTGGATTTTGTTCGCAGCAATCGAGACTCCGATACCCGTGCCACAAAATAAAACTCCACGATCGCATTGGCCCGTGGAAACTTGGCGTGCTACGTCTGCGGCGATGTCTGGATAATCGACGGCATCGTTCCCCTTTCCGCCGAATTCGATAATGTCGTTGCCAAGCGACGCCAAAAAAACAATCACGCGTTGTCGCAACTCGACGCCACGATGATCGCTGCCGATAGCCACTCGCATGATTTTCACCTTGAGGCAAACGTCTCGGACGAGGCCAAATCCGCGGCAATTTTCTCGACCCACGGGGCAAGCGCCGCTGTAATTTCGTCGGCGCAGCGTTGGTAAGCCGCGATCGGTTGTCCAATCGGATCGCCGATGTCCTGGTAATCCGTTCGAACCAGGAACGATCGTGTTGCTGCA
Source organism: Planctomycetota bacterium (assembly GCA_031376585.1). Lineage (GTDB taxonomy): Bacteria > Planctomycetota > Planctomycetia > Pirellulales > Pirellulaceae > JANMEB01. The sequence continues at coordinate 6,683 of JANMEB010000372.1, read as the reverse complement.
TCGGGCCATTGATTCAGAAGCGATTGCAAATGGCCTTGCGTCATCGTCAAAATCAGATCGGCGAATCGGGCCAATCGTTCGGTCAATGGTTGGCTGCAATGCGAATCCAAGTCGATGCCGCGCCGAGAAAGGATATCAACGGCTTCGCGCGAAGGCTTGCCGCCTGGAATAGCTGCCATGCCGGCTGAGTGGACTTGAACGCCCCGGTCCGCCAATTGCTCCGACTTGCATCCAAGTTTGTCGGAAAGCAACTTTTGAAAAATGCGTTCGGCCATGGGGCTGCGACAAGTATTGCCGGTGCATACGAACAGAATTTGGTACTGTGACAACTGCTGCAATGTATCGGCGTTGACTACGCCCTCGCGCAATACCGTGAAATTATTTGCATCAACGCGAACGACCGACGAAGACTGACCGAATCGGCACGGTCCGGCATCAACAATCAAATCGATTTTTTGGCGAATCGCATCGGCAATCTTATCGGCATCGCCGACTTCGGCTTCTCCCGTTCGATTGGCGCTTGTCAAAACAAGCGGCCCGACAGTCAGTCGCAGAATTTGCAGAGCGATATCGTTGGCCGGAACGCGCAAGCCCACGGAGCCATTTTGAACGACCGCTTGCTGCACCGTCTGCGGCAAGCGACCGATGACACTATCCGGATGGGCGTCCGGCAGCACGAGCGTCACCGGGCCCGGCCAACAACGACGGGCTAATCGCCGGGCCAGCGGAGACATTTCCGGAACATAATCGAGTGCATCCTCGGCACTTTTCACGGCCAACGCGAAACCTTTGGTAGTGGACCGGCCCTTAATTTCGAAAAGGCGTGCGACGGCGGCTTCGTTTAACGCACTCGCCGCCAATCCATAGACGGTTTCGGTTGGGACCGCGACAATTTTTCCTTGAGCAAGTGCCGCCACGGCACGGTGAATTGCGTCCCGCGGATCATCGGAATACTCTAAATTGATAACGGCTGCCGACATGAATTGGCCTAGGGCCACGCGATTTGGATCACTCTACTATATCGGTGCAAAAACTCTGCGGTCAAGTATGACCTGCGGGGCAGGGCCAAGTTCGTCGTGCGCACGAATCGTGTTGGGCAGTTAAGAATTCGTCAATCGCGTCACTCGTTGCGTTTGTGGAAGAATCAGCAAAGTCAATTGGCAAACTTTTTCATGCGAACACAACCATTTTGCCCGCGAATTCTGATTCTAGCGACCGTTCTTTTGACCGGCGGTTGCTTGGCAAGCCATGTTCCGACGACAGGCGACGTGCTGGTCTGGGGAAAGCGTGGTTTAAATAACGGTCGCTTTCAAAAGCCCCGGGCCTTGGCGATCGACCCGAATGACCGACTTTATATCGCCGACAAAACCGGTTTGATTCAAACTTTTGATCGTGACGGAAAGTTCATCAAAAGTTGGCGCTTGCCGGATACCCAAGTTGGACTTCCGTGCGGATTGTCGATCGCTCACGATGGGAACTTGTTGGTGGCGGATACGCACTATTTTCGAGTGTTGACGTATTCGCCCGACGGAACGCTGATCCCCGAACGAACGATTGGCGGACAGCGGGGACTTGGACCTGGCCAATTCGGATTTGTTACGGACATCGCTCAAGATGCGAAAGGCAACTATTTCGTTTCGGAATATGGCGATTTCGATCGAATTCAAAAATTTGACCCGGACGGAAAATATATTTTTCAATGGGGAAGTCACGGCAGTCAACCAGGTCAATTTTTGCGGCCGCAAAGCATTACGTTTGATAAGGCGGGGCGACTGTGGGTTGCTGACGCTTGTAATCATCGCATCCAAGTCTTCGACGTCAGCGGCTCAACGCCAAAGCTGGAAAAAATTCTGGGTAGCGAAGGCTCGGATCTGGGCAAGCTCAAGTATCCGTACAGCATCGTTTTTGATTCTGACGACGATCTTTACATTTGCGAAATGGGCAATCACCGCATTCAGCATTGGCGGCCCGATGGGAGCATCATCGGCAGTTGGGGGTCGTGTGGAAAAAATCCTGGCGAGCTCAACCAACCATGGTCGATCGCTTTGGATTCGCTCGGCTACATTCATATAGTCGACACGCACAACCATCGAGTTCAGCGGGTCAAGTTTTAAAGTCAATTGAAACGAGCTATCGACTTGCGGCGGTTGGTTTGGCGACCTGCATTTGCTTGCGAAAAAACTCGCTGGCTTGATCGACGATCTTCAATTGCGAAAACGCTTCGATGTGACCGCAACCTGCAAGCTCGGTTACTTCACACAAAACGGAATGTTCCTTGAGCGCCGCTGCCATCCGCTGACTACATGCATTCGGAACGATCAAATCGTCGCTTCCAAAATAAAGCATGAACGGCGGCGAGTCGGCTGAAACGTGGCAAATCGGTGAGGCTCGCTTGTAAACTTCGGCATCTTCTGCTTTCGTCGCGCTCAACCAATATTTCAAAGACGTCGAATGTTCGGGCAGCCAATCGAAATCGCAAGGTGCGCCGCCAGCGACGACGGCCTTCAACCTCGGACAAGTCCGTGGATTCGAACTCAACTCCTTTGGGCTGAACCAATCAATTTCAGCGGTCGTTGCCATGAGCGAGATCAAGTGTCCGCCAGCCGAATAGCCAAACCCAAACACGTTGTCCAAGTCAATGCGATAAGTCTCTGCTTGTTCTCCCATGAATCGAAGCGCGGCGAACCCGTCTTGAACCTGCGCTGGAAACGAAAAGTCCGGCGCGTGGCGATAGTTGATGCAGACGACAACAAAACCTTGTTCGCAAAACTTAAAGGCATGCCGGAGCATGTGCAGTTTCGTGCCGCTGCGCCAAGCTCCGCCGTGAATCGCCAAGATCGCAGGGAATGGTCCGTCGCCGTTGGGGACGTAGATATCGCACTTAAGTTCGTAGTTTTCGCCGCGACTATAGACCACGCTGCGGTGTTTGACGCCGTCCAAAAAACCAAGATACGATCCATCGGGAGCGGCCGTCGAGGGCTTGTCTTGCGCAAAAATTTGACCAGCGGCGAACACCGCGATGACGAGCGTGCTTGCGATTGCCGCACGAACTATTAGGAAAGCGTTAGTCATGGGCAACTTGGCACAGGCTATCTATAATGGAATCAGTTCAAACTCAGCCGTCGGAGACATTTTAGCGTGAGCCAAACGTTTTCCAAAATCCCTGACGCCATCGATGCGATTCGCCGTGGCGAAATTGTCATAGTCGTCGACGACGAAGATCGCGAAAACGAAGGCGATTTCATCTGCGCCGCCGAGTTGGCGACTCCCGAACAAATTAACTTGGTGCTGAGTGGCCGAGGCGATTTTTGCATGCCGATTTTGCCCGAAGCGTGCCAACGCTTGCAAGTGACGCCGCTGGTCGAGAACAACAATTCGCCGCTGCGCACGGCCTTTATGACGCCGCTGGATCACAAATCGGCGAAAACTGGAATCACTGCTGAGGAGCGGGCCGTTTGCGTGCGGGCGATCGCGGACCCGAATAGTCGGCCCGACGATTTTGTTCGCCCGGGACACGTTCATTTGTTACTGGCCAAGGAAGGTGGCGTTTTGCGGCGGGCCGGGCACACCGAAGCGGCCGTCGATTTGGCGCGGCTGGCGGGCCTGCAACCTGCGGGAGTGCTTTGCGAAATTCTTGACGAATCGGGAAATCGAGCAACCCGCGATTATTTGCAAACGGTCGCGCGGCGATACGGGCTACACATTATCACTATCGAGGACTTGATCACGCACCGCCGGATGCACGAGCAGCTAGTTTCGGTGAGCGCGTCGGCGGAATTGCCAACGCGCTACGGACGATTTCGCGTGATGGCATTTGACGTAAAGTACGAAGCGCAGCAACCGATCGCTTTGGCGATGGGCGATCTAGTCGGTGCCCAGCCGCCGTTGGTTCGGATGCACTCAAGTTGCTTTACCGGCGACTTGATCGAATCGTTGCGTTGCGATTGCGGCGACCAATTGCACATGGCGCTCGAGATGATTTCGAACGAAGGACGAGGCGTGCTCGTGTACTTGCCGCAGGAAGGGCGGGGGATCGGCTTGCGCGAAAAAATCAAGGCGTATCATTTACAGGATCAAGGACTCGATACAGTTGAAGCGAATCATGCGCTGGGCCACAAGGCCGATGTGCGCGACTATGGAGTCGGCATTCAAGTCCTCAAAGCCTTAGGTTTGACCAGCATCCGGTTATTGACAAACAACCCCAAGAAAACTGCGGCGTTTAATTTGCGCGGTTTTGGCTTAAACGTCGTCGACCAAATTCCGATATTGCCACAAGTTCACGAGCATAACTCGCACTATTTGAATACTAAGCGCGAGAAGCTGGGCCATCTCATTCCCAACGAACTCTTCGGCCGACCTTCGCCGTAGAAATTTAGTTCGCTCGTAGGCTTCCCTCGCACCCGCCGGGGTGAGGGGTTTTCGCGACGTTCGCGTCGCGCGATCAATTGATCTTGAACCAGCGACGGCCTTTTATTTTCTTGGGGCGCGGCAGGTCGTCGAAGTCCTCCTCGGGAACTGGTAGTTTCGGCACAACGTCCGCGTTCTTGTCGGGCTCATCGTCGTCCGGGTCGTCGAGCAAATTGTTTGGGATCCCCAGATCGATTTTCGCAGGATCTTGTCCTTCGGGGAAATCAAATTCGTTATCGGGACCGACATCACTATTTTGCGGGTCATCGCCAGGTACTTGGATCGGCATTTCTGGTTCATCGTCGGCGTCGGGCGTCGGAAGACCCTGCTGAGCAATGTCAGTTTGAGCAGCGGGTTCGTCGGGGAAAGCACTTGAGCGCGTGACGCGCACTTCGGTTGCGATAGAAATGCGGTTGCGCGGTGGAAGGCATCGCACAAAGACAGGTTCGCCAACCTGAGCCAACTTCAGATCCGGCAAGTCATAGACGACCCGAGTTTTGTCCACATCGAACAGAAATTCGTACCGGTCGGATTTTCGGCCATTTCGTACGATCACAAAAAGGTGGCTTTGCCCTATGTCGATTTGGTCGACTTCGGCGGTGAACCGATAAAGCGAGTTGCCCGTTGCTGCGTCAATCTCTGCGATCAATTCCCGCAACGTCGCAACTTTCGACGACTTGGGAATTAAGTCCAATTGTTCGATCGCCACGTTGGATTTGTTGTTCTTGTCCTGTTCGGCTTCGAAAGCAACGAGCATGCCTGGTTTGAGGAACGGCACTTTCTCAGTGCCTCGCACCGAGATTGACGTGCTGACGCCAACACCCATTTCCGGCACGTCCTCGTTGGGTTTTACCAATCGAAAGGTTTTTTCGCCGTCCACAGTCAGGATCGAGATCGTACCGCTTTTGGTCCGAACAAACGCCCCTTCGTAGGTTTCGAATTGTGCGTCAAGGGACGGCACGATTGTCGCGGCATGAATGACGAGAGTCAGCAAGCCAACGACCCGCGACAGAATCTGCCTTGAACATGGGATCATCTTGAAACCGCCTTTTCGCATCGAAAGTATCGATCACGTCTCGCCCACCCTAATCCATTGTAATCGTAGCAAAGAACCAAAGACAAAGCCTTCAAGGTCGGACGCGTATTTGCGCCCGCTGCAGAGGATTTGGAGAAACTTGAGGTCTGACCCGCACGCCATGAGTTTCAGTTTTTAGCTCCAGGTTGAAGTCTGAATTCGCGGATTGCGAAAATCGCCGTTCGATTTCTGACTATCGGTCAACGAAAAAGGGTGGCCGAGACCACCCTTCGCGATTTCGAAGCGCCAAAGCCGTCGCCGTTGGCTCCGGGTTAAACGCAATACCGTTCATATTTTTATCAGCCGGAACGCGCAAGCGTCCGGTTTCTGCCGGATCCACGCGTTTCGGAAACCGGGGCTAGCGCCCAGCGGCTGATGTTTCTAAAAACTGAACGGTATTGGGGTTAAACGGGACATCTTTAGGCCGAACAAGTTAGATTAGCGCCAATATGGTTGCGTTGGATGAACCCGATACGATTGATAAACCGGGTATGAATCGTGATGGTATACGTGAGGGTCGTGGATGTGATGATCGTGTACGATGACCGTCGCAGGCGTTTCATAGATCGTCGTGGGTTGCATCGATGGCAAGCCAACAGGCGCACGTTGCATTGTTGCAATTACAGCTTCGCTAACTCCTTGCTGGTGCATAGCAATGATGTCGTGAACCTCCAACTTGCGTTCGATGCCGTTGGCTTGAATGTAATTTACGATTACGCCGTCGCCGACGCCGCTATTGGCCATTTGAACGACATCGGCTATGGAAGCGCAACGACGCACGGGTTGAGCTTGAATGACTTGGCGTTGTTGATAGATTTGTTGGCGATAGCAATTTTCGCGCGACATTTGTTGATCTTGGGCATCGCCCAACAGCCCGCCGGCAATGGCACCAACAACGCCGCCGATTGCGATTCCTTCGGGTGTTTCATCGTTCTGATGACCAACAATGCCGCCAATGACAGCCCCGGCAACTGCTCCGGCGGTTGCCCCGTCGCGAGCGCGGCTTTGCGCGGCAGCTTGTGCGGGAATCACACTGCCGAACACCAATACTAAGATAACTGTGAGGGATCGACTCATTCCATTGCCTCGGCGAAGAAACGTAGAAGTAAACAGATTTCGCGGGGCTAGTTCGACGCATGCCGTCACGCCACCGTGAATCCTTACCGATCAATATCGGCAATTTCCAAGACCCGTACTGAAT
>JANMEB010000441.1:0-34081 GCA_031376585.1 Planctomycetota bacterium | reverse complement strand
GCGGGTTCGGGGAAGATGGGTGAGATGTTTTGCTCTCGGATTTCGCCGTTGAGCTTTTTCAATTCGCTGCCGGTTAGTTTTTTGAGTTGCGACAATTGCTCATCGATGTCCTTGATCAATTCGCGGCGCAAGTCGATGGCTTGTTTGGTCGGGCGGGTGTCGGCCGACGAGGCGATGTTCACGAGGCTGCTGAGGCGGTTATTGAGGCGCATGGGGAAATTGAGCGGGTCTTGTGAGCTTTTTGACTCGGTTTGATACAAAGCTTTTTCGATCGCAGTTAGCTGTTCGACAAGTTTCGTACCTTGCTCGATCAGCGGTTTGTCCTTCTTGGCATCGCCCAAGCGTGCATTGAGGGCTTCGATTTGGCTGCGAATGTCGCGAACTTGTTTGACGGCGCGATGGACTTCGGTCAGCTTGTCGCGAATTTGGATCAGGAAGTCAAACTGCTGGCGGTAGTCAGAGTCGGTCGTCGCCAAGCGAGGGTCTTTGAGAATTTCGAAATCCACGTCGCGGGTTTGATCGCCAATGGTCAGCCGCGCTTTGTACTTGCCCGGCAGAGCTTTGGGGCCTTGCGTACCGCCACCCCAAAGGACGAGGCCGTCAAATGTTTCGGCGTCGGGGTGCTGCAAATTCCAGCGTGTCGAGTTGAAGCCCGCCGAAAGTTTCAATTCTAGTTGCTGTTTCTCTTTTTCCGGCTTTGGGACGAATGTGCGGATGGCTTTGCCGTCGCGACCGAGTACTTCGAAAAATAATTTCACATCGTCGGCGGGTTTATCGCGCAGCCAAAATCGGAACTCGATTCCTTCGGCGAGATTTTGGCCAGCCGTTAAGCTTGAACCAGACGAGCCGCCGGACAATCGATACACTGGTCGCGATGCAAACAGATGCACGTCCTTTTTGGCCAACTCGGGCTGCCATGAATGCAGTCGCGTCAAATCGTCAAAAATCCAAAACGAACGGCCTTGGGTGGCGACGATCAAATCATCATTCTTGATCGCCAGATCGGTGACTGGGACGATTGGAAGATTGAGCTGGAATGGCTTCCAGTTTTTGCCGTTGTCCCACGACAAGTACATTCCCCGTTCGGTTCCAGCGTAGAGCAAGCCCGCGCGCGTTCGGTCGGCGCGGACGACTCTTGTAAAGTGATTTGCGGCGATTCCAGTCGTGATGAGCGACCAAGTCTGGCCAAAATCCGTCGTGTGGTAAAGATACGGCCGAAAGTCATCCAGTTTGTAACGAGTGGCGGCGATGTAGGCACCACCTTTTTCGAATGGGTCGATCTCAATGCTGTTGATTTGAGCCCATTCGGGCAAGTCCTTCGGCGTGACATTGTCCCATTTTTTGCCCCCGTCGCGCGTGATGTGCACCATGCCATCGTCGCTGCCAGTCCAAATCACACCCGCTTCATGCGTCGATTCAGCCACCGCGAAAATCGTGCAGTAATACTCGACGGTCGTATTGTCTTTGGTGATCGGGCCGCCGGAGGGGCCGAGTTTGCTTTTTTCATTTCGCGTCAAATCGGGACTGATGCGATTCCAGCTTTGGCCTTCGTCGGTCGACTTGAACAAGACGTTGGCTGCCGCGTAGAGCGTCTTCGGCTGATGGGGAGAAAACAGAATTGGAAAGTTCCATTGGAAGCGGTATTTCAATTCTTCCGCGCCCCGTCCAACTGCATTGTCGGGCCAGACGTCGATGCTGCGCAATTGGCGAGTCCGATGATCGTAACGCGTCAAGTCACCACCGTAGCTGCCACCATACACGATTTCAGGATCGTCCGGGTCGGGCGCGATGAAGCCGCTTTCGCCCCCCGCAGTGGGTTCCCAATAGCGGTCGCCGATTGATCCTGAAAAAGTACGGTGCCAAACACGAATCGTCGAATTGTCTTGCTGCGCGCCGTAAATCCGGTACGGAAAATGATTGTCGGTTGTGACACGATAGAATTGCGCGGTTGGTTGATTTTCATAAGTCGACCAAGTCGCACCACCGTTGAAAGAAACTTGGGCGCCGCCGTCGTCGGCAATTACCATACGCTCGACGTTTTTCGGATCGATCCACAGGTCATGATGATCACCATGCGGCGTATCGATATTCGAAAAGGACTTGCCGCCGTCGCGCGATCGCCAGAAGCCCACGTTCACGACGTAAACTTCGTCGCGATTCTGCGGCCCGGCGTAAATGCGGGTGTAATACCAAGCCCGCTGCCTCAAGTTGCGATCAGCGTTGATGTTGGCCCATGTCTTGCCGCCGTCATCGCTGCGAAACAAGCCGCCATCGGCCGCTTCGACAAGCGCCCACAGTCGATTCGAATCGAGCGGCGAAACAGTCACGCCGATGATGCCGACCGTTCCGGCAGGCAGCCCGGTGTTCCGCGTGATATTGGTCCAAGTGTCGCCGCCGTCGGTGCTTTTCCACAAGCCTGATCCCTCGCCGCCGCTTTCCAAACTGTATGGCGTTCGTTTGACTTTCCAAGTTGATGCGTAGATCACGCGCGGGTTATTCGGATCGAGAATCAAGTCCGCTGCGCCGGCTTCTTCGGAAGCGAACAGAATTCGCTCCCAAGTCTTGCCACCGTCACTGCTTCGATAGACGCCACGCTCTTGGTTCGGGCCAAACAAATGGCCCAGGACCGCCGCATAAACTAGATCAGGATTATTTGGATGAATGCGAATCCGCGGAATGTGCCTTGCATCGCTTAAGCCGCTTTGCGCCCAAGTCTGGCCACCATCGGTCGATTTCCAAACTCCGTCACCGTGCGAGACATTGCCGCGCACGGTGACTTCGCCGCCGCCGACATAGATTACGTTCGGATCGGAATCAGCGACTGCGATCGAGCCAATCGAACCGCCGAAAAACCCGTCGCTGATATTTTTCCACGTTGCCCCGGCGTCTTCCGTGCGCCACACGCCGCCGCCGCACGCGCCCATATAAAATGTGTGCGGCGAAACTCGCGAGCCAGCGACTGCCGCCGATCGTCCGCCGCGAAAGGGTCCGATTTGGCGATATTGCAATGACTTGAATAACAATTCGTCCGGATCATCGCCGCGGGCTGCGATTGCAAAGTTGGCGTTGCAACTGAGAAGTACCAAACAACAAGCGACGGCGGCTTGAACGTAAAACCGCTTTTGGCGAACAGACATGATGCCTCGCTCCGGGAAGATCGTTAATCGAAGGCCGTGGCAAACTTGAGGTGTTTGCCGTCCCGAAGCTATTCTAATTAGCGCAATCCAAAGCGAAAGACTCGCTGCTTTACCACTCACCCTGCCCTCTCGCCACGAAGTGCGGTGGAGATCCGCCAACTACGGAGATACTAGGGAATTGAATGACGGTTATTTTTCCGGCGGTGCTTAGTCAAAATCCGCATTGTTGCTCGTTGGCGTCGAGCCGATGCGATGCCGGATATCATCGTTCGTATCGTAATGTTCATCCGGGCCAGCGCTACGAATAAAGTAATTGCCGCTGCCGACTTCGTAGCGAAGCGGATTTTTCCAAGCGTCGCTGTGAGGGACGGTTAGCAACATGCCGTCGTATTCAGCCGGTAACTGTCCGTTATTGTCGATCTGATAATCGAGAATCTCATCTTCGGCTTTGGCTATTAAGCCATTGGTGGCCTTGATGTTGCTTTCTTGTCGCTGCATCCAGCGAACGTGTTCGTGATGCGATTGTCGTTCATGTTGGTGCTTGGTCGCTGCCACAAAACCCAATGCCATTAGGCCGGTGAGCGCGCCTGAGACGACGGTGCTAAAAGTCGCCAGAGATCGCGGCGAGCGGCGCATCCCAAACAAGCCCATGAGGAACGCAAAGGGTGCCAAGACGCCGACGCTCAGTAGCAGCGTCAGGAAACTGGCCAAGCCCCAACCGTTAAATGCCCGTCTGGGCCGGACGACGACTAACGGCTCGTCGAATCCAATGTAAACCGGGCACCCGCGACGACGATAAGCAAACGGTACGTGGTAAGCCATGGCAAATCCTCCAATAAACCAACTCTTCCCACTATTCGTACCGAAGGAGTCGATCTTGGCCCGGCAGGAACATTTTTGTCCATTTAACTTTGCCGCGATTCGAAGGGCTTTTTCGACGCTCGGCCATTGTTTAGTCGGACCATCTCGCGCCGTTCGGCGAGGGACCCCCGCGCCGGATCGTCCGACAAACAGAGTACACAATACCTAAGCTTGACCGCGGAGTTTGCTATGCCAATATCCGTAGCAAAAGTAAATCACAAGCCCCACGGCGAGCCAAATTACGAGGCGCATCCAATTTTCACTAGGTAGCGAAAGCATTAATGCAACGCACAACAAAATACCCGCCAACGGGAATACAGGAGAAAACGGGCAGCGGAATGGGCGCTCACGATCAGGATCAACGACGCGCAAGATTAGAACCGAGAGACAGACCAAGACAAACGCGAACAGAGTGCCGATGTTAGTTAGGTCAGCCAAAATATTTAGCGGCAGAAGACTCGCGCCTAATGCAACGATAAAGCCCGTTAGAAGAGTCGATTTCCACGGCGTTTTCCAGGTCGAGTGAACCGCTCCGAAGAATCCTTCCGGTAACAAACCATCACGGGCCATGGCCAGAAAGATTCGCGGCTGTCCCATCATCATGACCAACAAGACCGAGGTAATACCGGCCATGGCACCAATCGTTACGATGAACTGGGCCGATGCAAATCCGACATGCTGAAATGCACTTGCGACTGGAGCGTTTACATCGATCTGCTTGTAAGGCACCATGCCGGTCAGCACTGCCGAGACGGCGATGTAAAGGACAGTACAGATGACTAGTGATCCAATAATTCCTATGGGCAAATCGCGTTTGGGATTCTTGGCCTCTTCGGCTTGGGTTGAGACTGCGTCAAATCCCAAATAGGCGAAGATGATGCCCGCAGCGCCTGCCATCATTCCCTGTTCCGTTCCGCCAAATAAAGGTTGTCCAAAAAACTTCATTCCTCCATATCCGTACGGCGCAAAATTATCGGTCCAGTTGGCTGGGTTGATATACCTAAGACCCGCGAATATGACGAATAACACCACGGCAACTTTGATCGCAACCATCACGGCATTGGTAATGGCGCTTTCTCGAACGCCTTTAACGAGCACGAACGTCACGATCGCAGTAATCAAAATCGCCGGCAAGTCGAAATAAAATCCGGTCGAAAAAAACGAGCCCGCGCCGATCAGCATTTTTTCGCCGGAAGCAAGCGACATGTCAGCAGCAGCTTTGGCACCGTTGTAGTCAAAGGGAGCATCAGAAAAACGATGCAACAAGCCCCCTTGGGCAAACAAATCAACGTGGAACTGCTCAAGCAGCTTTTGAAAATACTTGGACCATCCGTGAGCCACGGTAGACGACGCGACCGCATACTCCAAAATTAAATCCCAGCCAATTATCCAAGCCATCAATTCGCCCAGCGTCGCATAGGCATAGTTGTAAGCCGAGCCAGCAACGGGAGCCATCGATGCGAACTCGGCGTAACAGAACGCGGCAAACACACACGCCAACCCCGCGACGACAAACGAAAGCATGATTGCGGGACCCGCTTGATTGGCGGCCACTTTACCAACGAGCACAAAGATTCCGGTGCCAATAATTGCGCCGACACCAAGTGCCGTTAACGAGATCGGACCCAAAACCCGGCGCAGCCGGTTGCCGCTTTCCATTTCCGCGACCATGGACGTTAACGACTTCTTTTGGAACAATTGATTTTTGGCCATGACAAGTCTCTTGGTTTCGCTGAACTAAAAATATTCACTTCGAAGTAGTCGGAATCATCTGTTTGAACTGCGGTTCACTCCCGAGGGTCGCGGGACGAATATGGACGACATAGATTAACTGAAAAGTGCTGGCAATTGTCATTCCAAAAATCAAGAATTGTTTGATATGTTGAATCGGAATGCCGCCTGCGCCTAACGGAATCATCTACGGCTTTTCCTGCAAAGTACCCCTTATCCACTGTCCTCTCGGCTGCTTTGTGCGTTCTAGCCAGTTTTTCGCATATGTCGTTGTGTTAAATGCCGAAATTTGCTATCATTCAGTCGACGATCGATTACTAAGCGTTTCACCACGGAATTTGGCTATGAGTCAATCGGACTCCTCGATCCTCGATTTGCTCCGCGAACGCGAAGCACTCACGATCAACGAAATGATCGAGCTACTTGGCGTGACGGCTACTGCCGTGCGCCAGAAGTTGGATCGGCTGGTGGCAGCGGGCTTGATTCTTCGACATCGCCAAGTTGCGACGGATGGCGGGCACAATGTTCGCGGTCGACCTTCGTACAGCTATGAACTTTCGAAAACTGGTCGGCGACACACGGGAAATAACTTGAGTGACTTGGCTGGAGTGCTTTGGCAAGAAATCTGCCAGATTCCCGACCCAAGTGTTCGCGCCACGGTATTGAACGGCGTGATGCGTAGGATGGCACAACAGTACGGCGATCAAATCACTGGCACAACACTTGACGAACGATTGGAATCGCTAGCGGAGATGTTCGCACAGAAGCATATTCCTGTGCGCGTTGAGCGGCAAAACGGCTTGTCCGTTCTCAACATTCACGGCTGTCCCTATCCGGATTTGGCGCAGCACGATCGAACGATTTGTGAATTGGAAACCGAGTTATTCTCCAAACTGATTGGTCAGCCGATCAAGTTGGAACGCTGCCAAGATCATGGTTGTTGTACTTTTCAAGCTGTCGGGAGCGAGGACCAAGCACATTTTGCTTCGAATCCGCCGCGGCGGACGCAATATGAACCAATCCCTGGCGGCGTTTAGCTTTTTCGAATCCACTTTTTTCAACAGATTTTGAGAAACGATGATTTGCATGACCGATACACTTGAGATTAGAAATTTACACGTTGCCATCGAAGGCAAAACCATATTGCGCGGCATCAATTTGACGATGCGACGCGGCGAGACGCATGCCTTGATGGGCCCCAACGGAAGCGGCAAAAGCACGCTCGGCCTCGTCATCATGGGCCACCCGAATTACGACGTGACCAGCGGCGATATTCTGTTGAATGGTGAAAGCCTGCTTGAAAAGCAGCCCGATGAACGAGCCCGCGCTGGCTTGTTCATGGCTTTTCAGCGGCCCATCGCCGTGCCGGGAGTCAAGCTTGCAGATTTCTTGCGCCACGCCACGACTAACGTTCGGAATCCGAAACGAAAAGAGGGCGAAGAGCTCATTCCGATGCGCGAGTTTCGCCGCGAACTCAAAGACAAGATGAACCAATTGAAGATGGACGTCGATTTTGCGCGGCGCTACGTCAACGATGGCTTCTCTGGCGGCGAAATGAAGCGAGCCGAAATTCTGCAATTGGCGATGCTTCAACCAAAGTTCGCGATCCTGGATGAGACCGACAGCGGCTTGGATGCCGACGCGGTTCGTTTGGCCAGTCAGAGCATCGCGGAAATCGGTCGAGAAAAAATGGGCCTGCTGATTATCACGCATCACGACAAATTGCTCGTTCACAACCCACCCGAATTCACCCACGTGATTTTGGGTGGCCGAATCGTCGAAACCGGTGGGGTTGAATTGGCGCAGGAACTGCATCAAGTCGGCTATGACCGGATTCGCAAGACCTACCCCGATCTGGCCGAAATTAACGATCAAAACGTCGCTCCGACGGAAGGCGAACTTGTCGGTCAATAACCATGTCGCGATGATCGCGAAACAATTCCCAAAACATTTTCCGCACCCACTGAAAGCTGGCAAATCATGTCCACCGACCTTAGCGAAGCCGATTCGATTGGCGTCATTAACAAATACGACTTCCGCACTGAGTCCAAAGCCGTCTTCAAAGCTCGCAAAGGCATCGATGCCGAAATCGTGAACCAAATTTCGGATATGAAAAACGAGCCGGATTGGATGCGCGAGTTTCGCCTCAATGCACTTGAGATTTTTTTCGCCAAGCCGATGCCCAAATGGGGCGGCGCAATCAATCTGAACTTCCAAGATATTTTTTACTACCTCAAGCCGACCGATCATCAAGGCAAGACTTGGGACGATGTCCCCCAAGAAATCAAAGACACCTTTGAGAAGCTGGGAATCCCACAAGCCGAGCGAAAATATCTTTCCGGGGTCAAAGCTCAATTCGAAAGCGAAGTTGTCTACGGTTCGCTCAAGGAAGACCTGGCCAAAAAGGGTGTTATCTTTACCGACACCGACACGGCCGTCCGCGAGCACTCCGATTTACTACGCCAGTATTTCGGCACGATCATTCCTTCGGCCGACAATAAATTCGCTGCACTCAACTCGGCGGTCTGGTCCGGCGGTTCATTTATTTATGTTCCTCCCGGAGTTAAGATCGAATTCCCGCTGCAAGCCTATTTCCGAATCAATGCTGAAAACATGGGCCAGTTCGAGCGGACGCTGATCATCGTCGATGAAGGCGCCCAAGTTCACTACGTCGAAGGTTGCACCGCGCCGATGTACAGCAGCGAAAGTTTGCATTCGGCGGTCGTCGAAGTGATTGTTAAACGCGGCGCTCGCGCACGCTACACCACGATCCAAAATTGGGCGAACAACATTTATAACTTGGTCACCAAGCGTGCCTTTGCTTACCAAGACGCGGTCATGGAATGGGTCGACGGAAACTTGGGAAGCCGATTGACAATGAAGTATCCGGCCGTTTACATGATGGAGCCGGGAGCGCGCGGCGAGATTCTGTCGATCGCGTTTTCTGGCAAAGGCCAGCATCAAGACGCTGGTGCCAAACTGGTACACGTCGCGCCCAACACCACCGGGCAAATCATCTCCAAGTCGATTTCTAAAGACGGAGGACGGAGCAGCTATCGTGGCTTGGCTCGCGTGGAAAAAGGAGCCAAGAATTCCAAATGCAACGTCGTATGCGACGCGCTCATTCTCGATCCGCAAAGTCGCAGCGATACATATCCTTACATTGAAATCTTGGAACAAGATGTTTCGGTCGGCCACGAGGCCAGCGTTTCCCGCATCGGCGAAGAACAATTGTTCTACTTAATGAGCCGTGGACTAACGCAAGCGGAATCCGCGACGATGATTGTCAACGGCTTCATTGAGCCACTCGTCAAAGAGCTGCCGATGGAATACGCCGTCGAACTTAACCGCTTGATTCAACTGCAAATGGAAGGTTCAGTCGGTTAACATTTCGTTTGCATTCGTTTAACCGCCTGTTTCAGGCGCGGGATTTGTCGAGTGATTACGACGAACCAGCGCGAAACGCGGTTAAACAAAGAAGCCCGCGAATGGGTCGGCACACGAAGCCCCGATAATGTCGTTCAAGAATTTTGCGAGAATTTGATTCGAACATGAGCACCGCTACTGAGCTGACGTTTCCGTTCACGACAGAAGGTTTTGAAACATTTCTCGCTTTGCGCCACGAGCCCGCATGGCTTTCCGAGCAGCGCCGTGCGGCTTGGGAAACATTTCAGCGGCTGAGTTGGCCCAATCAACGTGGCGAAGAATGGTCGCGAACCGACGTTCGCTTGTTCCATTTGGACAAGTTTGTCGGCGGCGTATTGGCGGCTCGCGAACCTGTTACGCCGTCGCTGTCCCAAGGGGTCGAACTCGCTGGGCAGTCGATTACCTACAACGGCCAAGTCGAACAAGATGAACTGCGCGACGACCTGCGCAGCAAAGGAGTATTGTTCGGGAGCCTCGAACGTATTTTGGCGGATCATGCTGACAAGTTGCGGCCGCATTTGAATCGTGCGTTTGATTCGAACTACGATCGGTTCGCGGCGTTGCACGCAGCGTTTTGGTCGGGAGGCACGGTACTGTATGTGCCCCGCGGCGTTGTGATCGATCAACCGCTTCACACGATGTCTGTCTTGGCCAATCATGCTGCGGACTTGGGTCGCACGCTCGTGATTTTGGAGGGCGGTGCCGAAGCGACTTTGCTAACCGAACTGCGCAGCCCGGAACCATCTGCAACTGGCTTGCACTGCGGTGCGGTCGAGTTGCTTGTCGGGCCGGGAGCACATTTGCGCTACGTGAGCCTTCAGGATTGGGGGCAAGGCATTTGGCATTTTTCACATCAAAAGGCACTCGTCGATCGGGATGCTTCGATTCAATGGACGATTGGGGCGCTCGGTTCACGGCTCGCCAAAGTTAATCAGCACGTGGCCCTCGTCGGCGCAGGAGCTACATCACAAGTCAACGGTGTGATGTTCACTGAAGGCCAGCAGCATTTGTCGTATCACACGTTGCAGCATCACAAAGCCCCAAATTGCACGAGCGATTTTTTGTATAAAGCCGCATTGCAGGATCGTTCGCGAACCGTGTGGCGTGGCATGATCAAAGTCGATCCGAAAGCGCAAAAGACCGACGGCTATCAGCGCAACGATAACTTGATGCTCTCGACGAGCGCCCGTGCCGATTCGATTCCAGGATTAGAGATCGAGGCCGACGACGTCCGCTGCACGCACGGCAGCACCAGTGGCCGAGTCGATGAAGAACTCATCTTCTACGCTCGTTCGCGCGGCTTGACTCGAAAAGAAGCCATTCAGATGATCGTCGCCGGCTTTTTCCAAAAAGTCTTTGATCGGATAACGATCCCAACGGTCCGCGAAGCCTTGGGAACCACCATCGCCCAGCGCGTCCGCGAAGTCGGTCCGTAAATCTTCCTGATTTCCGATCATCGTCAACGACAAGTTGGCCGCGAAAACGATTGGCTTTTCGAAAACCTGATCGTCTCGATAACTTTCCTGGAACTCAAGAAAGTCACAGCTTGCTGATATACTGAAACTTTTGGGGAAGCACTCTCTTTCACGGGTCTCATTCGTCATGGACGAGATTTATTTGGAAGGGCCACTTATATGTCAGAAACAAATTCCTTGTCGTCTCCGAATTCAGATGTCGAGTCGGGCGATCGGGCGGAATCCAGCCTATCTGAGCTTGATCCAGACCTGGACCAACTCTGCCGTACTCAAAACCGCGATGTAGCAGTTCTTGCAGCCCTACGGCTCCTCATTCCGCTGGTGCTAGTTTCGGTCCTCGTGACAATCGGCACATGGACTTACGTCCGGTTCACGACCACGCGAAACGCGATTCGCGAACAAATGAACGATGATCCCGCGCACGCAATGGATTTGTTGATTCGTACCTTGGGTAAAGACGGAGACCCAGAAAACATTTTCCCGAGTGGAATCAAGTCCGATCCGGCAGAATTCAACTTGCGCTCGTTTCGTATCCCAAGCCTTGAGGATCAAGGCAAACGCCATTAATGGTGTACGCGACGTATCGAATATTGGCTGTTCGATAGGTATTCCCTGAATCCAGCCTTCGTTTGAATGGCCCATGCTGGCCCTGCTCCGTTTCGTCAAGTTCTGTCAATAATCGCTCGTATAATCCGCGCCGGCGGTGGTGCCGAGGGATTTCCAGGCTGCGGGCGAAATGGATTGGCTGATAAAGCGTACGTGGCCATCGAGAAAGACCGCGTTGATTCCGCCGCTATGATTGCTGCCAAAGCAAATCTCCTTGCCCCCGAAATCGATGTCGGCCCGCTTGAGAGAGTTTACGGGGACGCCGGTCGAGCCGTATTCGTTAGAAAGTTCGTTTCCGCCTAAAAAATGATCGACGACATCGTTGGTAACCGAATCCCATACGGATCGGTCGTCAATTCCGTCGGCAATCGCGACCGTATGAGACGTCCCGTCGTAAACCATTCGCAGGTCTTCGATTCCATAAAAACCATTTTCTTGAGTACTCATTTCTTCTTCGTTCTTGGCAGTGCCGCTGAGGACTTTAAGGAATGAAATCCCCAATGCGTTGCGATTCTGCACCGCTCCGTCTGAAGGGCATTTCCATAAATAACTATTGACAATGAAGTCCTGGCCTTCTGTCACGTGTCCCATGTGCTCAAAACGGCCCGCATCACCATCACCGTCACCTTCACTCGCCACGTTTTGAATCGCCAAGCCCAATTGCTTCAGGCGGTTCTTGCAGTCGACGGAACGAGCGGATTCACGAACGGACTGAACTGCGGGAAGCAGAATCGCCATCAGGACGCCTATGATGCTGATCACAACGAGCAGCTCGATTAACGTGACGCCGCGCGAACGCAGACTCATTTCGAACTGTTGACGCGACGACGGATTGGTCATCGTGATTGCCTCGCCCGTGTTTGCCCGCCAAACGAAAGTTTGCCCGCCAAACGAAAGTTTATTGTAGGGTAAACTGCAGTCCGCAGGCCAACCGGGATGAACGCCGGTACCACTCATGGTTCGACTCGCGTTGCCAAACAAAGGCTTCTGGCGGACAATGGGTGGCTGAGAATCAAATTCAATTGAAATTCTTTGGGCGAAAGCAATTATGCCAATCGATTCTGAAACTTTTGAATATGCGTGTGCGGCTGACTCGATTGGCGAAGGAAAAATGCGAGCCGTTGAATTGGCGGACCGAGTCGTGATTTTGGTGCGGCACGACGGCAATTTTTATTGCTTGGACGATGTTTGCACGCATGACGGCGGAACGCTTAGCGATGGAGTATTTCGCGAAGGCCAAGTCGCTTGTCCACGGCACGGTGCGTGCTTTGATGTGCGGACGGGAGAGGCCCTTACGATGCCAGCAACTGAGGATACCGTTTGCCACGACGTGAAATCGGACGGCAGCAAGCTTTATGTTAGAATTAAGCAGCGGTAAAATGGTGACCGCTTAACCAGAAATCTCGGCCTTCATTCGAAATTGAGATGACCATGACACTTACCGAAGACCTCGTTCGCGAACAACTTAAAAAAGTGATCGATCCTGAGTTGTTTGTGAACATCGTCGATTTAGGGTTGATCTACGTCGTTGACATCAACCCGAATCCGACTGACGCGAACAAGTCCAACATTCACATTGAGATGACGATGACAAGTCCGATGTGCCCCGCCGGACCGCAGTTGGTTTCGCAGACCAAGCAATTCGCCAGCGAACTTGAAGGGGTTGCCGAGGTCGATGTGAAAGTCGTCATGGAACCCCCATGGACGCCCGACCGGATGAGCGAAGAGGCCAAGGATCACTTGAACATTTTTTGATCAAATCGTGATGACAACGATGCATCCGATAGTGCGTTTGAAACGAGGAGATCCAAGATGAGTACGACGAGCAGCGCTCAAACGAAAACTTTGCCGGCAACGGTCGCGGACCCGTTGCGGCTGATCGATGTCGACTACGTTCGCTTCTACGTGGGAAATGCGAAACAAGCGGCTTACTTTTACGCGCAGTGTTTTGGCTTTGAGATCGAACAGTACAGCGATTTGACGACCGGCAGCCGGACCGAAGCATCGTATTTGTTGACCCAGGGCAACATTCGATTCTTGCTAACGACGGGTTTAAACGCTGACCATCCGGCGCAAAAAGAAGTGCAGCTTTACGGTGACGGCGTCAAAGAAATTGCCTTCACGGTGGACGATGCGGCGGCGGCTTATGAACAAGCTTTGAAAAACGGTGCGCAGTCGGCGCATGATCCGATCGAATCCAGCGACGCCAGCGGAACGGTGGTGACCGCCGCCGTTCGTGCGATGGGCCGCGTGATTCACTCATTTATTTCGCGCAGCGGACAGTACGATTTGCAACGCGTGAAGGAACGCGGGCAGTTCATGCCAAAATTCGCCACGATGACGAACTTGCCGCTGAACGAATACAACCGAAATAATCCCAGCGGCTTGATTTACGTCGACCATTGCGTTGCGAACGTCGAACTTGGCAAGATGAACGACTGGGTCAAGTGGTACGAAGAGGTGCTCGGCTTTCGCCTGTTCAAAACGTTTGACGACAAAGACATTTCTACCGAATACTCCGCTTTGATGTCCAAAGTCATGGACTCCGGGCGCGAGTTGATCAAAATCCCGATCAATGAACCGGCGGAAGGTAAACGCAAAAGCCAGATTCAAGAGTACCTTGATTGGCACGACAATACGCCTGGCATTCAGCACATGGCATTGCTCACGTCCGATGAAATCAACACGGTTGAACAATTATCGCGGCGCGGAGTCGATTTTTTGCGTATTCCAGACGAATACTACGACATCGTTTGGGATCGAGTCGGCGAGATTCGCGAGAACAAGAAAAATGTTCAGGACTTGCGAATTTTGGTCGACCGTGACGACAAGGGCTATCTGCTACAAATCTTTACCAAGCCACTTCAAGATCGTCCGACGCTGTTCTTCGAGATTATTTGCCGGCGCGGCAGCGAATCGTTCGGCAAAGGAAATTTCAAAGCCTTGTTCGAATCGCTTGAGCTAGAACAGGATCGCCGAGGAAACTTGTAAGCGTTCGAGGCAAGTAATTTCGGTACAGGGTTGATGTACCGTCGATGCGTCCCCAACGGGCTTGCTCCGTTGGAACGAAAGATGACCAAGCTAATTAAGCTATTTCACACCGTGTTCTCAGACCCCCGCGACCTTGAGTCGTGTGGTGAATCAGATTCACTTGGCTAGTTGCTTCCGGTGATCGGTCCAGCCACAAATCTTATTCACCAACGAGACCAGCTCGTTGGGGCCTACAATTACGTGGCGGTCGTTTGTTAGCTTGCGAATCTTTACCTCCAACGAGACAAGCTCGTTGGGGGCCAGTCTGTTGTCAATTTCAGATTTACGCGTTGATAGCGTTGGCTACGTCCGACGATTCGTGCAGACGCCAATTCAAAATTTTCATTACTAATAAACCGCTACGCCGTTTTAGGCGGATCGTTATGGCCAAAGCGGCCACGAAATTCGGCGGCGGGATATTTTTGGGCGTTCTTGATCATCTTGGCCGAGAGAGACTGGCTAATGTCGATTCCCATTTCATTGGCCATCGCCAGCGCATAACAGA
Source organism: Planctomycetota bacterium (assembly GCA_031376585.1). Taxonomy (GTDB): domain Bacteria; phylum Planctomycetota; class Planctomycetia; order Pirellulales; family Pirellulaceae; genus JANMEB01. The sequence continues at coordinate 19,310 of JANMEB010000441.1, read as the reverse complement.
TCACGTCCGACAATTCTTCTGCGACTTCACTCAATTGTTTGCCGTCTGATGCAACCTCGCGCGAAGCCTCTGTGGTGAGCCACTGAAAATGCTCCATTAACTCAGCGGCTTCGATGGCCATGGCCATGCTGAGATTCTTGGGGGAATGAAATTGCCGCCAATCTCTCTCGTCGACGAATCCTCGCACGAGCAAACGGAGTTGCTCGACGGTAGTTCGCGAATCGTCCAGCGATTGACCAACGCTCACGGCAAACTCTCTTGATGGCACGGTACAACGCCATGTGATGACTATCGTGCTTCGCCGGCTTCGGCCGAGGCCGTTTGGGTGACGGGGCCGTACGACTGCGATTCGAGGAAGTGAACCAAATCGGCGACATCCCGCGCGGTCAGCTTGTCGAGCAAACCTTCGGGCATCGTCGAAATACGCAATTCGCTGATGTCGTCGACTTCGTCAGCAGGAATTTTTACTCGCTCGCCATCCGACTTGAGAACAATCCACGAATCGCCTGGCCCGACCGTCACCAAACCGTTCACGGTTTGTCCGTTGGTCAATAAGATTTTTTTGCCTCGATATTGATCCGAAACAATCTTGGACGGATTGATCGTCGCATCGATCATGTCAGCTCGTGTAAACCGTCTAGCCAAGCTGGTCAGCTCCGGGCCCATGCTCTCGCCAATCGTTCCGTATCGGTGGCATTTGGCGCATTGCGCCGTGGAGAATAGGCGTTGTCCGCGACTGGTGTCGGCGGGGCTGTCCACGGCGGAAAGTGCGGAGATCAATTCGGCGGAAGTCCATTTCCCACTGACGCTTGGTTCGTCGGGCTTGGAGATTGGTGTTTCGCCAGGGAATTCTCGCTCATACCATTTTTGCCATACTTGGATCGCGGACTGCCAATCGGATTGGTCATTGGTCAGTTTTTGTTGCGTCCAATGTTCAAGAAGCGCGATCGACGCGGCACCGGAATCTTTGAGACGCAGCCCCAGTTGGATAAGTTCACGATAATGTTTTCCGTCGCGCGGTCGGCGATTGACGCTAATTAATTTCACAATCACGTCGCCGGCTGTATCTTTGTCCAAACTTGGAAAGCTCGATACCAAATAAGCCCAGTTGTCGCCTTCGGGTCGTTGCGCCAATGCCAACGCGATGTCGCTGCGATGGGTTTCGTCTGTTTGCCAAGCTTTGCGCAAGTAGCTCACTGCGGCATCGCCGTCGGCGCCTGCCAACAAAGCCAAAATTCCCGCGTGCATTTTTCGAGTCGCCGCGTCGGTCCGAGTCGCAGGCGCAGAATCAATTTGAATCAGTCGCTCGACTATTTCCGGAGGCAGTTTTTCCGGCAGCAAGTAGAACGCAGCGACCATTGCATGCGGCCACTGCTCTCCATTTTTCATTACAATTTCAAGATCGTCTTTGGTGATAAGGCGAGCCAAATTTTCGGCGGCGTTCGACAAATAAGCGTAATATCCGCCGCCAGCGCCTTGCACCGCGAGAGCCTGTTCGATGCACAGCAGAACCGCGCGACGATCGACCGTATCCAACCGATCGCCCATCGTTTGGAGGATCATTGCAACGTGCAATTTGTTCTGTGCCGAATCGGCCGAATCGGACAAGTACGCCGCGAAACGATGCTCGATGTCGTCCGCATTAAGGTAAGCGAGTATTTTTGCCAATTCGGCGTTGATACGAGGATTTTTGGTCGGAAATTCGCTCGACATTTGTAGCACGAAGGCGGGAATTTGTTCTGGATCGATTTGGCCTTGTGTGAGCGCAAGCTGCACGACGCGCAACAAATCCGCAAAGTCATCGTCGGAGATGAATCCGCTGAGCAATTCCGCCGTGCGAGCCAAGACTTTGTATGCATTATCCGTGTTGGGCTGCGAAATCATCAGTGCCAACGACGACTGAATAACGACCCGAATCTCCTCAGAGCCAAGTGCCGCGTCGCGCCACGATTCGACAGGGAGTTTTTCTAGCAAGCGGCGCGCGGCGAACGCTTCGGCTCGATCGGTCGACTTCAGCGAGGCACTGAATTGTTGAAGCCCGGGCTGTGCTCCAATACGGGCCAACGAATCTAACGCGACGCGGCGAACAAGGGGACTCGCATCTTCCAACAGTGCGATCAAATCGGTTTCGCCAGCTTCGCGCGTACGACTCCCCATGATCAATGCGGCGCGAGCGCGAACGATGGGACTTGGGTCTTCCAAGGCCACTCGAATCAATGACTTGCTGGGGCTTGGGCCGTATAGGGTCAACAGCTCCAGCGCCCGAACCCGGTGTTTCGCATCTGAATTAGGATCGACAACGGCTGCTTCCAGCGTCGTCTTCCATTCTTCGCCCATTTGCAATTTCGTTTTTGCCAACGCTTGTCGAGCCCAAGCGCTTTGAGGTTGCGGAAACGTTAGCAACTGCATCTTGCGCGATTCGGGATTCATTATTTCGTCGGGAATGTCGCCCCGCCAAGTAATTCGAAACACGCCACCACTGGTGCCACGGCCGCCAGTGCAAAAGTACAACGCACCATCGGGACCAACCGCCAAGTCCGTTACGTTGAGCGGCTGACTTTGCAAAAAGACTTCCGTTTTCGTTGCGTAGGTGCCGCCGTTTTCGCTCAGCGACACATTCAAAATTCGCCCCTCGGACCAATCACCCAAAAACAAACTGTTGTGGTAACGACGTGGAAAGGCCAAGTGGTTGTAAGCCACAATCCCAGTCGGCGAGCCGCGACCGGTATCCGCAATCGGCGCGATGCAGTCGGGTTGGTCGGTGCTGAAACTTGCCGAGCCACTGCGCCAACCGATTTCGGCACCCGGATGGACTTGGAATAGAGACGTTGGACGATACCAAGCCGTACCAATGTCCGTTTCCATGTCGCTGTCATGTAGGAATAATTCGCCGTTGCTGTCGAACGCCAAATCGTAGGCGTTGCGAATGCCACCGGCAAAGATTTCTAGACCCGAGCCGTCGAGCCGCAATCGGGCGATCGTGCCGCCGGGAGCTTTGACGCCGACTGCGTGGCCACCTGGATCTTCGGCGCGCGGCACAATTTCGGCTTCGTAAGTGGTCGCGTACGGGCTGGACTCGGCGACTTCTCCGGCGACTCCGCTGGCGTTGCCCATGATGACGTAGATGAATCCGTCTGGGCCCAACGTGATGCCGTGCGGCCCATGTTCGCCCAAGCTTCCTTTGAATTTGAGAAGCGATTGGATCTGTTCCAAGCTGCCGTCGTTGTCCCCGTCACTCAACCGGTACAAGGCCAATCCGTCGGGCCCTTGGCCGGTAACGTATATGCTTCCGTTGAGCGCGAGAATGCCTTGACAACTGTTCACTTTGTCGGAGATCGTCTTGATCCGATCTGGGTTTTCAGCAGGCAACCTAAAATCGACTCGCAACAATCCACCACCTTCTCGCGAACAAATCAGCCGACCCCATTCGTCGAATTCCATCGCGATCAACGAGCCGATCGAAGTATCGACAATCGTGTTCACGGCAAACTCGGAACTAATCGTGTACGATGATTTTTCCGTTTCCGGTTTCGAATGTTCGGTCCGATGCCCGGTTGTTGCAGACGGCACCACGTCGGCCGATGGCTGAACTAGCGCTGATTGGCTCGCAAACGATTGCGCTGGCTTGTGCTCCGCCAATTTCGTTTCGGCGACTTCAGATTGCTCGGTTGGCACTGGTCCAAGTTCCAGCGCGGGTTGAGCATCCGCTTGAATCATGGGCGTCGCTGTCGGTGCCTTGGACGCGATGGTTGGCGCTACTGGAGGCGCCGCACGTCGAACGACTTGACAATTGTTCCACTCCGCGTCGTTAAAGTCACCGGTCATCCAACGCGGGTTTTGCTGAATGCTCGCTCGCCAAGTCTCACCGGTCGGCAGCATACGCCATTTGGTTTCGTCTTTTTCTTTGACGACGAGTGCGGCGGCCAGTCCGGCAGTTGCGCCGTGAGTGTTGTCGACTTTGATTGCGATGACGTTGATGCCGACGATCAGTTGGTCGGAAAGGTCAAAGCGTGTGGTTCGTTCACTACCCTCGGCGGTCCCGATGAATTTTCCATTGAAGTGGATTTCGCAACCATCATTGGCAGAAATTTGCAATTGCCCCAGCTCGGGATTGACCATGCGAAAGGATTTGCGAAAGTAGCAGCTCGTTTGGGGAATCTGGTCCGGCTTGTGTTCGGCGGCCCAAATCCACTGGACTTGTTGGGCGACAGCGTCACAATCCGCGAAGAGGCAGATCGCCAAAGCCGCACACAATGCATGAGTCAACACTTTCGCGTGACGACGGCCGCCAAGATAAGCCTTGGACTGAGAATTTTTGATCATGTTGATGTCCAGCGACGGGCGCGTTAACGCCATCGCTCCCCCCAGAACGACAAACATTTGAAATGGAAACGGCCGCGACAGGCGCGACCACTTGTCGACACGAATTAGGCCGCGCGACGAAATAAGCGCGCGGCTTGGATGATCTGATACAAGTCTGCCGAGATATGGACTTGCTCGTCAGCAAAATCGCCGACCCACGCTCGCTGTTCTTGCTCCGCTTGAACCAAGACCGAGACAAGCGTTCCCAAGTCCATCGAGTGCTTTAAAGGCTGCGGCTGAAAACCGAGCGTTTTATGCGGCGATTGGGCTTTCGAGTTCATAACCATATTGGGCATCCTTGCTGTCGAAATTGAACTAGCGTTGCACGGCGCGAACTCGAACCGAACGACGCTTGATAGTCGCTATCGGCAAACGCCGGATCAGCCGGTTAGGCAAATTTTTCCGATTGAGCGACTTTTGATTGGTCATACGCGAGGTGATTGCCTTCGCCGCGCACGTTAAGCAAAATGCGTATCTACCCTTCCTGTTGCCGTCCTTTTAGAATGGCTCGTTTACTGGTTTCTGATTAGGTAGCTGCCCGTGAAGGTCTTGCTCAATGAAGAATCAGTTCAGCGCGGCGTTCAAAAGCTGGCGTTTGACATTGAGTCCGCCTATCAGGATCAGCCGCTGACCATCGTCGGGTTGATGACTGGCAGCATCGTGTTGCTGGCGGATTTGATTCGACTATTGAAGATGCCACTACGCGTCGGCGTTCTGCAAACGAGCAGTTATCGCAACGGCACGGCACGGCAACAATTGCAAATCAACAGCGATTTGATGTTGGACATTTCGGAACGTGACGTTCTAGTGATCGATGACATTTTTGACACTGGGCACACCTTGAACGAAGTCTTAATTCGGTTGCGACAATTGAATCCGCGGACAATTCGTTCGGCCGTGTTGTTGCGAAAGACGGGCCGGCAAGAAGTCGTTTTACAGCCGGACTTCGTTGTATTTGAAATCCCAGATCATTTTGTCGTAGGATATGGCCTGGATTATTGTGATCAATATCGCAACCTGCCGTATGTTGCCGTTTTGGATCCTGCCGACATTGGCTCTTTATGAACCCTTTGCGCCTGCTCATGGTGACCGACCGATTTTGGCCGGTCGTCGACCCAGACACCCTGGCGGCGGAGCAGCTTTGTCATGCCTTAGTCAGTCGAGGCCATGTCGTCCGAGTACTCACTCGCAGCTATAACAAATACTGGTCTGGTCGATTGCGGATCGGCGATCTGGGTGTGCAACGCTTGGCCTATTGCACCAACAGTCGGTTGGGCAAATCGCGATTGGTCCGCCACTTGAATCAATGGCTCGATTCGAACCATCAAGAAATCGACTTTTTGTTGGCGCACCCGCTCGATGAATTGAGCGGCCCGCTCATACAGTTCGCAGCCCGACACGAAATCCCGGTATTGCTTTGGCAGCCATCGGCATGTGATTTAGCTCGGTGGTCGGCAGGCATCAACCGGCTGCACTACACTTGGCCAATCGAAAAGTCCGTCGTGCGTTGGATCGTCGCGCACCCGGCGCAAACCGACCAGTTGCTTTCGTTTGGCGTTGATGTTGCGCGCGTGGGAGTATTTGAACCCTGCTTCGATGGTACGACTCTCGTCGAGACGACCCGGGCCGAGGCTCGTCAAGCACTTGCCGAAAATCAACGCGTGCTGGCGATTCAAGCCAACGAGCCGCTGATCGTTTGCGCGGGAAGTTGGGACTCGGCGAAAGGGGCAATTGAGTTGGTCGAAGCATGGCGTTGGGTCCGGCAGTCATTTCCCTGTGGCAAGCTGTGGATCATTGGGGACGGCGCGGAAGCTTCCAAAATCTGGGACCACGTCCGCTATCGGCATCTGGAAAATGAAATCGTCATGGTGGGATGGTTCGACGATTGGAGCGATCTGGTTCGGGCTGCGGACTTGTTGGTCCAAACGGAAATGAGCTTGGCCCCGCCGTTTCCGGCATTGGCGGCGATGTGGCATGGATTGCCAATACTCGGGGCGACGACCGACCGATCTACGGATCGCTGGTTGCGCGATGGGGACAACGGGTTCGAGTATTCACCAAGCGATCCGCGACAATTGGCAAAGCGCACGATCGACATACTTGAGCAGCAATCGATTCGGGAAGCAGTCGTTCAGCGTGCGCGCATCCTCGTACAAGCTCAGCATGATTTGGCGACCGCCATTTCGCGCTTCGAACAGGTAGCCTGTCGGTTAGCTAATCGTCGGGAGAAAGTGCAATATTGACGGCGAGAATTCTCAACGTGATCTCCGACCTCCTGCCATTCGGGTCGGGCGAACAAGCGGTTATCCTCGCTCCAAAATTGCGCGAACAGTTGGAAGTCGATTTCTTTTGTTTTTCCCGCGGCGATCAGTGCGGCCCGACTTCGGCGTCGACCGGCGAATGGTACGAATACGAAATCGGAAAACGAAACTGGATTGGTGCCCTGCGATACTTACACCGTTGCCTGAGAAAAAACCGTTACGATTTGGTTCATACTTGGGACCGACGATCAACGGAACTAGTCCGCTGGGCGCTGCTTACTGCGGGCCGTTCGGCGCGGTCTGCGGTTTGGATCGAACAACTTGAGGACACGCCTTCGAAGGGCGCGCTGCGTGCAATTTCTGGCTTGCCCAATCCCCGAGCGACGTTTGCTGAAACTTGGCTGGCCGCAACTGCTCAACGAGTCGAGGTCCTCGCACTACCGCTCGCGGTCCCCTGCCCTTTGCAGAACAAAAGTTTTCGTTCAACTCTGGATCTACCGCCCGACGTAAAATTGATCGGCACGGTCTGCCCTCTGGAAGCACGTCATGGCCTGAAACATCTGATTTGGTGCCTCGACCAATTAAAGTGCGTGCGCGCCGACGTGCGTTTAGCCATTTGGGGAACTGGATCACAAGCAACACCACTTCGACGTTATGCGCGACACGTCGGCGTCGATGATTGGATTTTCTGGATGGATCCCAAACGCGATGTCCGCAGTGAAATGGCGAGCCTTGACTTGTATTGGCACGCGCCGCGCAGCGTCTCCACGCCCTCGGCGTTGGTCGCCGCTCTTCTGCTGGGACTACCCACCATTGCACCGACCTTTGCTGCGACGCGTGACCTTTGCTCGACTTGGCCGACCATTTTGAAAACTGTTGCGTGGGGCGCGCGCGACGAAATTTCTCGCCAAACACACCAGTGGTTAGAGAACGGGTTACCAACGACCGATGGGGCTAGCGCTGCGGCTTGGTGCGAATCGCATTCACCCTCCGCGATCGCACAAGAGTACGCCAGGACCTACACGCGATTACTGCGGGCTTGAAGAAAATATCGCTGGACGAGCCCAATGAAAATAAGTCCCCCACCCGCTAACGTCGACCAATGTGGCGGCGTGTATGCGGGGTGAAGCCTCCACGCCAAGAAAACCCAAACAGGCAGCATGATTGGCTCGATCAACCCGATCAAAGATGCTTCGTGACCAGGGATTCGTTTGAGCCCGTTGGCAAAAATTACATAGGGCAAACCCATTTGTAATGCGCCAAATCCAATCAAGAACCACCATTGGTTGCCGCTGGGGACAAGTCCTTCGCTGAGCGCGAACGGTGCAAAAATTAGCGCGGTCACTGCGTGATTCAGAAAAACCAGCCAGAACGAATCACAGTTCCGCAAATGCCGCAGCGACAATACGACTCCCGCGTACATCACGCCGGACAACAACGCGTATATCAAACCCAACGCAGGTGACTGTTGAATTTGAAAGCCTAGTATGATCGCCACTCCGGCCGCAGCCCAAGCAAGCATCCGCCAGTCTGCGGCCAAGATCCGTTCGCTGTGAATTGCCACGCTGACCAAAAAAACCCAAACGGGTGCGGTTGACTGTAACCAAATGGCAATCGACCCTTCGATGCGCACCATGGCCGTCAAGTAGAGCCAATTCATCAAGCAGAAACATGCGACCATCGGCAGCATGGCCCACTTCCACTCGATGCGGCGAACGAAAAAAACGATCGCCGCACAAGCGAACACCGCGCGCCAAAACGCCAACTGAAGTCCGCGGCTTTCCAGCGGCCACGCTTCAAACGTTGGAGCTTTGGCAAAGAACCCACTCATGCTCCAAAATAATGCGGCGGCGATCACGCACAGATAACCCACCCAGCGATGGCCAGACGCGACGGATTGCGGCTTGGATTGGGCCATCGCTGGCTACCGAAAAAGGTCGTAAACATTTCGCGACAACTCGCCCGGCCGCTGCGATGGAACGCATTAGCGGCAACGGCAACGACAGTTTAGGCTACTTGCGATGGCGAATTTTCGCACGATTGCGGCGTTTCTTTTGCCCAATTTTTCTACGCCCTTTTCCAGTTTTCTTCGTTCCCACGTAATGACTCCAATTGTTTAAGGTGTACTCTATGACCCACCAATCTAGACCAATGGTGGATTAGCCGACAGGTCCGACGCCCAGCGGCAACCCGAACCCCGCCGGGAGCACGGATCGGACTGGACTTTGCAAATTGTCCGAGTGTAAGATGTTGACAGCGTCGCCCAAAGGCGATTTCCCGATTTTCAATGGAGGTTTCATGCCGAAAGACGAAGCGTTCGAAGTCCCAGGTACCGTCACGCAAGCTTTAGCAAATACCCGTTTCCGCGTCGAATTGGAGAACGGAAACCAAGTCTTGGCCCATGTCGCCGGACGCATGCGCAAGAACTTTATTCGCATTGTTCCAGGTGATAAGGTCCGCGTTGAACTATCCCCATATGACTTGACCAAGGGGCGGATCGTCTTCCGCGAACGGTAATCTGCCACACGCTTGTTGCAGCCGAATTATTTCATCTCCCGTTCATCCACTCGTTGAAACTTGGCCGTCGAATCCAGGGTACAAGTGAAATCTTCCGTCATTGATTGTCATGTGGTCTGCTGGCGGTTCCAAAACCGCAAATCATCGCGTCCATACGCTTGAGTCCTAAACCCGTTCTGTTCGATATTGGCCAAAAGTGTAAACTCTGTACGTTGGCTACCCATTCAGACGGCCGTTTGTAATTACGAAACCATTAGTTGGAGAATTGTTGTGAAGCAACTGTTAAAAACCCCGCTGGCAATTGCCGCGTTCATCATGTTGGTCGCAAGTTCGTTGCTGCCGTCTCGCGCCCACGCCCAAAGCGATCACGAACCAGGGGTCATTATCTCGATCGCCAAAATCAAAGAACAATTGGACGACATCGGTTATCTGCTCGACGGTTCGGGCTTCGGTCAGCTCAAGTTCATGATCAACATGCAAGCCAAAGAATTTCTTAAAGGGGTCGACAACGAACGACCTGCTGGAGCGCTACTATATTTTTCCGACGACAAACTTGAGCCGGATGTGGTTGGGTTTGTGCCGGTTACCAATATGGATGATTTATTGGGTGCCATTGGCGAAATGGGAATGGGCGATATCGACGAAGGAGAGGGCGGAATCATATCGCTGACGTTGGGCAACGGAACCGAGTTGTTCGCCAAGGAAAAAGATGGCTTTGCATTTGTCTCGAACGACGCCCAAAACCTGGAAGAATTACCGCTGGATCCTCTTGCCATGATCGGCAAACTTCCCACGGAATACAACTTGGCCGCCCGCGTGTTTGGCGATCGAATTCCCGAAAATACGCGACAACACCTGATCGGCCTCATTCGCGAAGGATTCGAGAATCAGATGGCGCAAACCGACGCGGACGAGGATGCGATCGAATCACAGCGCGCGACTATGGAACTACAGATGAAGCAAATCGAGGACTTCATCAACGAAACGGACCAGGTCGAAGTTGGCTGGAATATCAGCAAAGATACCAACAGCTTATTGGTTGATGTTCGCTTGGTTGGCAAAGAGGGTTCCAAGTTCGCCAAGCAAATCGAAGCGTCAAAAAATCATAGCTCCCGCTTCGGCGGCTTCATGATGAAAGACTCGGCGTTTCACGGAATTTCGCACAGCACCATTTCGCCGGAAGATCTGCCGTCGATGGACAAAGTGTTCGACGACCTGCAGAAGCAAGTTGCCGAAAAACTTGCCGAAAACGAAGATTTGAGCGACGAGGAACGTGAGGCTTTGGAAAGCCTAGCGACAACGATGATCGACACGATCAAAACGACCGCCAAGAATGGCACCATCGATGTGGGAATCGTTGGCAAAACCAACGGTACCCAACTCAATATCGGATTGGCGCTTGAATCGGCAGACCCCAGCGCACTCGAAGCTGAAATCAAGAAAATCGTTCCACTAGCCCAGCGCCGCGCTGACGACAAATTGGAAGTGAAACTTGATGCGTTCCAAATGTTGAACGCGAGCTTTCACGAGTTCAAAGTCGCCGTTCCCGAAGGCGAGGAGGAGGCCCGAAAGATCTTTGGCGAACAAGCCACCGTTATCGTCGGCTTTGGCAAAGACGTCGCCTATTTGGGCGTGGGTTCCGGATCCCGCGAATTGCTCAAGCAAGCCATGGAAGCATCGGCCTCGCGATCGGCGGAGTTGCCCATGACTGAGTTCAATGTCTTTTTGTCGCCGATCTTGGAAATGGCTGCCGCCGTGCAAGACGACAAAATGCTGACGAAAATGGCCGAAAAGCTCAAAGAAAATGGCCGCGACCGGATTACCATTTTGGGGCAAGCCATCGACAACGGCATGATGACACGAATTGAAATTCAGGACGGATTCCTGCAACTCATCCAAATCGCCCAGCAGCAATTTGGCGGCGGCCCACCCGCCCGTGATTTCTAATTTGGCCGCAAACCGTATTGCAAAATTGTTGAAGGTGGCGATATCCTCGCCACCTTTTTTATTTTTCGCGCCGCACTTACTGAGGTATCAAGGTCCCATTGAGGAAACCCAAAATTTTGTCGCGGTACAGATCGGAATTGTAAGCCAACAAATCCGTGTGTGCCGCACCAGCGAAAATCACAAGTTGTTTGGGTGCGGTCGCCGCGTCGAACAGGCGCTGCGTCTCGCTCAGCGTCGTGCGCTGATCGAGGTCGCCACCAGCAAATAGAACGGGACATTGAACTTGGGCAATCCGATCGATCGGACGAAGTTCGGACGGCGAGATTCCTAAACGAGGCTGAATTTGGCAAAGTAGCAGCGGAGTCAGCACGTAACTGAGCGGCCCGAGTCGCATGGAAATACGATTGTGAATCGCTTCGGAAATGGTTGGATAAACAGACTCCAAGACCATTGCATCCACACCTAGCGGTGATCCCAGTACCGCAGCGGCTCCACCCAAAGAGCAACCCACAATCCCAATGCGATGCTTCGGGTTGAGCTTTCTCGCATAGGCAATCGCCGCACGCACGTCATGGCGTTCAAGGTACCCAAGCGTAATATTTTCACCTGGACTTTCTCCGTGTGCCTGTAGATCGATCATAACAATAGAATAACCCGAAGCGAAAAACAGCTTCGCACGCCCCAGCATGGATCGCCTGTCAGCTCGAATCGGATGAAGCAATATGATCGTCGCGGTCGAGTTCTCGGCCTGTACGAACCACGTTGCAATCTTGGAACCGGAATCGCTTTGGATCGTGGATTCGACCACCGGAAATTCTACGGGTGCCGCTTCCACACTTCGATTTGCTGACGCAACCAACTCGCTGCCGACGAACCACGAAGAAAGAAGCAGGACGATGAGTCCCACACACAAGACAATCGCGACCCACCGACGGAGCTTGCGCCAATTCATTACGGCTTCACTTTCACGGTTTATGGTTCTGGCGTTCCGGTGTCTTCAATTCCACGGCGCAAGTCGGCTCGTGCTGCATTGGCAAGCGATTGATATTTAGTTCGAAATGCATCGAGGTTTTCCTCCTCAAGCTCTTCCAGATCGAGGAGGGCGTTATGCGCGCCTTGGGTTGCGCGGATGAGCTCATCGAGTTTCACTTGGATTGCTTCGGTATCTCGATTCTGGGTGTTTTGAATCAAAAACACCATCAGGAAGGTGATAATCGTCGTGCCGGTGTTGATGACCAACTGCCAGGTGTCACTGAATCCGAAAATGGGGCCGGTGAGTATCCACACTGCGATAATAGCAACCGCAAGGACGAACGTTCTTGGTCGACCGCAGAAGTGCGACGCCGACTTTGCAAAGCGGGAATACCACGCAGTTTTACGCATTTTGAGCCTTTCGTTGGAGTTTTGACACAATGCTTTGTTGGGCTGGCTGAGAAGTCGGTCGAATTGAAACTAGCCAGCGACACAATACAATCCGACGATCGCTCAGTGGCGCAAAATCCAATTTCAAAAAAAGTCGCCCTTATCGTAAACCAGATCATCTGAAGACTTGCTGGCACGAACTTGACAATCAAGGGGCTGATCCGCCGCGGCGGACTCGCCAACTAACAATTAACCACTCTTTTACTTGTCCAAGCGGTTGCGGATAAGGTAGTGGGGAAAGTCGACGTCGAAGTTGAGTTTGCGAATCAGCTCGGCCAGCTCAGGGCGCACGTCGCCGCCGAACTCGCGCACCGCGAACAGGTAGATGCGTTTGTCCTGGGGCGCGATTCGCAATCCGGAAAGCGTGGTTAAGTCGAGAGGACCACTGCGAGATTGTTCTAATAACTCTGCCATGCGGACTTCGGTTTGGCCTTGGCTCCGAAGTTGGTCCAACCCTACGTTCCACCAATGCTCGGCCAATGCTGACTTGTCCGCGATCTTCAACGCGGTCGCCAACACAAACACATCGCTCGTTGCAAGCATTTCCGATTGCTCGGAGGCAATTTTTTCAGCAGCCTCGGGTTCGCCCGCGTCCAAGCAGGCGACCCATCGATACCAAGGAGATTCATCGTAGGTCGCTACCAGCAATCCGGCCATAGCTTTCATCCGCGCGGCGTCTCGCTTGTAGTAGGCTAGATAAAATCGGCGCATGGTCGCGTCGCTGGATTCGCCGATTCGCGCGTTATCGACTTCGAAAGCGTCGAGATTGGCAGGCGCGTTTTTTCGCTCGGCCGCTGGGAATTCCAATAAAGTCGCTGTGTGCTTAATGGCTCGCAGTGCGTCGGCGTGCGCAGCGGATTTGCCGCGTTTTCCCCGTGGAATTTGAACCGCCGCGTCGAATTCCTTGTTGGCGACTAGACTTTCCGCGTAAAGATCCTGAACAGATTCGTTCCACTGATCTTCGCCGTAAAGTCTTTCTAGCAGAGTGCGCGCGGCGGCAAAGTCTCCAACCGCCAAGTGATTCGAGGCAATCGCAATGCGGGCCTTACGATGATCCTTGTCTTCGGCTAGAGCTCGATCAAAAAATTGGTTCGACTCCGCCGCTGAAGATTCGAGACGCCCGCGCAGGTACATCAAATCCGCGTTGTTGGGCTCGGCTTGCACCAGCGTTTCATAGTTCGCGACAAGTTCCGCGGCCGTGATTCCTTCTTCAGGAGAAGTCTCTTGATAAAGTTCGTGAATCAGAACTCGCACCGGTCGGACCGCCATTTGCGCCACCAAATAGTTGTGAAATCGGGGCAGCGCATCGTTGGTCTTGGCGATCAGATAGTAGCCGTACAAGTCTTGGCTGCTGTCCGGCCGAAGTCTGACAATGTTCTCTGCGATCGCAAATTGCTCGTCTGGTGTGTTGCCACTGACGTTCAACAAATATTCGGTTTCCAACGGCGCGAAATCAACGCGCGTCTTTGATAACTCGCCTTGTCTCGAATCGACTTCCAACGAATCAGGAAAGTTTTGGAACAAGTAGTCGACGGGCGGAAACCAATAGAACAACTCCGCAGCTCGTACTTCCATGGAACCATCGTTGGCGTTTGGCGTGACAGAATACTTGGTCTCTTCCCAATAAGTGATGCATGTCTGCAGCGGGTCGAGCAACAGAATGGGCCGACTATAAAACCGTTTCCAGAAAGGCGTCTGCACGCTAAACTCGCGCGGCTCACCCTGCCCGCTCGGCTCCAGGACGCGCACGACATGCCGACCTTCGCTGACCTTGGCGACGAAGCGACCTTCGGATGGAACGGTCAGCGACTTGCCATTGTCGATTTGAATTTTGATGCTCTGTGACAATCCGTTCAGCACGTGCAAGGGTTGGTTCATTCCCAGAAACCAGCCCCCGCCAAAAAAACCGAAAAGAATAATTGCTCCCAATACCAACAACCAAATACCTCGGCGGCGAAACCAAGGCACTTTATCCAACAGCGGCGTGCTGGAACCCGTGAGACGTTCCGAGCGCGCGACAGCATTGCGAAAGTTTCGATCGGCTTGAAAGTTGGGCCGCTCTTTTAGTAGGGCAAACAACTCTAGGGCGTCGCGGTCGCGTCCCGCTGTTTGAAACAACGTCGCCAGGCGAAAGTAAATATTGGCGTCAAAATTCGGCGACGGCGGTTCGATCGACTCACGCAAAAGTTTTCGGGCGGCGTCAAGTTGCCCTTGTTCCATCAATCCCATGACCTTGGCCCGCGCGTAGCTCGCGTTTTTAGGTTCGAGGCGATAGGCTTGATCAAAACAGCGGTCGCCGCCGGCTTGATCGCCAGTGTGCTCATACCAAGCGCCCAGTAAAAACTGCACCTCTGCATTGTCGGCATGTTGACTACCGATGGCTTCGGCAAGCTCTTTCGCTTCAGCGCGTTCGCCGAATGCGGTCAACGAAGCCAAATGTTTCAGCGCGGCTTTTGAGTCGTTGACGTTTTGCGTAAGTTCATGCGTGCTGTGAGCAATTGCGTTTTGCTTGATCTCGCGCCACTGCTTCAATGGCACGACTCGGTGTTTCATGCAGTGCGGGCAATCGTCGATGATCTGCTTGCGACCCAGCGGTATGATCGGGATGTACAGGACGACAAAGTAGTGCCCGGTTTCGTACGAAGCCAGTTGCGTGAGCCGATGGCAAGCGGGACAGACGGCGTTGGACTTTGCCAAATTCTTTTTGCCGTAGTAACTCGTTCCAATGCCGTTCACGGTAATTGGCATGTGCGCGTCCTCCCGTTTATCTTTAAGGCCAATACTGGCCATATTTTACTCAGCCGGAGCGCGCTCGCGTCCGGATTCTGCGGGATACATTCATGTCAGAAACCGGGGTCAGCGCCCAGCGACCGATGACTGTCAATATGGAACACTATTGCCGTTGAGTGGCCTCATTTTAGTGCGAACTGATCAAGAAAAGCAAACGGCTGCGAGAATTCTCGCAGCCGTTTGAAATCATAACCGAAGGGCCGTTCGTCAGGACTCGAACGTCGCTTGGTCGCGAATATTTACCAACCGCCAAAACCACCTTGGCCATAGCCGCCGTAGCCCTGACCGTAACCGCCGAAGCCAGAACCGTAGCCCTGCCCATAGCCACCGTAGCCGGAGTTACAACCATGCTCGCAACGGCATGGATTGTCTTGGCAATGGCAGCCACCGCAGTTTTGACATCGATTCCCACAGCGATCGCACTTGTCCGAAGGTCGCGGACCGGAGATCGCTGAAATGTAAGCGCTTTCGTGCATGAAATGGTTGAGCCATCCGATCGTCTCGGAGCTAATCATGGAAAGATCGAGCGTCGACGCTTTGGGATCATTTGCGTTGACGACTTCGATTTGGATGGCGGCCAACCCGTCTGGCCCGTGCGCTCGCAGCTCGTAGGAACCCGGCTCGACGCCGGGAAAATCAAACACGCCGTAATTATCTGTCCCGGATTGCCGAACGACTTTATCTTGTTGCATTAACTGAATTGTCGTCGTTCGCAAATCGATCGGTCGACCGTCCAACGAGTTGATGTGATGGACGCGACCCAACAATCGTCCATCTTCGGTCAACCCGGCTGGCTGAGCGACGATCGACGTAGCCGGTTCAGCTTTTGGCGAGAAGGTCCGCAAACCTACGATGCCGTACAAACGAGGCGGATCATCTTTGCCTTGGCCGAAACGGTGTTTTCCAAGTGGTCGAAAACGAACGTTGGGTGCGTGCTTCGTAACCCAGTCCGTAACCGATTTGCCACTAGTGGCAAGCGCTGGAATATAAAGCTCACGGGGCTGCGTTGCGTCTTCGGAGTATGAAAGAACATTAAAGCCGAACGCAAAAAACCCGGATGGGCCGTAGCCAACTAAAGCATAATTTCCCGGCTTGACACCTTGAAATTCGAAGCGATTTTCGGCGTTGAGATGGGCCGTACCCAACAACCGACCTCGATTCAACAAGTACACATCCATCCCCGTTTGCGCGGCGGCATCTTGGGGATTTGTTTTGGCCTCGGTGGCCGTTTCATCGTCGGCTGGTGTCGGTTCTCTCGCTGGTGTCGGTTCTTTCTCGGCTTTTAGTCCGAGGACTAGACCCGCCAATAGCCCATTGTCGTCGACCATTACCCAGTTGGCTCGCAAATCATTAGCCAACCGAGCAGCGTTTTCACCCGTGCCGGCGGCTTGCCAACCGGCGAATCGATCTTCTACAAAAATCTCTCGCCGCTCTTCGGTTGGAGCCGAAATAGCTTCAACTTGCGAGGTCGGTCCATTCAGCGTCTCGTCCTGTCTTGGCGCTTCTTGAACGCGGTAAGCAGTCGAGCGGTATCCAACAGTGCGGGATGTTAGCTGTGCCATTGCTTGCTGCCACCCGCTCAACGTCAACACAATCATCAAACTCAAGAGTCCTAGATTGTTCGAACTTCTGTATCGCATCTTCCATGTCCTCCTAGCGACGGTTTCTCCAACGAACAATACGCAAAACTCTATCACTGGATTTGGAGTTGGCGCCCTCTGCCAATCAAGAATTCAAAAAACTTTGAATCTAGGCGTTCCGATTTTCCAGTCGCACCAATTGATTTCAACACTCGCGATTTGGGGCAACTGCGGGCTAGCGAAGGTCTGCCGAACGAACCGAATTCCGGGTCCAGCGACTTGTTTGGATGCCGGCCAACTTGCCTTCGCGTTGCAACCGAAACGGTTCGTCAAGGGTGCCCGCGAAAACGAAATCACCGGCAAAGCTTCTCAACCGACCTTTTCCTCAAGCTGCTCGATTCGCCGCACGGCAAGGTCCAACAATTCTTTTAACGATTGAAGTTGGCTCTTTACATCTGCGGCGTCACGGGACGAACTTGGAGGCAAACACGGCGGCGAGTTGTTGTCGTCCGCAGTTTCAGCGAATCCGCCTGCCGCAACGATATCGCGAACTTTCTGCAATTCACGCTCCGCGTATAGGTTATGCGTGACGACTTGTCCGCGACCGGGCGGAGTCAATTCAAGCACGAGCCGCTTGTCAACAAGCTGATCCAACACGGGCTTCAGCTCATTCGTATCGGCGATCGGCTCCATCCGCGCGGCGCGGGCTCGCAACTCGCCGACCGTTTGTTGCCCGCGCAGCAGTAGCTCCGCCATCACTGCCAATTCGACTTTTTCGACGCCCAGCCATTGATACATGTTGTGGCGGAATTTGTTGACGCGGCCCGTACCTTGAAGTTCGGTTACGGCACCCACTTTTCGCAATTCGTCCAAGATCGTTTCGACTTCCGTTGACTCAAGTTCCATTTGCGGCGCACGATTGTTTTTTTGGTTGCAGCCCGTCGTCACCGCGTTAATCGTCATCGGATAAGCCTCCGGTGTCGTCTTGGCTTTTTCCATCAACACACCGATCACGCGCCGCTGCTCGCGCGTCAAGGGTCGCCACATCGGGCCGTCCGATTTTGGTTCCGCGTTCGACATCGTGATTCACTCCGCCAAAATAACATTCGAATGGGCGACCGCTTGCGTCCGACATTCTAGCGAATTTCCCTTCGCGGCGTCATCCGCTGTGGCATATCTGCGGCCACCGACCATCCCGCGAATCGCCGCCGGGAACGACGTTGACGATTCGAAAAGCGTGTGTTAGTTTGCCGACTCGTTGAAGCGAGATTGCATTTCTACTTACACCACTGAAGAGCAGGTTTTTAATGTCGCACGAAGTCACGTTGATCCGCGGAGATGGCACCGGTCCAGAACTTGCCGAAGCCGCTCGCCGTTGCATCGATGCGACCGGAGTCGCTATTCATTGGGATGTTCAAGAGGCCGGCGTCGATATCATGAAAACCGCCGGAACGCCGATTCCCGACCAAACGATCGCTTCGGTTCGGCGCACGAAATGCGCATTGAAATCGCCCATCACCACGCCCGTTGGTTCGGGCTTTCGCAGCGTCAATGTTTTTCTGCGACAGGAACTCGGCTTGTTCGCCTGCATTCGCCCATGCAAACAATACCCCGGCGTGCGCACGTACTTTTCTGAGACGCCGATTGATATCGTGATCGTGCGAGAAAACACCGAAGACCTTTACGCGGGCGTCGAATTCGAAGCGGGCAAGCCAGAAACGGCCCAACTGATCGAATTCATTAACTCGCTTCCCGCCGACAAGAAAATCAAAACAGCCGGCAACGAAACCGGCATCTCGATCAAGCCGCTTAGCATCAGCGGAACCGAACGGATCGTCCGCTGCGCTTTCGAATACGCTCGAGCGAACCAACGTCGCAAAGTCACCGCCGTTCACAAAGCCAACATTATGAAGTACACCGATGGGCTGTACTTGGCGACCGCGACTCGCGTGGCAAAGGATTTTCCCGACATCGAATTCGAAGAACGCATCGTAGACAACATGTGCATGCAGCTCGTTCAAAAGCCAGAGTTGTACGACGTTCTCGTCTTGCCAAATTTGTACGGAGATATCGTCTCCGATTTATGCGCGGGGATTGTCGGTGGTTTGGGCGTCGCGCCAGGTGCCAACATCGGACCCAACGGCGCGGTGTTCGAAGCTACCCACGGCAGTGCTCCCAAATACAAAGGTCTTAACAAAGTCAACCCGACTGCCGTCATCCTGTCGGGAATGCTCATGCTGCGACACCTTGGCGAATTGAACGCCGCAGACCGATTGGAACGCGCTGTCAGCAACGTGATCGCGGAAGGCAAATTCGTGACTTACGATCTCAAGCCCCATCGCGACGACCCCACCGCGGTCGGCACGCGCGAAATGGCCGACGCCATCATCCGTCGCTTGCAAAGCAAATAACCGCGAACCGAAACTCCTAG
>JANMEB010000358.1:0-6039 GCA_031376585.1 Planctomycetota bacterium | reverse complement strand
ACTCGCCCGCAGCCGCCTCGTCTTTGCCATCGATCGACAGCGACACCAGCGTTGCGTCTTTGCCATCAAGTGTGAAACGGATCGTCGAGATTTTCGGGACCAAGTCGAGAAACGGCCTCACTGGGCGCGGAGCGGCCTCGCCTGCTCCGGCCAAAGCGCCGTCGATCAGCGCCTCCGCCGATTCCAAGTCCGCCGCCACGCGAAACGCGTGCTTCGGCGCGGTGCCCCAAATCGACTCCAGATTCGTCGACAAAAACTTTTTGTCCTTGGATGCCATGAAGTTCTCTGTTCCCATCTCGAGCGACTTGTCGCCGACAAAAGTCATCCGCAAGTTCGAAGGGCCTTTATCCGTGGGCTTGAAAACCTTCTTGCCATTTTCGGTGACTTCTTCGATTCCTTCTTTCATCGTATCGACTAACTTTTGTCGCGCTTCGCCGTTCTTGAAGTCGACATGCACAAACAACTCGAATGGAATCGGCTCACCTTTTGCCGGGGGTGCGGCAATTGCCTCCATAGATTCGGGCGCCGACATGAAAAATGTCAGCCGTGAAACTTGTTTAAGGAGTTCCAAGTCCGCGCCGCTGAACGGCCCCGCCTGGAGCCCCTCCTGAATTTCCGCCAAACCAAGTTCCGCAAGGCCATCGAGATTCACGTCGATCGCCAGCACGGCGCGCGACGTGTCGCTCTGCCGGGCCAATGAACAGGGCACGAGGACTAAAAGACCGACGATTGCCAATAGCAAGTTTCTTGCACGCTTCATAACTAGGCTCCGATTTGTCTTGTTTCAATTCCGATCAAGGCCGCCATTCTAACCGACGGCCTTCGATTCGCACAAACGTCTTTGTTTTGGCCGGAACGTGAAATTCCGGTGCGGGGGCTAACTGAACGCTGATCCGCCGCGGCGGACTCGCCAACTAAATACTTCGTCTGAGTTTATGACTCGATGTTTTGCCACATTTTGTCCAATCTCTTACTCGAAACGGGGAAGCGCGTCCCCAAGTGTTGTGCGAACAGCGAAACGCGAAGCTCTTCGATCAACCAGCGAATTTCCAATAACCCGGCGTGAATTGGAAAGGGCGGGACACTCTGTCCGCGTTGACTTGCAAACCGCGCCCATTGTTGCTGAATTTCCGCCGCCGTTTGCTGATCACGCCGCAAGTTGCTGGCCGCTTTCTCCAGTCGCGCCCGGATCGCCGCCAGATAACGTGGATATTGCTCAAGCCAAACCCACGGAATCGCCGCTGGAAAATCCTCGCCGAAAAATTCCGCCCATTGCGATTCGATCTCGGCGCCGATTTGCTCCCGCGTCGACTTAGGCGCTGACTCCAACGCGAGTTTCGCACCCTGAAGTTCGCGCGACAGTTCGCGCACCCACACGCCGACTTGTTGCGCGGCGGCCGCCAATTGTCCTCCGGCCACGCCGATCCGCCGCTCAAAATCCGCTTGGTTGCGGATCTCGGCTTCAGGACCCACTGCGATTCGCGCGACCAAATCCGCAAGCCGTAGCCGCAGCATTTCCGGCGTGACCCATTTCGACAAGCCTGTCGCAAGCACTTGTAGATCCGGCAACCAATCGACGTGCGACTTGGCAGCTTTTCGATTGCTCAGTTGAAACAGTCGAGACACGCCCGCCGCCAAATGCCATCGTGCGACCTCCGCAGTTTCCACCAAGCTCAACGAGACGGAACTCCGATCGTCCTTGAGCGTTGGATACAAGGGCACATCCACGCCGCCACGCCGCACGATAACGCTTTCCGGAAGATCGCCGAATTCCCAACTCGTCAAACCGGACTTGTTCCAAGCCACCACATCAAGCGCTGTGGCTGACGCGCTTGCCGCCGGCGCGACCAGTCGCCGAAGCTCCGCCAAATCGCGGCTTTGCGCAACAACTTGTCTCTGATCGTCGACCGCGCGCACGTTCATCCGCGTGTGCGCCGGCAATTGTTCAAGCTGAAAATCTGTCACCCTAATTTGCGACTGCCCAATCGCCGTCAATCGCCGCGCGACCACGTCATGCAATTCCCCACGACCCAATTCAATTCCTTCGACCGCGCGAAGCGCTGTGTCGGGAACCGGAACCAGATTGCGCCGCAGCGACTTCGGCAAGCACCGTATCAACTCAGCCACCAAGTCGATCAGCTTACCCGGCACCGACCAGTTCAACTGATGTTGCGAAAGCTGCGCTAGCGCCGCCACCGGAACATCGACGTTGATTCCATCGTCGATCGCGCCCGGCTCGAATCGATAATGCAAGTTCAATCGCATCGTTCCCACTTCAAGCTGATCCGGAAAATCCTCCGCCCGAGGAACGACGACATCCGGCATCAGATCGGCGTCCGTCATGCGCAAACTGGAGTCGAGCCCGGTCGTATTCCGCAAACATCGTTCGAGCGCGGCTCCGTCAAAAGCTTCTTCTGGCAAGCGCTCGTTATAGAACCGCACGATAGCCCAATCATCGACCACGAATTTACGATCTCGAGTCTTGGCCGCCCAACCCTGTACTTGCTCACGCAGCCGCTGGTTTTCGGCGTGAAACGAAAACTTTGAACGCAACTTTCCAGCGACCAGCCCCGCTTCAATAAATACGCGCCTCGCGGCCGCCGGATCGACGGGCGCGTACGGCACCAACCGCTTGGCAACCACCGGCAAGCCAAATAGCGTCGCCCGCTCGCTCGCCAAACAACTCTGCCGCTGCTCACTCCAGTGCGGCTCCTCATAGCTGTAGACCATCAAATGCTCGGCCAGCGGTTCGATCCACTGCGGCTGAATCTTGGCAAGCGTTCGGCCGTAGCGCCGCTGCGTCTCGACCAACTCGGCCGCGACAATCCACTGTGGAGGATTCGGAGTTAAGCCAGAACCTGGCCAGATTTGCCACTGCATTCCACCGGCACCTTGATATTGATTCCGCTCTTGCCGCAACGCGACCCCCGATAAGAATCCGGTGAGCAGCGCTCGATGAATCGCATCGTAATCATCGCGCCGCGGCTGAATCCTCCAGCGAAACTCTTGGATCATCGCTTGAAGCTGTCGATGCACGTCGACCCACTCACGCAGATGATGCGGCGACAAGAAATTCTGTTGACAAGCCCGCGCAAGCTTGCTCCGCGACAAGTCGGCTTTAAGCCGCTGATAAAAGTCAAACAGATTCAGCAGCGACAAAAAATCCGAACGTGGATCAGTCCACTGCGCATGAAGCTCATCGGCCTTGGCCGCGTGCTCCAAAGGCCTCTGCCGCGGGTCGGGAACTTCCAAGCCAGCCGCGATGATCGCGACTTCGTGTAGGCAATTGAGTTCCTCGGCGGCAAGTAAGATTCGCCCAATCCGTGGATCGGTCGGCAAGCGACTGAGCGTTTGGCCGATGTCGGTCAAGTCTCGCTCGGCGTTGATTGCTTGAATCTCGAATAGCGTGTCGTAACCGTCGCGAATCGCGTCGCGCGTCGGCGGATCGAGAAACGGAAACTCGTCCAATTCGCCCAGCCGCAAAGCTTTGGTCTGTAAAATCGCGCTGGCCAAATTCGTGCGGCGAATTTCCGGCGTCGTGTACTGCGCGCGGTTAGCGTAATCTTCCGCGCTGAACAAGCGAACACAGATCCCCGGTCCGACGCGACCGCACCGCCCTGCCCTTTGATCGGCCGAGGCCCGCGAGATGGCTTCAATCGGCAGCCGCTGGACTTTGCTCCGCGGCGCGTAGCGGCTGATCCGCGCGGTTCCCGTGTCGACTACATACCGAATCCCTGGCACCGTGATCGACGACTCGGCTACATTCGTCGCCAATACAATTCGCCTCGCCCGATGTGGCGCGAATACCAAATTCTGCTGCTCCGTCGTCAGACGAGCATAAAGCGGCAAGATTTCCGTTTGCCGATCTCCGCGCATTGTTAATGCCCCCCGTAGATCCTTAGCCGCTGTTCGAATGTCGTACTCCGTCGGCAAAAAGACGAGCACGTCACCCGGCCCTTCGCTCATCAATTCCGTCACCGCCGCCACGACTGCATCGATCGAGTCGTCAGAATTGTCCTCGCCGCTTGTCGGTCGATATCGAGTCTCCACCGGAAACGTCCGGCCCGAAACTTCAATCACCGGCACTATCCCTTCTTCGTTTAACCGCCGCTTCGGCGCTCCCTCTTCGCTCCCCTCAAGTTCCCTCGCCCCGCTTTCGGGGAGAGGGCCAGGGAGAGCGGTTTCCCCTTCCTCCTCGTTTAACCGCCGCCTCGGCGCTCCCTCGTTCCCTCGCCCCTTTGCCAAGGGGAGAGGGCCAGGGTGAGGGGTTTCTTCTTCCTCCTCGTTTAACCGCCGCTTCGGCGCTGGCGAAATCACCGACAATGTCGCTGCCGCATCAGAAAAATGTTCCGCAAACCTTTGCGCGTCAATCGTCGCCGAAGTTATCACGACTTTGAGGTCCGGCCGCTGCGGCAACAATTGCTTGACGTAGCCCAAGATGAAATCGATGTTCAGCGACCGCTCATGGGCTTCGTCGATAATCAAAGCTTGATACTGTTCGAGAAATCGGTCGGACTGCGATTCAGCCAGCAAGATTCCGTCAGTCATCAGCTTGACGTAAGCATCCGGTTCGACATTGTCGGCAAAGCGAATTTTGAATCCGGCCCAGCGACCCAGTGGCGAGTTCAATTGCTGGGCAAGCCGCTGCGCGATACCCCGAGCCGCGATCCGCCGCGGCTGGGTGTGTCCGATCAAGCCATCGATGCCGAAGCCAGCTCGCATCAAGATCAGCGGCAGTTGCGTCGATTTGCCCGATCCAGTTTCGCCAGTCACCACGATGACTTGATGCGTGCGAATCGCTTGCTCAATTTCTTCAGCCGCTGCCGCGATCGGCAAGTCCGCCTCCAAGCTCACCGCAGGCATTTGTTCCGCACGTCGCTGCCGTCGCGCCGCCGACTCTTCGATCTCCGCGACGATCTGCGCCAGTTCTCGCTGGTAAATATTTTCTCCCGCGCGTCGCCCCCGCAGCCGCAACAGTTTTTGTCGGCGACGAAATCGTCCGCGAATCATTGTCTGTTCGTTGCGCTCAATCAGTTGTTCAACCGTTTTATTCACGCGACTTTTTCAAACGAATTTATAAACTGTTAAACCACGAAGTTCGCTCAAGCCACTCACGAATCCCATTCCGTCCGATCGACGCTGCGGCTTCGAACCGCCGGTTCCATCAATAAAATGTACCAAGCCCTTGGGAATGCAGCGAAACCGCTATTCGCGCTGGATCAGTGTTATCCGCTTTTCGGTAATCAATCTCTCTTTCGGCGAGTCCTCCCCGCCCGCCGTTTGTTCCGAATTTGTCGCCGGAATAAACGGACCACCCGGCCCAATCCCAGTTTCCACTGGCCAATCGCCACACCATGTCCAACGTTTTCATTACAAGGCTCGCGCGTTCCGCGGAAGCCTCCGCGCTATGCGCAAGTCTCCCGACGTCGCACCTACACGAGAGTTTTCCATGTACTACTGCTGGTTCGCCGTATTGTGCCTATTGCTGATACCCATCTCGGCATAGTTACCACCGCGCAACATTGATTGCGCGCTGTGCGCAGGTCTCCCGACCTCACACATTTTTTCCATACCCTGCTTCATAGTTCCCTCTCCCCATGCTTCACGGAAAGAGGGCCAGGGTGAGGGGTCCTCGGTTCCCTAGGCTACGCCAGAGCAACACCGCGGAACACTGATCGCCACTAATCTTCACTAATCAAAACCCTTCATCCAATTAGCGCCGATCAGCGCAAATTAGCGTTCCTCTCTTTGTTCCTTCCGTTGTGCTTTTTGTGACCTTTGTGGTTCAAATTCTTTTCCCCGGCTGCTCCTCTCCGATCCTTCGGCCTGACGCCTGCGGCCTGTTGCCTCACGCCTGCCGCCTGCCGCCTATTCCGTGGTCTATAAGTGATAAGCGCTGGCCGCTAAAATACGCTGGTTCATTTCCGGGGATGTGGCGAAACTGGCAGACGCGCTAGACTTAGGATCTAGTTCCTCACGGAGTGCAGGTTCGATTCCTGTCATCCCCATTTGGCCGCTGGAGCAAAAATGAGTCGGCAA
>JANMEB010000315.1:0-2371 GCA_031376585.1 Planctomycetota bacterium | reverse complement strand
CGGAAATGATTTTGCGCTGCCTGCTTGAAGGCAACAGTATCAACTCGACCGTTCGAATCACGAACGCCGACGAGCAAACGATTACCGACCTGCTCGTTTTGGTTGGCGGTCGCTGCCAACGATTCATGAAAAACTATTTGCGCGGCATTGAAGTCAAAAACGTCGAAGCGGACGAGATTTGGAATTTTGTAGGCTGTAAGCAAAAGACCGCTGACCGATTAAAAAAGGGCGCGGAGTTCGGCGATTTCTATTGTTACACTTCGATTGAACGCGACACAAAGTTGATCGTCGCTTGGCACTTGGGCAAACGAAGTGGCGAAGATACCAGCACGTTTTGCAAGAGCTTGGCCGAATCAACACAAGGCTCGTTTCAGTTGACGACGGATGGATATGCTCCCTACGCTTGGGCCGTTCCGGTTCACCTGCGAAGCCGTGGCGTTGACTTCGCTCAATTGGTCAAGACATACGGCCCGACTCCGATAGCCGATCAACGCCGTTATTCACCAGCGACAATAAGCGGCATTAAGAAAAATCGTCAAATGGGAAACCCGGACACGAAACGGATTTGCACTAGCCACGTTGAACGATCAAACCTTACGATTCGCATGGGCCTACGCCGATTCACGCGGCTAACGAATGGATTTAGCAAGAAGTGGGAAAACCACGAAGCGGCGCTGGGCTTGTTTTTCGCGTTTTATAATTTCGGGAGAGTTCACAAAACGCTAAAGACTTCGCCAGCCGTGAAACATGGTCTAGCCCAACACGTTTGAACTGTGCGAGAATTGATCGAGCGAACGTGCAACAGTTAATCGGGCACTACCCAGCTTCGGCTCCAGCTTTCCGCCACGGCGTATCTGCGACCTTCCCACCCCGGGTCGCCCCGACGCAGTTGCCTTCGCCTTGTGCTTTGTCGATCGGAGTTTTCATTTGGTATACTGATCCGCCGCGGCGGACTCCCAGTCTCGCACAGGGGACTCACACCCCATAAACTCACGCCCATGACGGGCGTACCAACTCGTTGAAGCAGACCAGCTCCTGGTATGGCAAGTCAGTGTGTTTTGACTGCTTGAGATTGGCTTGCCCTGCAAACCGCAATACAATAGTCCGCTGGCAGCTTAACTCGATCGTTCGTCGGCGCGGGCGAAGGGATTCAACGGGAGGATACATGGAGCAGGCAACCGAAGTATTCGCGGCAGTCTACGTTCTTGGCATCGGCCTCTCGCATGTCGTGCAACCGCATGGTTGGGTCGAGTTCTTCACCTGGCTGCGTGAGAAGGGTCGCGCCGGGATGTTTGTGGAGGGCTTTCTGAGTCTTAGCTTCGGCGCCCTGGTCGTTGCCTTCCACAACGTCTGGTCGGGGCTGCCGGTCGTCCTGACACTGGTTGGGTGGGGACAAGTCCTGAAAGGCCTGATCCGGCTTGTCGCGCCGCAGTTGAGCCTTCGGGTGTACGAGCGCGTCACGCCGGAGCGCGCGTGGCAGTTTCGGGTGGCCGGGGTTGTCGCGCTCGCCCTCGGCTGCCTGTTCGCTTACATGGCGTTCGCGAGGTAGGGTGGACGCCGAACCCGGCGCTGCAGCAAACGGCGGGGGAATGTAGGCTTTCCGTGACGTGTAGCTCACTCGGCCCCCGCCGCTGCTGAGCTGTGTCGTTGAAGCAGACCAGCTCCTGGTATGGCAAGTCAGTGTGTTTTGACTGCTTGAGATTGGCTTGCCCTGGAAACCGCAATACAATAGTCCGCTGGCAGCTTAACTCGATCGTTATCCTGCCAGAGCCTGACACTGAGGTGCTAATCGTAATGTCGAAATCGGGCTGCCCGTGCACCGCGGAACGAAAACAATACTCACTCGCTAAATTCTTGCTCGTGTCACTGATGGTTGGTTCGGTGATCGGCATGTTTGCCGTCAACTACAACTCAATTTGGAGATCCGTAAACGAGCCGGCGAAATACCCAAAGACATATGTGGTACTTCAACAATACCAACAGTTCTGGTTTGTTCTGGCCGCCATTTCAATCGTTGCCGGATTAATCCTGCCACGGACTTTCCGGAATTGCATGTTGATCTTGTCTGTGCTCGCAATACTTGCTGGGCTCTACAACTTCCTTTTACCGCTTGGGACTCTTTGACACGATCGGAAGCGTCGCATGTTCGCGAGTGACTGACTTGCTTGATAACTATCGAGAATTGATAATTGCCACCAACAGGAACGAATGGCAGGATAATCGGGTAGCTGGGAGTGTTTAGCTCCCGGCCCCCACACCACAGCGGCATGCGGGTCCGCACCGGGCGGTTCAGGCGGTGACTAACGGGGAAGACGATGCTGGGAAGCTTTGCCTTCCGGGTAGTGAATGTTGACCCAAAGTTCCTTCAGCG
>JANMEB010000263.1:0-8475 GCA_031376585.1 Planctomycetota bacterium | reverse complement strand
GACAAACTTTTCGCTACGCTCGACACGCGAACGCGCAAGTGGCAACTCCCCAGTTGGGGCCCCGTATTGCTGAGCGATACCGTCGGATTTATCCGTGACCTGCCGCACCGTCTAATCGCCAGCTTTAAAGCCACTTTGGAAGAGACTCGCCAAGCCGATCTGCTGGTGCACGTTGCCGACGCAAGCAGCCCCAGCGTGTCACAGCAAATCAGTGCCGTTTACAAGGTCTTGGAAGAAATTGGCATCCAACAGAAGGACACTTTGCTGCTGCTCAACAAAATTGACTTGCTCGCGTCCCGGTCGACACTCGACAGTTTGCTCGCTCGCTATCCTGGCGCGATCGGCATTAGCGCCGTGACTCGTGAAGGTTTTGACCAACTGGCTGATGTTGTCAGCACGGCGTTAAGCAGATTTTTCCACGACATCATCGTTGAGACGGGAGTCGAGAACGGTCGACTGTTGGCCTATTTGAATTCAGCCGCCGAAGTCCTTTCGACGAAATTTGACGGCGAGCGGGCTTTTATCCACTGTCGAATTTCCGCCGAAGCATTGGGCCGAATCAACGACCCAACGGCCGGCATTCAAATTTGCGAAGCTCGTTCGCCAAGCGCCAACGGGCAAACTCTCTCGAACAACGGTAAGCCCGCCTAGAAACTACTGACGCGAGTCAATAAAGTCTCATATGGATGGCTAACGTGTCGGCGGCAGCTTGTTTTTTAGCCAAATGTGGCAGCACTACCGACTCGCCTCGGTAGCTTGCCTTGAATTCGTGAGAAGGCTTTCGTGAGCAAAACCGCACTGTAGGTACTCAATCCATGGCTCGTCGGCGATTAGAGCAAGGTGTCGCGATCATTACGGGCGCGTCGAGTGGGATCGGCCGCGAGTTGGCGCTCCAATTGGCTGCGGCAAACGTTTCAGTGGTCGTCAATGCTCGCCGCGAAGATCGATTGGCCGAAGTCGTTTCGGCAATTCAGGCCAGCGGCGGACAAGCGATCGCAGTTGCCGGCGATATCGCGGTTCCGCGCACTCGCGAGTTGCTAATCGAAGCCTGCGTCAAACAATTCGGCCGTTTGGATTTTCTGTTGAACAACGCGGGTATCGGCGCGATGGGACCGTTCGCCGAAGCTTCGCCCGAACGGTTGCTGAGAATAATGGCTGTGAATTTTTTTGCGCCCGCTGAATTGACTCGCCTCGCGATCCCGTTACTTCGGCAAAGCGACCGAGCAATCATCGTCAACGTCGGCAGCGTGTTGGGTCATCGCGCTGTTGGCTTGAAGTCCGAATACTGCGCGAGCAAATTCGCGCTGCATGGTTTGAGCGACGCGATTCGGGCCGAATTGGCCGTCGACAAGATCGATCTTTTATTGGTCAGCCCCAGCACGACCGACAGCGAGTTCTTTGATTCGGCGATTGAGGACAACACCGGCGTCCAGTGGAAAAAACGAGGCGCGGCCACGCCCCAAGGTGTCGCCAAGAAAACGCTTGCCGCCATGCGTCGTGGCTCACACGAAATCATCTTGACCCCTGGCGGCAACGCCTTGGTCTGGATCGATCGCCTCGCGCCGACACTCGCCAACCGACTCGTTCAAGAGAACACTCGCCGTTCAAAAAAGGACCACTAACCTACTGTTTTTGAGTGGATCTTGAAGCGAAAAGCACCGGCGGAGGAATGATCACTGGCACGAGACTTCAGATAATTCCTTGACAGAAAACTAGGACTTCGTCTCGACAAATTGAACCTCCCTGAATTCATGCTTCATTGCCAATCGAACGATGGCAATTACCGAGCGATTGTGGATTCAACCGTTTTTTTGCTCGCCAATATCTCGGAGCATGCGAATTATGTGATGTGCTAGATGTTCTTTGATTTCGCGGTGACGCGGAACGGGCTGAGAGACGCCGGTGTTGGGGTTGCGATACCAATCGTGCTTGGCACCGTGCCGAATCAAAATACAACCATTACCCTCGATGGTCTTGATAAGTTCGACACGCTTCATGACACAACCAAGTCCTCGACTCGTCGAATTCCTGGAATAGTGCCCGAGGACAAATCAGCGAGGAGTTCCGTAAGGTGCTCCTTCAAGTCATCGAGGCTTTCGCCTTGCGTCCAATAATCTGGGTACTCTTGAAGGTAGCCGATCCATGCGTCTCCCTCCTGCCACACAACAATTTTGACAACTTGCATCACCTAGCCTCGCGTCCGAAAAATTTTTACTTGACCCGATCCACTATTATACGACGGAGCGGCACCTACCGACAACGATGCCCCGTTTGCCTTCGAACCAGCGCCGCTCGGACTCTGCTCGAGTCAGTTGCGTCAACACTACCGACTCGCTTCGGTAGCTCGCTTTTTCGTTGAAACGGTTTCGTAGCCAGTTGTGTCTAAACTACCGACTCGCGTCGGTAGCTTCCGGTTTAAGGAAACATCGGCCTTGGACATTGACCCGGCGTTTTGTCGGCTCGTACAATGCCGACTTTGATTTTCGATGCATTGAGTACACGCATGACCGCTGAAACAGCCGAACCGCAAGACGATGATGTCCTTCGGGCATCTCGGCGCAAGAAATTGCAGCAGATTATTGAATTGGGACACGATCCGTGGGGCGGTCGATTCGATGACCGCCAAATGATTGGTGCGATTCGCGCAAAGGCATCGGAAATTCAGTTCGTGACAGCCGCTGGCCAATCGATTGCGTTACCGGATTTTGAGACGGGCGAAAAAGTCGATTTTCAGAAATGGCTCGCGGAGCAAGGGGAGGGGCACCAGAAAGGTCCAATCGTTCGCGCTGCGGGCCGGATCGTTCTGCACCGCGACAAAGGCAAACTTCACTTCGTCGACATCCAGGACTGGACTGGCCGCGTGCAACTTTTTATTGGTCAAAGCCAAGTGGGCCCAGACAACTGGAACCTTATTCAATGTTTGGACTTGGGTGATATCGTTGGAGTCGATGGCGAGTTGCGGCGCACGAAGATGGGAGAACTTTCGATTTTCGCAAGTCGCGTCCACATCTTGACCAAGTCGCTTGAACCGCCGCCTGCGAAGCACGTTGGTATGACGGATCCTGAATTGCGGCAGCGGCAGCGATACGTCGATCTGGCTTACAACGAAGGCGTCCGCGAAAAATTCTTGGACCGCTCACGCATCGTGCAGTCCATTCGAAAGACTTTGGCGGAACATGGCTTTTGCGAAATCGAAGGCCCGACGCTTCACTCAATAGCAGGCGGTGCTGCGGCCAGACCTTTCACGACGCATCACAATGCACTCGATATCGATTTGTTTTTGCGGATCGCGCTTGAGCTGCATTTGAAGCGCTTACTGGTCGGGGGCATGGAGCGCGTTTACGAAATGGGAAGAGTCTATCGGAACGAAGGGATTAGCCTGAGGCACAATCCTGAGTTCACGATGCTCGAAGTCTACCAAGCTTTCGGCGACTACAACTCGATGATGGATTTGACCGAGGCCATCATATCGGGAGCAATTCGCGTGCTGGGAGCTGGAAATATACTGCCCTGGGGCGATACCCAAGTTGACTTTTCTACGCCGTTTGCCAGAAAAGCCTATGATGACTTGATTGCAGAACACACCGGCGTTGACCCAAATTCCCCGAATGCTGTAAAAGCCTTCGCGCAAAGTTTGCGATTGGATACTGCCGGGAAACACGAGGACGTAATTAAGAACGACGTTTTCGAAACGGCCGTCGATCCCAAGCTCACTGGCCCGGTTTTTGTGATCGATTATCCGGCCAGTATTTGCCCGCTGACCAAACGAAAGCGCGGCAACCCGCGCGTTGCAGAACGGTTTGAGTTATTCGTGCAAGGAATGGAAGTCGCAAATGCTTACACGGAGCTTAACGACCCGGATTTACAAGCCGAGTTATTTCAAACTCAATTGGCCGGAATGGCAGCGGACGAGTCGATGGCGCGAATGGATCACGATTTTGTGCGAGCGTTGCGAAATGGAATGCCGCCGGCAGGAGGCTTGGGAGTAGGAATCGATCGGCTTGTGATGTTGTTAACGAATTCGCAATCGATACGCGATGTAATTTTGTTTCCGCTATTGCGACCGGAATCTGGAAACGAGTAAGGATTTCGAAAATAGGCCGAGGACTAAAACCCTCACCTAAACGCTCTCCCCGGAAGCTGGTGAGAGCAAACAAAATTAGTTTTTGCAACGTCTGTCCCTGAGAGCCAGGGACGGGAACAACGATATTAGTTTTCGAGTTGTCCTTAAACCCCAACACGGAAAACGAACGAAAGTCAAAGGATTGACATGTACAAACTGCTGCTGGCTTGGCGGTATCTGCGGACACGGTTCATCGCGATTGCTTCGGTCGCAAGCGTCACGTTGGGAGTGGCGACTTTAATTGTTGTCAACAGCGTGATGTCAGGTTTCGTCAGCGAAATGTACGATCGGCTACACGGAATTTATGCCGACATTGACATGGCAAGCCCTGGGCTTGGCGAGATTTACGGAGCCGATTTTCGGAGCCAACAGATCCGAGACATCTTGGGTGACGATTTGGTGGCGACGACATGTGTCGTTCAAGTCCCGGCGTTGTTGCAATTTGAGTTTCGCGGTCGGCCCATGACTCAACAAATCATGTTGATCGGCGTTGACGACCAAACTTATGGAAAGGTTGCTGAATTCGACCGGTTTTTGCAAAATGCTCATCAACGAAGGAAGCTAGATTTTCAGCTTCAGCACGACGGATACGCCTCAGAACTTGGCGAAGCCGGTTGGGCATATCGCCGTCGCCAAGTCCAGTTCGGGCGTGACATGCGAGGCGACCCGCGCCCCGAAGTCGACCTTTCGAACCCGAGGCCGGACGTTGCTCCGACGGCGACTGCAAGAGAGAGTATTGTGCCGAATTTGATTCCGCTGCCTGATTCGCCACCCGATTTGAACCAACTTGCGGCGCCGGATTCCGCTGCCGACAAAATGGCTCCGACCGTTTCTGATCCGTACGCCGCCACGCGCCAGCAAATTCATCCAGAGGAAGAATTTGATCCGATGCGCGATCAATACACGGGCATCATTTTGGGAATGGCGATTTCGAATCGAAAATTCAAAGACCCTGCGACCGGCGAAAACTGCGACATGTATTTGGTTCGACCCGGTGACGACATTCAATTGACGTTACCCACAGCCGGACCATCACCGTCTCCCATTACACAAAACTGCACGGTGGTCGATTTCTATTGCTCGCAGATGCACGAATACGACGCGAATTTTGCGTTCATGCCACTCAGTAAATTGCAACAGATTCGCGGAATGATCGACCCAAGTACGGGAATCCGAAGCGTATCGGCAATTCAAATGAAACTGCGACCTGACACGGATTTAGCTCAAGCCCGTGACAAGTTGATTGCGTATTTTCCGCCAACCCAATACCCCTTCGTCATCCAGACTTGGTTGGATCAACAGCGGCCGTTGTTGTCGGCTGTGATGATGGAGCTGACGATCTTGAATATCTTGTTGTTTTTGATTATTGCCGTCGCGGGATTCGGCATCTTGGCCACGTTTTACATGATCGTTGTGGAGAAGACAAAGGACATCGGCATCTTGAAAGCCCTGGGTGCGTCGCGAACGGGCGTGATGAGCATATTTCTTGGATACGGATGCTCATTGGGAATGGTTGGGGCGGGTGTCGGCATTGGACTTGGGTTGCTGTTCGTAGCGTACATCAATCGAATTGCCGACGGCATTCAGTATTTGACCGGGCGCGAAGTTTTCGACCCGACGATGTATTACTTCAGCGAAATTCCCACGATGGTTAGCCCGTTGTGTGTCGTTTTGGTGGCTTTCGGCGCGGTTTTGATTGCCGTTTTGGCGAGCGTACTGCCCGCGCTGCGTGCCGCACGACTCAATCCGGTGGAGGCATTGCGATATGAATAGAGCACCGTTATCCCTGGCCGCGCGAAAGTTACCGGCGGCAGCTTCGACTCAATTAACCCATCCGATTCAATTGTCGGTGACTCGCGCGAGTCTGATTTCTGCTGTTCAGTTGACCAAAAGCTATCGTCGCGGCAAATGTGCAGTACCCGTCCTCAAAGGGATCGATCTCGACATCGAATTGGGCAAGTGTACTGCGATCGTCGGCAAGAGTGGTTCAGGCAAGAGTACGCTTTTGCACCTGCTCGGAACGCTCGACGCACCGGATTCCGGCGAGATTTGGTTTCAGAACGAACGGCTGGACCAGTGGTCCGTGCGGCGCAAAGACGAATTCCGCAACAAGCTCGTCGGGATGATCTTTCAGTTTTATCATTTGCTGCCCGAATTGACGGCGCTTGAAAATGTTTTGGTGCCACGGATGATTGGGCACGGCGTCATGGGCTATTGGCGTCATCGGGCCGAATATACGCGGCGTGCGACCGAGTTGCTGGAATTGGTCGGGCTTGGGCACCGGATGCTGCACAAGCCGAATCAGATGTCCGGGGGCGAGATGCAGCGAACCGCGATCGCGCGCGCTTTGATTGCGGAGCCGGCGCTTTTGCTGGCCGACGAACCCACTGGAAATCTCGATAGCGAAAGCGGCCGCGAAGTGATTGAGACTTTGCTAAAGCTTAAACAACAGCGACAACTTACGATCGTCATGGTCACACACGACGAAAACGTAGCAGCGATCGCCGACCGTGTCATCGCTTTGGTTGACGGCCAAATCGAAGTCCGCCGCCAATAGACCCTCAATTCGATATTAACCGATGAAGCCGACATTCTTGTCGGTTGGGCCAATAGGAATTTCTTTCCCACGAAAAGTGCTATCCCACGGGCGAAATTGATCCGCTAGAGCAGCGTTCGCGTTGTTGATACAATTTTGCCATTGAAGCGCATCGCGGGATTCTCGTTCATGCCTTTTGCCGCCCGCAGTGCCTTTCGTAAGCCGCCATTGGCCATTCCGCGAACACCCTTTCGGTTGGGATTTCTTCATGACGAATGTTCTCGAACACAAATCGACCTTGGCTAATTCGTCGCTCGGCACATGCAATTTTCATGAATACACTGACGAATACGGCCCCGAGAAAATCGTCTACGTCTACGAACCACGTTGCAAACTAAAAGGGATTGTCGTTATCGACAACACTGCGATCGGTCCGGCGATTGGCGGCATTCGCATGACGCCGTCGGTCAATGTCGACGAAGTCTTTCGGCTTGCCCGCGCGATGACTTGGAAGAACGCTCTGGCAGGCATCCCTCACGGTGGTGGCAAAGCCGGCATTATCGCCGATGCGCGAGCCATCACGCAGCGCGAGAAGGAAATTCTAATTCGCCAATTCGCACGAGCGATTGAGCCGATGAACCAATACATTCCCGGCCCTGACATGGGGACAGATGAAACGTGCATGGCGTGGATCCGGGACGAAATCCGTCGTTCGATCGGCTTGTCACAAGATCTCGGCGGAATTCCATTGGATCAAGTCGGCGCGACGGGTTTTGGTTTAGCAATCTGCGGCGCCGTCGCGGTCGATTATGCTGACCTCTCGCTTAAAGGCGCGCGAGTCTCTGTGCAAGGATTCGGCAACGTCGGAAAGCACACCGCGAATTACCTCAGCGAGCTTGGCGCGATTCTGACCGTTGCAACAGATATGGATGGAACGATTTTTGAACCGGAAGGAATTGATATCCCGTTACTTACCAACATCATGGCGGAAAAAGGCGGCCTCAAGAGCTATCCTCGCGGCAAGTTCCTCCCGCGTGATGCCTTCATCGATTTGGAATGCGATATTTTTGTGCCCTCCGCACAACCAGACGTGATCGATGAGTCGAACGCACACCGATTGGCGTGCAAGCTGATTTTGCAGGGTGCCAATATCCCGATCACTCCCCGGGCAGAGCGAATTTTGCACGAACGCGGGATTCTTTCCGTTCCCGATTTCGTGGCCAACGCGGGTGGCGTTATTTGCGGCTCCGTCGAGTATCGCGGGGGAACCAAGAAACAGGCCTTCGCTGAAATCGAAGAAAAACTGCGTGAGAATACTAAGGCCGTTTTGGAAAAATCTCATCGCGAAGACAAACTGCCGCGCGAGGCCGCTCTTGAGCTGGCACAAGAACGCGTTCAAGAAGCAATGCGATATCGCCGCTCGATGTAATTGTGATGGCAGGCCAGCGAGATTTGCTTGCAAACAAGTGCTAGTTGCCGGTCTGCGTTTATGGACAGCGCATTGGCCTAAGATCGCGTACTTCCATCTTGACGTGATGATTAATCTTCGCCCAACCGGCGTTTTCGGCAAAGTCGGCGCATTCAAATGTTCTTACCAGAATGCGGACTTCCGACCCCCATCGGTGACACTAAATCCGTTACTAGCGGAATCTTCGCTAAACATCGTGGTTTGATTTTGGCGATTATAGGCATTGAAGCGGCATTTACATTATTGCCGACATTTCAGGATATGCGGAACAGCAGCGACCACGTTCCGCGATTTGGGGGGATCAATGAAGACGTTACTTGGCTCCGACGGCCGCGCCCTAATTGGCGA
>JANMEB010000181.1:0-23943 GCA_031376585.1 Planctomycetota bacterium | reverse complement strand
GGGGCGTTCGATTAGAGATCGGAAACAACGCTTGACCAAGTCCATTCGGCTCGGAATTTCGACGTGCCCCAACGACACGTTTGCTTTTCATGCTTTGCTCGAAGGCAAAATCAGCACCCGCGGATTGAATTTCGATATTCAGTTGCTCGACATTCAGCAGTTGAATGAACGACTCGCGGCCGGCCAACTCGACGTGGCCAAAGCCAGTTTTTACGCCGGACTAGGATTGACGGATTCTACCGTGGTTTTGCCGTGCGGAGCGGCCATTGGGTTCGGCGTAGGCCCAGTTCTTTTGTCTAGCCGTGCGACCGATCTTGCGTCGATCGCCGTTCGCCAAAATGATTCTCCCTTGGAAATAATATGCCCGGGAGCAAGTACGACCGCGACGTTCTTGTGCGAAGCGATGTTGCCGTTTGCCGTCGCGACGCGCCAAGTGACTTTTTCGGAAATCATTCCCCTGTTGGCCGCAGGACAAGCCGAGCTCGGCGCGTGCATCCACGAAGGCCGTTTCGTGTGGCGTGAAAAAGGTTTGCATTTGATCGCCGACTTGGGCGAGATTTGGGAACGCCAAACCAGCAAGCCACTCCCGCTGGGAGGCTTGCTCGCACATAGCGACATTCCGGAATCAGTTCTGCGACAGGTCAGTGCGATTGTTCGCGAGTCGATTGAATATGCCCGCGCGAATCGGAGTGAAACGGTTGAGACAATGCGGCGCTACGCCCAAGAGTTTGACGACAAGGTCTTGTTTGCACACGTTGATCTGTACGTCAACGACTGGACGGTTGACATGGGCTTGCAAGGTCGCGAGGCACTGTCAGCCATGCATGAAGTCGCGGTTCGAAAGGGATTAATTGCCGGCGACGTTCGTTCGTTTCGGGTTTTGAGTTGACGCTGATTTTAACTTGATGGCAACCGAATTTTCAAAAGAAATAATTCCGCGCAGATAGTATAATGCGACAATGAATTTCTTTCGCGAGAGGAATATTGTGGCTTGTCAACTGACACTTCGGAATTTGGATTTTTGTGCGATCGTCGCCCTGTTTACATTTTCTTTTTGCTCGTTTGTTGTCGCACAAGACGCGGCACCAACGGAATCGATCGGCTTCGTTCGCGAAAAGCCCGGCTCTGGACCGTTCGTCGCGACCGAACAAGGTTTTATGGTTCCGTACCAAGCGAAAATTCCCGGCACCGAAATTGAATTTGAAATGGTCCCTATTTCGGGCGGTAAATTTTTGATGGGCAGCGCAGTCGACGAGGAAAACCGAATAGACGACGAAGGCCCGCAGTTCGAAGTGACCGTCGAACCGTTTTGGATCGGCAAATTCGAGGTCACTTGGGCCGAGTATCGTCGCTTCATGTTTCTGCACGACATATTCAAGAAATTCGAGGGAAGCGGAATTCGCAAAGTCACCGATGATCGCGGCATTGACGTCGTCACCGCACCTTCATCGCTTTACGACCCGAGCTTTACCTTTCAGGCTGGCACACAAGAGCGCGGGCCCGCGGCCACGATGACTCAGTTCGCCGCGAAACAGTACTCGAAATGGCTCAGCCTCACTACGGGCGATTACTATCGGTTGCCGACCGAAGCCGAGTGGGAATACGCTTGCCGCGCAGGAACGACGACCCGATATTCGTTCGGCGACGATGTCGACGAGCTGGATGAATACGCGTGGCACGAGGACAACTCGGATGGAAACCGGCATCCGGTGGGGCAGAAAAAACCAAATCCGTGGGGCCTGTACGATATCCACGGCAACGTCGCGGAATGGGTTTTGGACGAGTACACCGAAACGGGCTACTCCAAATTCAACAGCCAGCCGCAAACGGTTGAATCCGCCTTCCAGCAACCGACCAAACTCTATCCGCGAGTCGTGCGTGGCGGCTCGTTTGACTTGGCCGCCGAAGACTGTCGTAGCGCCGCGCGACTTGGATCAGAAGACCGCGACTGGAAAGACGAAGACCCGAACTTCCCAAAAAGCCCTTGGTGGTACACGACCGAACCTGCAACCGGCGTTGGCTTCAGATTGCTGCGCCCTCTGAAAATACCACCGACGCGCGAGGCTCAAGACGCTTTTTGGAAAGCCGACGTACCCGAAATTCTCGACGACGTCATTCAGCGAGTCCGCCAAGAAGGCCGCGGCGCGCTCGGAACGGTCGATCCAGAGTTGCCCAAGGCCATGCAACAAATTCTCGACTCGAAAAAATAGCGGTGCCTTCCGCGCCCTCGCAATGCCTCTGAGCACCCCACCTCAAGAGCAATCCACCTGGGTTATTTATCCAGTTCGCTAAGCATCTCGTCGATGTCTGCCTTGGTCATGCGAGTCGCTGACTGCTTAAGCACTTTAAATAAGTGTTTTCTCGAACCATCATTGCCGGGAAATCCCATGTTTTTCCCGTCTTCTGAAAATGAAGTAGCTTCTACCATTCCGTCTGAATTGAGGACTGCATACCACGGAATAGATGTAGACTTGTTTTGGCGCAACCGATCAGTAATTTCCTCGGCCCCAGGAAATCGACGATCCAGTTTAACCCAAACAAAATCAACGCCCCATCGTTGTCGAGTCGACTCCAAAAATCGTGACATATTCTCACAAGGACCGCAGTTGGGGCCCGTTTCCTGGACAAAGACCCGCTTGTTACCTGCTTTGGCGTCCCTGAGTGCAGCATCAAGCAACTCCTGCGCATTCGGAAGCGATGGCGAGTGATCTTTCATCGCCTTCACTAATTTCTCGTGTGGAAACGGACTTTCGTCAAAGCGCACTTTGATTTCATACAAAAGATTGCCTTGCGCTTCAACAATACAGAAATGCGTCGAAAGTTCATTCGGCAATAAACTTACTCCTAGTTGTTTGGCAAGCACATCCGCCGATTCGAATTCTCGTTGAGAACGGTCAATCGCTACCATTCGAAAACTTTCGATCGCATGTTTCAGTTCTTGGCTATTCGACTTCAAGTTGCAAAATTCCCGAAAATTACGATTGCCGGGAAAACCGAACACAAGCAAGACATGCTCCTGATCGGTATTGGCCTGTTTTCGAGCTTCCGTAAGTTGATCAAGCGGCGACGAGTCCGACCGAAACCACGATCGCCAATCGTCGACATCGCCAAGTTCCATATCGTGGAAATCAGTGCAAAATAGCCCCAGCGAACGAATTGAAATGGTATTTTTCTCGCTTACTTGGACGTAACACAATTCATAGGTTTGTCCGGCAATCATACCCGGAATCTCGAAGCGTCCGTTCGCGTCGGCCGTTACGCCCTTGCCAAACGATGCGACTTCGAGAATGCCCTTAAAATGAATCCCAGCAATTATTCGCTGATCCGGTATCGGTTTTCCAGATTCACTGTCGATCAGCTTTCCGTGCACGCACACGACCGGCCGTAGTTGTATTTGAACTTCAGTTGCCAACTCATCAATTTGGAGTGTGCCCGCTTGTTCGCCATTCTGAGTTTCGCAATGGAAAATCATCGGCTGTTTCGCACATGCCAGTTGGAATTCGCCGTTCTCGTTGACCGAAATCGTCGCGGGAAGGGCTTCGTCGGCGGGCGAGCCGAGAAGTTTCGAAGTACTCGGATAGATGGACTCAAGATGGGCGTATTCCACTTTCAGTATCACGTTTTCGAATGATATTGAATCATCACACGTCAAATGGCCATGCAGTTGGCGAGGCGTAACGGAAGAGACGGCCTTCAAATTTGCGTCTTGAGTTTGCGCGAATGTCGCAAACAATCTGCTCGGACACGAAATTGAAGCAATGAAAAATGCAGTCAATATCAACGTGGCAGTTGTTTGCTTTGGCGATCCGTCAACAGCTCGCATTTTGGCCTCAACGTACAAGTCACTGGCTTCAATAGTTTTGCGAAGTTATCACGAGATTGTTACATCAACAATCCACCAGCCACGCCCTTCGCAAAGCCTCAGGGCGTGCCACCCAGCAGCCGACTACGTCTTCGCAACGCGAATCGAAAGTTCTTCTAGTTGCCGATGATCGACCAGGCTGGGGGCTTCGGTCATCAAGTCCGTGGCGCGCTGATTTTTGGGGAATGCGATCGTGTCGCGGATGTTGTCCAACCCACCAAACAGCATGACGATACGGTCGACGCCCAAAGCAATGCCACCGTGCGGCGGTGCGCCCAAACGAAGTGCGTCGAGCAAGAATCCGAATCGCTCTTTCGCCTGTTGTTCGGTCAGGCCGAGCAATCCGAAGACTTGCTGTTGCGTCGAGTTTTTGTGAATCCGGATTGTGCCGCCACCAGCCTCGAAACCGTTAATGATCAAATCATAAGCTTTGGCTCGAGCGCCGCGAGGGTCACTGGAAAGCGAGGCCAAATCTTGATCGCGTGGCGCGGTAAACGGATGATGCATCGCCACCCAAGTCTTGTTTTCGGCGTCGAAATCGAACATCGGAAATTCAACGACCCAAGAAAAATGAAACTGTCCCGGTTCGTAAAGTTTGAGTTCGGCAGCAAGATTCTTTCGTAATCCGTTCAGAGCCCGGCAGGTTACTTCCCACGTATCCGCGACGAACAGCAGCACATCACCTGCTTTTGCCTCCATGCGCTCAGCGAACCGAGCAAGCAACGTCTCGGAAAAGTTCTTGGCGATCGAGCCGCTCAATTTACCGTCGGCATCGACTTTGAACCAAGCTAATCCTTTGGCACCGAAATCTTCTTGTACATACGTCGTGAGTTGATCGATTTTCTTGCGCGAGAATTGTTCTCCGGCACCTTTGACATTGATTCCGCGAACTTTGTTTCCCGCTGCGGCAACCGATTTGAAGACTTGAAATTCGGCGTCTGCCGCCAAGTCCGTGCAATCGACGAGTTCCATTCCAAATCGCAAATCGGGGGCGTCGTGTCCGAAGCGCCGCATGGCTTCGTCGTAAGTCATCTTGGGCAGCGGAAGCTTGAGATCGATTCCCAAAATAGCTTTTGCCAATCGCTGCATCAGACCATCGATGATTCCTGTGATATCGTCCGCATCGACAAACGACATTTCGACATCGAGTTGCGTGAACTCGGGTTGGCGATCGGCCCGTTGGTCTTCGTCGCGAAAGCACTTGGCGATCTGCACGTAGCGATCGTAGCCCGCGATCATCATCAACTGTTTATAAAGCTGCGGCGACTGAGGGAGTGCGTAGAACGAACCTGGATGGACACGGCTTGGCACCAAATAGTCGCGGGCACCTTCGGGCGTGCTGCGGCCCAAGATAGGCGTTTCGATTTCAACAAAGTTCTGTTCGTCAAAATAGTCTCGCATGGACTTGACGATTCGATGACGCAGCAGCAACGTGCGCTGCATGACGTCGCGCCGCAAGTCGAGATAACGGTACTTGAGCCGCAAGTCTTCGTTGGGAAGTTCGACTTGACTGGGGGTAAATGGCAGAACATCGCTGACATTTAGAATCTCGATTGTTTCGGCGCGAACTTCGATCTCGCCGGTCGGCATCTTGGGGTTGGTCTGCCCGGCTGGACGCGACATCACCGTGCCGGTCACGCGAATCACGAATTCAAATCGGAGGGAACTGGCCAGCTTCCGCGCGGCCTCCGGCGATTCTGGGCCGACAACTATTTGAACTTTGCCGTAGCGATCGCGCAGCACGAGAAAATTAGCTCCGCCAAAGTCCCGAATCATGTCGACCCAGCCGCACACAATGATTTTTTGATCGACATGATTGAGGCGAATTTCGCCACAAGTATGAGTTCTCAGCATCGAAATTAAAGTCCTTTTTGGAGGTTGGCCGGCGGAAAAGAAAGCTCGATACGAATTGGGCAACGAGCAAAGTGTGCCGCATTGTACCCCGTTGGCAGTCTATTCCAAGTTGACTTTGCAATCGTCGCCAGAGAACGAAGGGTTTGTCGGCTGAGCCTGTCGACATGGCGTGCCGTTCAAACGTCCCCAGCGAGCTTGCCTCGTTGGAACGAAAGATTAGTGGGCTAGGAGGAGCCAAGCGATAAGGACCAGACCCCCACGAGCTTGGCTCGTGTGGTGAATCAGATTCTTGTAGCTACTTCGGCGTGTGGGTCAACCGACAGCGCGCCGTAAGGTGTTCGAAGATCACGTGCGCTCAGGGTCGCCAGAAACCTGATTCACCAACGGGACAAGCCCGCAGGGGTCTAAGGAATCGTGTAGACGTGCTGCTCTAGCTTTCGAATCGTTTGTTCCAACGAGACAAGCTCGTTGGGGACAGGAATTGATGCCCATTTGACTTAGGAAAACAAACTTATTCGCCGTCGTCGGTTTCCTTGGTGGCTTCCTTTGCCTCTTCCGCCGGCTTAGACGCATCCTCGGGCACTGCGGGCTTCCAAATGTTGTCTAGCCGATTAGCATCGGGCATTTGCCGATCGGGATCCACTGTGACTTTGGTGACCTTCTTGCCGTGAGTTTCGACCTCCGTGGTCCACAAATTGGAGTAGTACCAAACGTAGACGGGCAATGTGTGATCGATCGACGTCCCGTCGTCAAACGCGACTCGCAATTTGACGGGCATCACCATTTCTTGTTTGTTAGCGACTTGAATACTGATTCGCGGCGAGCGTTTAGATTCAGTAACGCTGACGACCGCTTGATCGTGACTCGCGTTTTCAATAAACCAGGCCCGCCAAAACCAACTCAGTTCCGTCCCGGCTCCGTTTTCCATGCAGCGGAAAAAGTCGGACGGTTGCGGCGATTTGAAAGCCCAT
Source organism: Planctomycetota bacterium (assembly GCA_031376585.1). Taxonomy (GTDB): domain Bacteria; phylum Planctomycetota; class Planctomycetia; order Pirellulales; family Pirellulaceae; genus JANMEB01. The sequence goes on along the minus strand of JANMEB010000181.1, from coordinate 17,256 downwards.
TCGTCGATGTATTCCTTGAACGCCGGATCAAATCGTTCCGGTCCCAAAACGACTTCGCGCAGCATGCGCAACGCCACGGCCGTTTTGTTGTATTCCAGCACGCCAAGCAACTCAGGCCGAACTTGATCGGCCGGCAAGCCAATCGGTTGCACGCTATTTCGCCCAAGCATTCGGCCAAGCGCACGCGCCGAGAATGGCCGCGCGTTGTCTTTGGCTTCCGCACCATTCACCGCAGTATCGTAGTCTTCAAAACGATCGTAGCTATTGACGAAAGTGTTAAAGCCCTCGTCCATCCAAGCAAAGCGCCGCTCGTCCGTGTTCACCATCATCGGAAACCAGTTGTGTCCGATTTCATGCGACGTCACGCCGTGCAGACCACGCTTGTCGGAGTCGCCGCCGCAGAAAATGATCATCGGATATTCCATGCCGCCAACGACTCCGTTGACGTTCGTTGCGCACGGATAGGGATAGCGAAACCACATCTCGCTGTAATGCAGGATCGAATGCCGCAGCATTTGCGTGCTTTCGACCCAGGCTCCGCGAGCCTCGCCGGGGTAAACCGACTGGACCAGCGTTGAGGTTCCGTCACCCCAGTCGATTGTTGCGGCGTCCCAGATGGTCGCTTTTGAACTTGTCCATGCGAACGAACGGACTTTATCGGCGGAAAAATGCCAAGTTTTCGCAGGAGCATCCGCCTCGGGTTCTTTGTCGAGTTCCTCTTCGCTGCGAATGACGACCGTGGCTTTGCTCCCATGGGCAAGACGCCACAATCGCATTTGGTTTTCGGAAAGCACCTCATCCGGATTTTTTAAATTACCGGTCGCACAAACCACGTGACCGTCGGGGGCGGTGATTTGCACGTCGTAGCTACCGAATTCGCTGTAAAATTCGCCTTGGCCAAGGTACGGCAAAGTATTCCAACCATGCACGTCATCGTATTTGCAAAGGCTGGGAAACCACTGGGCGATTTCGTATATTTTGCCTTTTTTTACCGTGCGAATTCCCATTCGATCGACACCGTATTTTGGAATGTTGAATTTCCAAGCGATGTCGAATTCGACTTTGCCGCCTCGACCGGGAACCGGTTTCAGTAAGTCGATGCGGGCAACCGTGTCGTAAACTCGTATCGTGAGATCGGTATCGCCGCTGCGGACGTAGTCAACGTCAATGCCGCCAGCAAATTCGGTTCGGTTGTTGAAGCGTGAGCCTGCCGGAGTGAACTTCGATCCGTCGCTATCCGGTCGAAACAAATTCTGTTCCAAGTAAATCCACAGGTAGGGCAATTCGTAGGGACTGTTGTTGGTGTAAGTCACATGAGCCGTCGCGGAGATCGAATCCTTGATGTCGTCCAAAGTCGCTTCGATTCGGTAGTCGGCTTGCTGTTGCCAATAATCTTCTCCCGGCAACCCGGTCGCAGTTCGCATTCGATTCGGTTCGGGCAACTCCAGCGGCGAGAAGATCGTCTTGTCCGCACGCGAGCCGGGCTGGCGATACGTCAATCGCGAAAGGTCTTCCGCAGGAGGCGCTGATTCGGCAGGTTTCGTTTCTGGTGTCGGTTGAGCCGGATTCTCGATTATCGTGACCGTTGCGTCTTGCCCGCAAGCAATGCTGCGTGGGCCTAGTTCCACAAGCCCCCACAATGTGAAACCGACAAACGTCAAAAATATTAAACGACCGTGCAGCTTGATGATCGACACTTTTTTTCTCCGATTTGGGTTTCACAGCAGACGACTGCGCCAATGCATTCTTAACGCAACCTAGGCATATTGTTACCACCAAAGCCTCGGACCGCCATTGTCGAACAAGATTTTTCGGCGGCAAGCCAAATTCAGGCGAAAACATGTGTTCCTTCTAGGGTTATCTGCGAGGATTCATGGATTGCTTCGAAACTAAATCAAGCGGCTGGGCTGATTGGCCTGACGCGAGATAAACACCTCGCGGTCAATTTTTTTAGTCCCGCAATCGGCAAGATAGTTCTGCGCCAGTCTGGGCGACACCCAGCAACAACAAAGAACGCGGACAACCGGATCCGACCCATTCTGGGCGATCCGGTCCGCATGATTTCGCCTTGGAGGCAACGGATCGCTTGGCGATTTGGTGAAGAAATGAAAACAACCTTGCAAAACGGTCGGTTACACAAAACTGTAACCGATGCCACCATGTTCATGCTAACTCCGTCTTTCAAATTCGAGTATTCTCCACTCCGAATTCCGGAACGGACACCAATTGAATTGCCCCGTCGCAAAGACCATTTGCATCGAAGATAATTGGCGTGTTCGGATGGTAATGAATTGAGGAGAGCAGACATGGATCGAACGACTCTAAAATTAATTCGTGCACTTTGGTTGGCACTGATTTGTACGACAGCGACGATCAATTACGTCGTTGGCGACGACTGGCCGCAATGGGGTGGTCTGCACCGCGATTTCAGGTGGAATGAACCGAGGTTGTTTGCCTCGTTTCCCGCTAATGGTCCCAAGGTTGTGTGGCGGGCCAAAGTCGATTCGGGATACGCGGGCCCTGCCGTGGCAGGCGGAAAAGTGTTTGTCATGGACTATGTGGTCCGGGCCGGCGATCCGGCGGTCAACGCAGGCAAACGTAACGAATTGCAGGGGACGGAACGTGTATTGTGCTTTGACGCGGCCGATGGCAAACCGTTGTGGACGCACGAATACGATCGACCCTATCGCATTTCGTACCCCGAAGGACCCCGCTGCACGCCAGCGGTCGATGGCGAGTTGGTGTACACGCTGGGCGCCGAAGGAAATCTGTGCTGCTTGGCGGTTGCCGATGGCAACGTCGTTTGGCAACGGGACTTGAAATCCGATTATAAGATGACCGAAGCACCAATTTGGGGCTTCGCAGCTCATCCGCTTGTCCATGGCGAATTGTTGTATTGCGTCGTTGGCGGCGAAGGTAGTGTCGCCGTGGCGTTCAACAAGAACGACGGTAAAGAAGTATGGCGCAGCATGTCGGCGAAAGAACCCGGCTATTGCCCGCCGACAATTTGGAACAATAACGGCGTTGAACAATTGATCATTTGGCACGCCGAGTCGATCAACGGCCTCGACCCCAAGACGGGCAAAGTCCTATGGTCTAACCAACTGACGCCAAGCTATGCCATGGCGATTGCCGCACCGGCCAGCGATGGCGATTTTCTGTTCGCTTCCGCATTGGGGGCCTCCGTTCTTCTCAAGGGAGACTCGGCCGACGGCAGCGCTGCGGAAATTTGGCATGGAAAGGGTTTCAACTCGAGCCACAGTCCGATCATTGCCGAACAGGGATACGCTTTTGGTGTCGATCGCACTGGCTGGCTGCGCTGCATCGATCTCAAAACGGGTGAGCGAAAATGGCAGACAACCGAACCGGCGGTAGGCGAACGACCGACCAATCCCGGCACCGCCTTCATCGTTAAAAGCGGTGACCGATTCTTAATTGCGGGCGAGACCGGCGAACTCACCATTGCCCGAATGACGCCGGAAAAATATGAGAAGATATGTAGCGCCAAAATACTCGAACCGACTCACGATTCGTTCGATCACAAGGCCCTGTGGAGTTGTCCAGCTTACGCCAACGGCTGCATGTATTGGCGCAACGACAACGAGCTGGTCTGCGTTTCGTTGACGGCGGAATGACGTTATGCGGAATGATTTTGGCTGCTAACAGCGCGAGTAAAACGAAAGTAGTCAAAGATTCTTCGGCATCGAAGAGTTAATGTACGCTTGAACGATCGGGAACCCTCGGCCGCCAGTTCGGTGATTGCCATCTCGAGTTAATATTTCTGCGCGGCCCACCGTTGAACGTCGGATTTACGGACAAAGTCTTTAATCCCGACAATCCCGGATACGAATTGCATGAAATCGGGTCCAGCCGGACGAAAATTTCCTTCCTTCAATGAGGCCCGTCCACAAAGACTTTCGCACGCACCGCCTTGAGCGGACGCGACATGGAAACCCATTAAATTGCCGATGAATTTTTGAAAGCCGAGCAACGGTCTGCTATGATGGCCCAAACTGGAAAACACGCGCTGCACGATGGGCAGCGAATGTGCGGTCTCAGCGCAATATGCAAATCAGTCGATCGACAAGCTTGGCCGTGCGTTCGCCTTTTATTTCTTCCTTTTGGGAGTCGGAAACAATGTCCACAGAGCAAAGTTTCGAAGCTGCTAGACGACAGGGATTACGGCAGTTGCGTCAACTTCAGTCCAACATGCCGAGTTTTGTCGAATTGGCCGTCTTCTTGTTGTTCGCTGCGATCACGTTGGGATTTGCTTTTTACGTCGGCCAAACCAATGTTGGTCTTGGGATTTCGATCGGCGTGGCGGGTGTGATCCTCTCCGCCCTCGTCGCGGCATCGATCAAAGTCGCTAACCAATGGGAACGGTGCATTGTGCTTCGACTTGGACAGTTTCAGTCAATCCGTGGGCCTGGCTTGTTCTTCATCGTGCCGATCGTTGATCGGATTCGGATGGTTGATACCAGAGTGCTCCCGGTCGATATTCCGCGACAAGAGGCCATCACCCGAGATAACGTGCCCGTGTCGATCAACGGAGCGCTGTTTTTCAAAGTGGTCAGCGTCGAAGAGGCGGTGACGAAGATTCAGGACTTCGTTTATGGCATCTCCCTGCTGGCCCAGACTGCGTTACGCGACGTGGTCGGCGGAATGGTGCTTGACGAGTTGTTGTCGGAGCGCGAGCGGATTGGCAAAATGGTGGAACAAGCAGTGGAGAAAGATTCCAAGGAATGGGGGTTGCAAGTCACCGGCATTCGTCTGATGGATATCGACATGCCCGAGGACTTAAAACGGATCATGTCGCGCCAAGCGGGTGCGGAGCGCGAGAAGCGGGCTACCATCACGAAAGCGGAAGGCGATCGACTCGCGGCCGAGAACCTCTCTGCCGCCGCTGCCACCATGCTCGTCAGCCCTGGCGCGATGCAGCTTCGCACGCTTCAGACAATCGATGGCCTCGGCCCAACCGCTTCCAACACAGTCATCCTTGCGCTTCCTCTTGAGCTCATTGAATTGGCCAAGCGGTTTAGCAAGCCTTAAGTGGGCCAAACGCCAATCCTGCACTGGTGAGAGAAAGGGATCACCATGATTCAAGGGCTGCAGAATGCAATCTCTCCACACCGGACTTGGCACGAGGAAATGCTTGGTATCGTCCCAGAGGTCGAGCACCACCCGACGGGTCGGATCGGCAAACGCCAGAAAGGCATCGTCGCTTGCCTGTCAAGGGGAGAGGCAAGGACTTGCCACGACGCATTGACTAATCGTTAGGCCACCGGCCTGGGCTGATTTTTCTCCCGTTCGAAAGAAACGTCGCGGCCCAATTCAATCAAGCGGTCGGCGATTGACTGCGGTGAATCTATTGTCGCGATTTCGATCAGGCGACATTCGGACAAGCCGCGAAACCAAGTCTCTTGATGACGGGCGAAACGACGCGTGCGAATGAGGACTTGTTCCATGGTCGACGCCAAATCGCGTTCGTCGCGCAAGAGTTCGATGACTTCGCGGTACCCGACCGCCTGCATTGCGGTATGGCTGAACGCTTTCCAGCGATCGAGCAATTGTTGGACTTCGGCGACTAGGCCACGCCGAAACATTTCTTGTACGCGGCTGGCAATTCGTTCGTGCAAGATTGGTCGCGGGAAGCGAATTGAGAATACGCGGCAGCGCTCGGCCGAAGCTCCGACGTCAAATTCCTGTTGCCAATGGCTGATAGGAATGCCGGTTTGCTTGTAGACTTCCAATGCGCGAATGATTCTCCGTTCGTCTTGTGGATGAAGCTTGTGTGCGGCGAGTGGATCGACTTGTTGCAGTCGCTTGTACAACGGTTCCAGGCCAATGCGTTGCACTTCGGCCGTGACTTCTCGGCGAAAGTCCCAATCGGCGGGCGGGCCTTCGAAAATTCCGCGCAAGAGTGCTTTGAGGTAGAGCGCCGTGCCTCCGACGAAAATCGGCGTTCGACCGCGCTGGCGAATTTCGTCGATGGTTTGCAAAGCCAGTTCGCGATAACGCGAAACGCTGAAGGTCTCGTTCGGATCGGCAATGTCAATGAGATGATGCACAATCCGCTGACGCTGCGCGTGCGTCGGTTTGGCGGTGCCGATATCCATGCCCCGATAGATGGCCATCGAGTCGAGCGAGATGATCTCGCCGTTAAGCCGTTCCGCCAATTCGACCCCCACGTCGGACTTGCCGCTGGCGGTTGCGCCGGTAACAAACCAACAGTTCAATGCCGATTGTGTTTCAGCAGTATGTTTTTCGGACTTGGTCATGTTGGAACTAGCGAATGCGATCCTCGGAGCCTCGGCTGGCTGCGAAGGACTGCAATAGTTGCTGGACTTGTTGAAGTTCAAACGGCTTGGACAGCACGCGGAGGTTGCGTCCGCCAATTTGCTGAAGACGATCGACTTCGTGCCGACGAGGAAAATTCAAAGCGATTATTTTCAAGCTCTGCCGTTGGGCCAGTTTCGCGGCGCGTAGTCGGCTTTCAATCCAAGCGTCGCATGAATCGCCCACGATCATAACCGCATCCAGGTTTGGCTGCGACTTAAAGACTATCCCAGTACCGCGCTTCGAAAGGGGGGCAGGCACAATTTGCTCCGAGGACTCCGCAAATTGAGCCAGACCCCGACGGTTATCGACCGAATGCCCCAGCCCTTCCAACATTTGCTGAAACACTAGGGCTTCACTATTCCATCGCGAAAAAACACCGATTTGCAAACATTGCCCGCCGGGAAGTCGTTTCAACTCCGCAGCCATCAGCGAAGCCGATTCTGCGACACGGTCCCATAATGTCGGCCGACCCGCGCGGCGAGCGGCTTGAAAACGCGCGAAGTCGCCTGGCCAGCGATGCCACAAGACGCGGACCCAACCACCGAGCGGTTTTCCTGATCGCGATTCCCCTTCGTTCCAACTCGACAGCAAGTTCACTGCCGGAACGGCCGGCCATCGTTGCCGCAACTGTTCGGCAAATGGTCCATTGAATTGATGCCGCCGCGATTGAGCCAAAACAATCAAGTCGGGAATCGCCGTATGCTTTCTAAACGCATCAAGATCACAGAATTTTGTTTGCGGTGGCAAACCTGCCAACACATCGACGAAATCCGCATGTTGCCAATCGCCAGTAACCAAGGTCTTCACGATTCAAGGTCTCATCGTTCTAAGGGATATTATCTTCGGCTGCGGCAACTATTTTCCACGCGGTTTGTGCATGGTCCGCGCTACGCAGCGCTTCAATGAAATTGGGCTCCACAATTAAGCGACTTAAACGAGCAAGGATTCGCAAATGGATTGCTTCGTCATACGATGCGATCAAAAAGAAAATGTCGGTCAACGATCCGCGTGGCCCGCCGAATGGAATCCCTTTGCTGGTAATTCCCAAAGCCAAAAACGATTCGCCGATTAGGTTAGGCATCGGTCGCCGAGGGTGCAGTAAAGCCACACCGTTTTCCAAAGCGGTCGGGTGGAGGCTTTCCCGATTGCGAATTGCTTCCGTCATACCCGCAGCATCCCACAACTTGCCAGAGTGTGCTGCCAATTGGCAAATGCTGTCAATGGCAGAGTTCTTCGTTCTAGCCTCCAGCGGAATCGCGATCAACTCGATTGGTAGCAAATCGGCGATCCGGACTTGATTCGCCGGCGCTGACTTTTGCCGTTGTAACATTTCCTCGACTCCGATTAGTTCCGCAGAGTCCGACGCCCCGATTTGGCTTTCGAACCAGTGATGGATGTCGGCCTGCGCGAATCGCCATTGGCCTGCAATTTTGCGGCCTGGCAATCGGCCTCGATCCGCCATCCGCTGCACTTGGGCTGGCGTCAAGTGCAAATATGCCGCAAGGGCGTTGATATCAAAATCTTGATGCTCGCTCATTTAATGTCGCCCAACATTCGCGTCTTCCCGCAACGATCCGATTTGTCATTAACAAGCTATCATCCAAGGCAGCCGTTTTAAACTGCAATCAGCGACGACCGAAGCCATCTTAATAGGGTGGCACGGCACAAAGGCTTTGTGACGTGCGTGGATTTCTGTGCGGTATTCCCATGCTCTCCGAGAACTTTGGGACATGTCACCCACGGAATTGAAAAGTTTCATTACAGTCCGTGCACTGTATTTTTTGTCTTGACAGTGTAGATCAAATGCTGACAATCAGGACCCAGATGAGCTGAATGGATTCAGCCTCTCGTAACGCCGATGTGAAAACGAATTCACAGCGGCGAACAGCATTAAGGCAAGGAGGCCGCGACAATGCAACAGGTAGCGAACGCTCGGCAGGGTCTTAGCCTAAAAACGCTTCTTCCCGATGCCCAATTTGTCGGCCCCGACGATGTCCAAGTCCGCTCATGCTGCGGCCGCTGGGCTGAATGTGAACCCAATGATCTGTACGTCGCAATCGTCGAAAGCGACTGCGATGGCCACGATCACGTCGCGGACGCTTTGGAAAAAGGTGCCAGCGCGATCGTTAGCGAACGGCTGCTGGCCATCGACCGCCCGCAGTGTATCGTCGACGACACGCGGCGAGCATACGGGCGAATTTGTCATGCGTTGGCGGGCGACCCCAGCACCAAGATTAACACGATTGGGGTAACGGGATCAGTCGGCAAGACCGTGACGAGCCACTTGATTCGCGGCGTGCTGGCGACGGCGGATGAATCCGCCGGCTTACTTTCGTCGCTCGAAGCGTTCGATAGCGAGCCGATTGCACGAGAATTGCTGTTGTGTGCTCCGCGATTAGCGCAGCTTTTGTCGGGCATGGTGATGAACGGACATCGACACGCGATTCTCGAAACACCCAGCAGTGTATTGGCGCAGCATCATTTCGCCGGCGTCGAGTTGGATGTTGCTGTGATCACCAACATTCGGCGCGAGCATTTGGAGCTGCACGGCAATGCGGGGAATTACCGTAATGCGAAAACGCGAATTTTCGATTATCTCAAGCCGACGGGCTTGGCGATCGTCAACGCGGACGATCCGACCACCCATTTTTTGCTCGATCAATTGCCTTGCCCGGCGCTGAGCATTGGCGTTCGCCAACCGGCAGAAGTAGTTGGCCAAATCATCGAACAGTCATCGAGCGAACAAACGATCTTGATCCGTGCTGGCAATCAAACGGCTCCGGTTCGCACCGCGATGATCGGTACTCACCAAGTTTACAACTTCCTTTCGGCTGCGGCGGTTGGGCTGGCGTTGGGAATCGACTTGCCACTGATTGCGCGCGGCTTGGAAAGCGTCGTTAGCGTCCCGGGCCGCTTGGAACGAGTTGTTTGCGGACAGGACTTCGGCGTCTATGTCGATATCAGCAACTCACCTAGTCAACTTGCAATTGCGCTGCATTCCATGCGACAAAACACCACGGGTCGTGTGATTTGTGTCGCCACGACAACCTTGAGCCAGTCACCAGAACAACGACTGCAATTGGGTCGCATTCTCGAACGGGGCTCGCAGTATTGCATTATGACGGCCGAGCGATTGGGTTTGCCGCTGGATTATGAGCCGTACCATCAGATGTTGGATGGTTTCAAGAATACCCAGAGCGGTCATGTGATTCCCGATCGATTAGCGGCGATTGAGCATGCCCTTGGATTGGCGAAACCCGGCGATACCGTTTTGATTTCCGGTTGCGGCGAGCATCCCATCGCAACCATCGGTGCCCACGATTGGAACATTACCGATCGCGATGTCTGCCAAGCTTGGTTGTACGATCAAGCAATAAGCGAGAAAAATTCAGCGCCGTCGATCTTTCGACTGGACGACTTTCGAGAATAAATGTTGCCGAGGTGAAGTACAGCGTTTGCAAACGTACGGGGGTGCGGGAGTGGCACGCTCTGTCCGCGGCGCGCCGGGATCGAAGGGCATGGTTTTCTGTGTGCGTCTCACGGTTAGCGGAAAGTCTCATTCACCAACGGGACAAGCCCGTTTTGGTCTCGGTTCGGCGCGCGTTGTGGGGCTAGCTGACGAATCTTTCGCTCCAACGAGACAAGCTCGCTGGGGGCGTAGTCAAACGTGTTTGGCATGCCCGTTGGAGGCGTAGCCAATCGTGTGCTCACTGGTATTGTTTAGCAATGACGCGGCGGCGCATGGATCGTCCCCAACGGGCTTGACCCGTGGGAACGCAAGATTAGTGAGCTAACGGCGCTCGTCCGTTGAACTTAGACCCCCACGAGCTTGCCTCGTGCGGTGAATCAGATTCGCATCGCTAGTCAGTTCGGAGACCCAGGTGATTTGCCACCGAGACCCACGCCCAGCGGGTTACCTGTCGATGATCCGAACTGTCCCATCTTCGCGTCGACGAAGCTGGCGGTCGGGATTGTCGACGTCGAACCAAAATTGCACTTTGCCTGTTCCGGGCAAGATTTCTGGACTGACGAAGTAAATCGTCCCTTCGAATTTGCCGCCGGCGATTTCCGGTTCAAAAACGGCGCGACGACCGATGAACGATTGATCAATTTTGTTGCTCGGCAATAGCGCCTTGATTCTCATGCGGTCAAGTTGCACGACGCGAATCAATGTTTGGCCCGAAGTGACCCATTCACCTTCTTGGGAAATAACTTCGACGACCATTCCCTCGATCGGTGACTGGATGGAACGGTAGCCAAGCTTGATTTTTGCGGCATCGGCTTCGCTCGCGTACAAATCGGTTTCGGCTACGGCCAGCTTTCGTTCGAATTCCGATTTTTCGATGCTGAGCGTTGCTCGTTCCACTTCCAAACGCAACTGTTCCAATTCGGTCTTGGAAATGCTGTTACGAAAATTCTCAACGGCCGACTGCGAGCGGGCCAAAGTCGCCGCAGCGACTTCTTTTGATTTGATTGAGTAACGCTTGTCGACGTCATCGGTCGCTTTCAGCTCCGATATTGCTTGTTTCAACTGTGCGGCTTGGACGTCAAGCTCATTCAACTCTCGATCTAGTTCCGCGATGGGCTGATTGGCTGTCACCCAGTCACCTTCTTTGACGAGTAGCTGCCTCAAGATTCCAGGCTCGCGCGCTGGAACGAGCACGTCTTTAATCAAGTCCGCTTGAGCCGCTTCCGAGATTAGTTCCACGGACGACTGTTGAGATGGAATCGTTTCTTGTGCCGGATCCTGACCAATAGCCAAGAACAACGCGACGATGACGGCCAATATTTCGTTCATATCAAATCCTTGGACAAATAAGCGGCGTTGCAAGTGGCGTTTTCGGCTCGAGGTCTAGTGCCGGGTCGATTTGAAAAGCCCTCGACACTGCCCTCTCCAAACGCTGGGTCGAGGGAACGATTTTAGGCGCTTCGAGCTTGCGTCATCAGTTTCGGCTTGCATCTATTGTATCGGTTCGATTGGTCGGTTTTTCAAAGCGTCGGCATCGGGTAGCGGCCGAGATTCGTTTCATGCGGATTATGCCGGTTAAAGGGGTAAATTTTCAGCAAAAAAATGATCTAGGGAATCGGATGCCTCCAGCGATATGGTATCGCCATGCAAATTCCCTTAAGTTCGCGCGACCGAGTCACCGGCGACCCACGTCTCCTTCACGTGGTTCTTCTGGGTTCGGCGGCCTGCGTGATGGCTTTCGTCGCGATGAACTTCGACACGTCGGTTGCCCAATTTTTTGACGCCGATTGGATGCCGGGCGACATTCGCCGCATCCTGGGCTTGTGTGAGATTTTTGCGCACGGCGCAGGGGTCGCGATCGTCGGTTGGTGCCTTTGGCATCTGTCGCCGCAACATCGCCACTTCCTGCCACGACTGTTTGCGTGCGCGTTTTTGCCTGGACTTGCTGCGAATTTGCTTAAGTTAGGTTTTTGCCGATTGCGCCCGATTTATTTCGGTGAGCAAGCCCCGACATCCATCTACGAAACTTGGATTGCCACGCTTCCATCGGTTATTTCGGCGCGCGCAGAATACGGTACGTATTTTGTTACATCGTTTCCATCGGGGCACGCTGCCACAGCGTTTGGATTGGCGATTGGTCTAAGTTGGCTTTACCCGGCAGGTCGCACGCCATTTTACACATTGGCTGCATTGGCAACCATTCAGCGGGTTGTCAGCGGCGCGCATTGGCTGAGCGATACGCTTGTAGGGCTTGCGTTGGCGATTTTCATTGCGGGTGGCTTAACGTCGACCACTCGACTGGCTCGCGCGTTTGCTCGATTTGAGTCGCCGAGTAAATTCGATTCGAAAGCCTCTGACGCTCGTCGCGCTGCTTAAATTGGCTTCGTTGCTTGCGTTCGGATACTTCGGTAGACTGATCACGCAGCTCGCAAAGCGAAAACAGTGAACTAGCGAGCCAGGGGCATACGGCGCCAAATGGAGTGATTTCTATGGTAATGCTCAAACTAATTTGTTGTTGGGTCGGATCGATGACGTTGATCGAGGGCGGTAGCAAACCTGCGTTGATCGCCGATATGGATCGCGACAACACTGCTTTTTACAAACGTTTTCGCGAGGGCGATTCCGATCGCAATAAAGCCAACGCCATCATCGACTTGTGCCAGTTGCATAACCAAATTTGGTCCGATCCGCGATATTCATCGATTGAAAAATTGCGCGGGATGCGCAATAAAGTCGTGTTCGAGCTAAAGACCGCACAAAAAGTACTACGCAAAAAAAACGGCGCGACAAACGGTATACCAGTCGGCTCGACTTCGGATGGGACTGCCAGCCAACAAGCGGCATTTGCGACTACGTCTCAAAACAATCGCGATGCATGGTTGGACCCGCTGCTCATAGGTTTGCAATATGCGCCGGGTCCAAATCAAATCGCCGTCCATGCGGGGAGTTTTGGCGGGGGCGATAATGGGCCGGAACTCGTTTCCTTGATCGAAGCCACAATTCATCCGGAACATTGGGACATTAACGGCGGCCCCGGCCACATTCATTACTATCGTCCGGTGATGGTGTTGATAGTTCGGGCTGGCAGCGTACAACATGAGGACATGTCGAATCTATTGGAAGGGCTGCGAGAATCGGGCCGATGAGAATCATGGGGCGACATGAATGCGATTGAGGAATTGCGCGAACGCGCTCGCCAGCGTTCTCGCCGAATCATTTTTCCTGAAGCCCAGGATCCTCGCGTCATCGACGCGGCCAACGCTTTTCAGCGCTGCGGCTTGGGACAAGCGATTTTGATCGACCCACTTGAAGAAGCGAGCTTTGATCGAAAAATTGAAGTCGTTCGCATGAACGACTCCCCGCTGCGAAATCGTTGCGTTGTACGGCTTGTCCAGCGACGCGGCGAAAAAGGCATGACTGCGGAGCGGGCGAGCGAAGCACTTAACGATCGGCTGATGTTCGGCGCGCTGCTGGTTGGCTTGGGAGACGCAGACGCGAGCGTCGCGGGAAGTATTGCCACGACCGCCAGCGTTTTGAGAGCAGGAATTTACGCGATCGGAACTGCGCCCGGTCGGTCGCTCGTATCAAGCTTCTTCCTGATGCAATTTCCCGAAAGCGTTATGACTTATGCTGATTGTGGCGTTGTCCCCGATCCATCGGCCGAACAGCTTGCCGAGATTGCGATTTGCTCCGCCGATAATCATCACATTCTGACGGGTCAGCGCGCGCGGGTGGCGATGCTTTCGTTCTCGACGAAAGGAAGCGCTTCTCACCCGCGCGTCGACAAAGTCATTCGCGCGACTGAGCTGGTTCGTGCGGCGCGGCCCGAGCTCGCCGTGGACGGTGAACTCCAATTTGACGCGGCGATTGTGCCAGCCATCGCCGCGCGAAAAGCGTCCGGCTCGCCCGTTGCAGGTCACGCCAATGTATTAGTCTTTCCGGATTTGGATTCCGGAAATATTGCTTACAAGATTACTGAGCGATTGGGCGGAGCAATCGCACTCGGACCACTTATTCAAGGCTTGGCCAAGCCTTGCATGGACTTGTCGCGCGGTTGCAAAGCGTCGGACATTGTCGACGTGGCTGTCATCGCTTCGGTTCTATCGTGATTTCCAAATGGCCCCCGCGAATCCAAACCACTCGATAGGCAACTGATGTCGGCAAAAAGTCTTCAAGAAACGTACGCGCCGCACAACAAATGCTTTGGATGCGGGCCGTCCAACGAACAGGGATTAAAATTGCGCAGCGTTGTTCGCGGCAACGAAGTTATCGCAACGTGGGTGCCGCAGCCTCATCACGAAGCCTTCGAAGGGATCCTCAACGGCGGTATCATTGGCACGCTTCTCGACTGCCATTGCAATTGGACGGCGGCGTGGCATTTGATGCAGCGATCTCACAGCGACCATCCGCCTTGCACCGTTACGGCCGAATACGCCATCCAAATGAAACATCCGACGCCGACGAACGACTTGCTCGATTTGCGGGCTTGGATTGTGGAATCCTCAGACCGAAAAGCCGTTGTCGCGGGCGAAATTTCCCATAACGGGCAAGTCACTGCGACGTGCCGAGGGACGTTTGTCGCCGTGAAACCCGGTCATCCGGCCTATCATCGCTGGTAAATCGCGACGAGTGACAGCTTGCGGCGCGACCACGTCGAGACCAAAATTGAAGTTATGTTCTAAACAAATTCCGGCTTGGTTTTTGCCATGCAATTTACCAAGCCTTCAGTCTTACTTTGTGAATTAACTACCAGAGGATGCGACCATGAATTCAGTTTGTCGTTGGGCCTTATGTGCTGCAATGTTGCTCTTTCCCGCGTGCCTGACTGGCCAAGATGCGCCCGCCAAGGATGCTGCTGCAAAAGATGCTGCCGCGAAGCCACCTGCGGAAACCGTTGTAGCCAAATCCGATGTCCTCCGAATTTTTGAAACGGTCAAGGCCCGTGTCGAAGCGCCAACGACAGCCGAATTGAAAATGAACATGGACGTGTTCGCGAACCTGATTGTCGAGCAAATCGTGGCACCAGGCACGGCGGTAAAAAAAGGTGACGTCATATTGAAGTTTAAGACCGACAAAATCGAACAGCAATTGCAAGAGTCCAAGCAGGAACTTGAAATCGCTGGCCTTAGCCTCAAGGAAGCCGAAAGCAACTTGAACCAAGTCGTTCAAACCTTCGACCTTGATCACAAGATCGCCCAAGAAACTTGGGACCACAAGCAGCAGGACGTGGACTATTATTTTCGGGTCACGGCCCCGTTTTCGGAACGGCGAGTCAAAAAGAATTTGGAATCGGCGACGTTCCAAGTCGAGTACGCCCAAGATGAACTTGATCAACTGGAGAAAATGTACAAAGAGGACGAACTGACGGAGGAGTCCGAGGAAATTGTTCTCAAGCGTGCGCGACGCAGCTTGGACACGACCAAGTTCTTTTTCGAATCGGAAAAGGACGATCACGATCACTCATTGAGTGTTGAGCTTCCGCGCAGTGCCGATAGCCAACGAAAAGCACTCCAGCGCGGCGAACTGGAATTCAAGAAAGCTATGATCTCGCTCCCATCGCAACGACAGCTCAAGGAATTGGAATTGCAAAAGCAACAGTTCACGCACGCCAAACAAAAACGCGATTACGAGAAACTGCTCGCCGATATGGAAAAAATGACCCTCAAAGCTCCTATCGACGGTGTCATTTACCACGGACAATGTCGCCGCGGAACTTGGAGCAACGCGGCGGGTAGCCCCACGCGTTTCATTGAAATCGGTGCGACCATACCCAAGGATGCTGTCGTAATGACGATTGTCGATTTCGCAAAAATTCGGCTGCGCGGCGAATTAGAGGAAAAACAGCTTGCCTCGATCCGCCTCGGTAGCAACGGAACTGCGCGGCCCACCGCGAACCCAGAATCGTCGTTCGCCGCAACCGTTGTCGAGATCGGCAGCATCGCAATCGAGGAAGGCAAGTTCGATTGCGTACTCAATGGCGAGGCATTGCCCAAACTGCTGATTCCGGGAATGACGTGCGAAGTCAAATTGCTTGGCTATGAAAAGAAAGACGCGGTCATGGTACCCAAGGCATCCGTGTTCAGCGACGACGACGGGCAATCGCATTTCGTGTTCGTTCCGACGGACGCCGGCCATGAGCGCCGCGAAATAAAAGCCGGCAAGACGAAGGACGACAAGACCGAAGTCATCTCCGGCTTGAAAAGCGGCGATAAGATTCTCAAAACCAAACCCGAATAAAGCATTCGCATCTAAAGGAGTGACCGCATGAAATCGCGATTTTGGATTGCGTTTGCAATTTCACTGGTGCCGACGGTAATCCTATCTGCCCAAGTCGCCACGGAATCGTCGACCAAGCAACAAGAGACGGAACAGGATTCGTCGCGACAACACATTCTCGATGACGCGATGGACTTTACCCGCGCGCCGGTGCTGCCGCCAATCGAAGCACCGACGGCCGATGAAATTCGCGCCGCAATCACTCGCGGGACTGACTTTTTGTTGAGCGACCAAAATCCAGATGGATCGTGGGGCTCTCCCGACGCGAGTCGGCCTTTCCAAATCTACGCACCTTTGCCCGGCGCGCATCATGCGTTCCAAACCGCGACCACTGCGATGTGCGTTTCCGCGCTATTGGAAACCAAGCCAAACGACTCCGCCGCAATCCAAGCCGTCGCCGCCGCCGAACAGTGGCTCAAGGAACATTTGGCCCGCTTGAAACGTGCCACCGGCGACACGATTTACAACGTCTGGGGCCACACCTATGCGATTCAAGCATTAGTGCGTTTGCACCAGCGACCCCATATGACCGATGAGCAGAAATCCGAGTACAAGCAACTGATCAAGGATCAAATGGAGATGCTCGATCGTTACGAATCGGTCGACGGCGGCTGGGGCTATTACGATTTTCGTTACCAAGCCCGCAAGCCAACGAGCAGCTCAACCAGCTTTGTAAACGCCGCCGTACTTGTGGCGCTCAAAGAGGGTGCCGATATCGGCGTGCAACCGACCAAACTAACTGTCGATCGCGCGATCGCGGCAACGCTGCGCCAGCGAAAAAAAGATTTCACGTATCTGTACGGCGAGTACCTCAAGGACACGCCGATGCGCGGCATCAACCGCCCTGCCGGAAGTCTCGGACGCAGCCAAGCCTGTAACGCCGCTTTGCGCATGTGGGGCGACGAAGCGATTACCGACAACGTAATGAAAAACTGGCTTTACCGCCTATACGTTCGCAACGGCTGGCTGAGCATCGGCCGCAAGCGACCCATTCCGCATGAATCCTGGTTCCAAGTCGCCGGATACTTTTATTACTTCGGGCACTACTATGCTGCATACGAGATTGACATGCTCAAGCCCGAAGACCGCGGCGAATATCAATCGCACTTGGCCAAAATTATCCTCGACTTGCAAGAGCCCAACGGCTGCTGGTGGGACTATCCCATGTACGG
>JANMEB010000067.1:0-21041 GCA_031376585.1 Planctomycetota bacterium | reverse complement strand
CAACGCTGTCCTAACGAATGTGACGTGTGGCCACCATTTCACAATCGCTTGGCACTATTTTTTAAGTTCTGAATCGATGCGATCTTCAAAACAGAGTTGGATTCGGCCCGGCCCAATGCTTTCATGGTTGCTTGCACGTCGGGGGGTTGCAGGACGTTGTGCATCGCAAATTCCTGAGCTTGAGGGTACTTCGTATTACGAATACGCTCGGCCGCTTTTAGAAGATCATAGGTCGTATGCTGCATTTCCGCACTCGGGCTGAACAATAGCCAATAGGCGCCTGGTGCTCCGACCGGCATTCCCACACTGCCGGCGTTTAAGACTCGAATCCGGCCAACGGTTCGATCAAATTGCATGTGGGTATGACCGCAGACAACCGCAATCACTTCCAGTTGTTTGAACATCGGCAAAAGATATTCTTCCGGCGTCAGGCGAGTAAAGACGTCGGTGTCGTTCCGCGGAGTGGCATGGCAAAACAACACGGTCCCGAACCCCTGAACCTCAATCCGAATCGTCCCCGGCCACCCCGCCAACAGCCGTTCGTGTTCGCGGTCCAGTTGTTGCGCCGTCCAGCGAACCGGCACGCGCCACAGTTCCGGTGCCGTGCGATACCAATCCGTCTCCGTCTCTGCCATCTGCGCAAGCACTTCTCGGTCGCCGTTACCGAGGAGGAACTGCACGGGCTGTTCAATGTCCAGCAAGCGAGTAAGACACTCGCGGGGCATCGGACCTGGAAGTACATCGCCGCCAACCACGACGAGGTCTACGTCGGCACGGCCAATTTCTTGAAGTACGGCTTCAAGAGCGGGCAGATTGCCGTGAATATCGTAGATGGCAGCGACTCTCATATCCGAGCTTCCTTTCCGTCAGGGAAACGAAAAACCGCCGAAAGAATCCTGCAAGTCCGTGGTTTGGGGCGGGGTCAGATGTTTTAAACTGTTGACCAAGCGTTCGTGATCCACTTTCGTGGAGCGAAAATTTCCAACCCCAAACACACGGAGATATCAATGAACATTCTCGCAATCGTGCTGGGTAAATTCAACTCGATGTGCAGCTTTTTTGATTCTGCCACACAATCCGCAGAAGCGCCGGCTGAAACGGCGCGCTGATTGCGAACAACCGTCAATTTCCGACCGGAAACGACATCTAGTTCAAATGAAACAGTGCGCCACTTGGTTCAAGCCAGTTCACGCCGCTCGCTCTCAACACCTTC
Source organism: Planctomycetota bacterium (assembly GCA_031376585.1). GTDB lineage: Bacteria > Planctomycetota > Planctomycetia > Pirellulales > Pirellulaceae > JANMEB01. Next base: position 19,828 of record JANMEB010000067.1, on the reverse strand, counting down.
TGCCATAGGAAACTCCGAACCAGGACTCCGATCGATTTCTTAGGTTTGGAGGCTATCACGGATCGGATATGCCCAAGTCACGGCAGATTTTTCGTGCCAAGCGATCAGATATTTCGCTGTGGCGAGGAACTGCCGTACGACGCCCATTTGTCGGGTTGCCCCACCAAGAATGGTTGCCGCCTTCACGAACGAGTTCACAGCCTTGATCGATTAAATGGCGGATCAGGTCACGGCGTTTCACGGTTGAATCGCCACTTCTTCGAATGGTTCGCCAGCCGCTTTTCGGGCATCTTCGCGATTCATTTCTATGGCCTCGGCTAGCGCTTCGCGTAGATTCGAAATCAGCTCGTCGCGAGATTCGCCCTGAGAGTTGACACCAGAAACTTCTTCGATCCAGCCAATCCACCAGGGGCCATCTTGACGTATTACGGCCGTGTATCCAGTCGGTATCAAATTAGGTTCTCCAGGTTTATTGGTTTGGAAACAATAGTTTAACGCGTTGAACGGGGGCGGTGCAAGCAGATTTGGTCGCTAGTTTTGATATCTTCCCATTTGTTGACGGCGGTTGATTTGAGTGTGATGGAAGCTTGTGGTCGCGAACTGCGGCACCGATTAAACTTGTTTGGCTGTATCCCGCCCTCCGGTCGAAGTTCTATTGGCTTGATAAAAAAAGGGTATGTAATGCACACGCTTTTCAAAGTGGCCGCCTTGCTCGTCGGCACGCTTGCGTTGAGCATTTTTTTGCCGCTTGCGATCGGACAACGGACGATCGATCAAGCCACTACTCCATCGATCACGGTTGCGAATTACGAATTGGCCGAAGCCCGTTTGCAGCGCAATATCGTTCCCAAAGTCAAGAATTTGTTCGTTTTGCCTCACTGGATCGATCAATCCGACTACTTCTGGTACGCGCGGCAAAACGAATCGGGAATTGAATACACAATCGTCGATGCGGCAACTGGCAAAAAACGCGCTGCGTTCGATCACGAGAAATTGGCCGAGATTCTGGCCAAGAACGACGTCAATGCCAACTCGGTAAGGCTAATGCTCTCGAACTTGAAATTCGATGCCGAATTGCATTTGACCAGTTTTCGAATGAACGACGAAACTTTTTTGATCAATTGGGACAAAGCCACAACGGAGCGGCAGCCGGCAGAGCCAGCACTTGGTCTCGTGGTTTCACCCAACGGTAAGTTTGGAATTCGTTCGCAAGATGGAAATTTGATCCTCCGCAATATGCTAACCGGAGATGAGATCGCGCTGACATCGGATGGAACCGAAAATAACGGCTACGGCATTTACTATGGCAATTGGAAAGCGGCTTATATACCGCGTCTTCGCACGGGCCAGCCTCAGCCTCCCTTGGGATGCGAATGGGCTCCCGACTCCCGGCACATTCTCGCACTCAAGATCGATCAAAGTCACGTGGCCCCATATCCGTTTTTGGAAACCGTTCCGAACGACGGTTCTTTTCGACCGATCGTTCATCAGCCGCGTATCCCGCTGACCGGGGAAGAACCGGCCAAGGCGGAATGGTATGTGTTCGACCTCGAGCAGCGTACGTCGCAAAAGATTCTCTTGCCTTACGACCAGTTATTTCATGTCCACCAAGACATGTTGGCGATTCGCAAAACCAAATGGAGCAGCGATTGCAAGCGACTCTACGCGGTGACGTGGGGGAGCAACTTGGAATCCGCGCAGCTTTATGACGTCGACGTTGCGTCAGGTGCCGCGCGGGCCGTGGTCCACGAGGCCATGTCGCCTCGCACCGACCTGAATTCGACATCGTACAACCCGCCCAACGTGCATGTCGTGGGTGACGGCACTGAAGCCATTTGGTTTTCTCAGCGCGATGGCTGGGGGCATTTGTATTTGTATAACGGCAAAGACGGGAACTTGACTGGGCAAATCACCGAGGGCCAATGGTTGGTGCGAGACTTGATCCACGTGGACGAAGCAAATCGTGTCATCTACTTTACGGCAGGCGGACTCGAGCGAGGAAATCCCTACTACCGTTATCTCTATCGAATCAATTTCGACGGGACGGGAATGAAGCTTTTGTCGCCTGAGCCTGCGGATCACATGCTGACCGGAATGGGGAACGACGTCTTGCCGATCGATGGGGCACTTGGCTACGACGTCGTGTCGCCTAGCCGCAAGTACGTGGTCTACAACTATTCGACTATCAATCAACCGACAAAGACGGCGATCCGCCGCACCGACGACGGTTCACTTGTCGACGTTTTTGAATCGGCTGACGCGACCGCCCTTTACGCCAGCGGATGGGAGGATCCGGAAGAAGTTGTTACTTTCGCCGCCGATGGAAAAACGAAATTATACGGTTTGCTCTACAAGCCACATGACTTCGATCCGGGACTCAAGTATCCCGTGATCGATTCACAATACGCGAGCCCTCTGACGGCGGTCGTTCCGCGCAACTTCATGATGGCGATCGCTGGCGTTCCGGCAATTTATCACCCAAGTTCATTGGCCGCCTTGGGATTCGTCGGCGTTGCGATCGACGCTCGCGGCACGACTTATCGCTCCAAAGAATTCTCGCACTACTCGAACAAAAACTTGAATACGATTGGGCTCGAAGATCATGTCGCGGCGATCAAAGAACTCGCACAGACTCGGCCTTGGATGGACATTGACCGAGTCGGCGTCCACGGCGCTTCCTACGGAGGATTCACAACGTTTCGAGCCATGTTCGAATTCCCCGAGTTCTACAAAGTCGGAATCTCCGGTTGCGGCGTGGGCTCGATTCACAACATGTATCCCGATTACCACTGGGAAGCGTTTCACGGCAAAGTTGTTTATGCCGACGGATCGTCTCGCCGGCCAACGCCGACAGACCGGCCTATCAACTACGAGAACAACGACTCGTCGATTCAAGCTAAAAACTTGCGCGGTAAACTGTTGATCATGATGGGTGAACTGGATGAAAATGTACTTCCGGCGACAACGTTGGGAGTCGTCGATTCCTTGATCAAATTGGACAAGGATTTTGACATGCTGTATGTTCCCAACCGGCCGCATAACTTCGTCAGCCGACACGTTATTCGGCGCGGGTGGGATTACTTTGTGCAGCACTTGCACGGCGTTGAGCCACCGGCGTACGAGATTCGCTCGATGGAAACCGAGGAAGAGAAAAAGCTGCGCCTGCGCGTCGGTGCCGACAAAGAGACTTCGCAAAAATAGCCGAACAGGTCAGACATTCATGGGGACAGTCACCTTAGCGGACTTTGCCAACGAATCGACTAAGCGACTCATGCGAGATTCGCTCGTTTGGGACATTCACGGCTGCATGCCGCTGCGGCCGAGCGACGTCGAATTTCTGCCTCAATTGGACCGCTACCGAGCTTCGGGCGTTGATGTCTGCACACTCAATATCGGCTTCGACTTGACTCCTTGGCAAAACGCGATTCTTGTCGCCGCGACTTTTCGCAAGTTCATCCGAGAAAATCCTGAAAAGTATTTGTTGGTCGAGTCGGTCGACGACATCGACACGGCCCGGCGTTCGAATCGGCTCGGCGTGATTTTTGATTTGGAGGGCGGCTGCGCATTGAACGATCAAATTGGGATGGTCGAAGTCTACTACTTATTGGGCGTTCGCTGGATGCTGTTCGCGTACAACAAAAATAACTCTCTAGGGGGCGGCTGCGACGATCGAGATACTGGCCTAACCAAGTTTGGCCGCCAAGTCCTCGACGAAATGCGGGCCGTTGGTATGGTTGCTTGTTGTAGTCACACCGGCGAGCGCACGGCATTGGAGATTATGGAACGAAGCGGCAACCCAGTGATCTTCTCGCACTCCAACCCTCGCGCGCTGCGAGACCATTATCGAAACATCTCCGATCGCGCCATTCAGGCATGCGCTGAAACGGGCGGCGTAATTTCAGTTGTTGGCATCGGCGACTTTTTGGGAAACAATGACAATCGGACCGAGACCGTCGTGAACCACATCGACTACCTCGTGCAGTTGGTCGGACCCGATCACGTCGGATTGGGCCTCGACTACGTGTTTGACAAGCAAGAGCTGAACGACTTTCTCAAAAACAACCCCGACGTCTTTCCACCGGAAAGTTACTCCCAAGGAATTCGAATGGTCCGTGTCGAGCAAACGCCCGAAATCGTTGAATCCATGCTGCGCCGGGGCTACGCGGAGTTCGATGTTCGAAAAATCCTGGGGGAAAATCATTTGCGCGTCGCACGGCAGGTCTGGCGGTAATCCTGTGGCGGCCAGATGCGAGCCGTTTGGGTCCCTTGGGTGAAACGCAATAACCAGGATAATGGAACGCTGCCGCATCCGACTTCTTTAGGAAACAAACATGAACAAGCCAATTTTACAACAACTCGCGATCCTTTTTTTTCTTGTAATTGCCACGCCCAGCTTTGCGCAGGATTGGGCAAAGAAGCGCCTGGAAGATTCGCCGCGACATGGGGAGTGGGTGCAGATCAAGCATGGCGATCGTACCGTCGATGCGTTCGTCGTCTATCCGGAAGTTGCCGAAAAAGCGACGGCTGTCGTGGTGATCCACGAGATTTTTGGCTTGACCGATTGGGTTCGCGGCGTGGCCGATCAGTTGGCGGAAAAAGGGTACATCGCGATTGCACCCGACTTGCTCTCGCAAATGGGCAAAGATGGCGGGAACACGACGAGCTTTAATGGCGAAGAAGTTCGCAAGGAGATCATGAAGTTGCCTGCCGACCAAATTACGGCTGACTTGAATGCGACGGTTGATTACATGACCAAACTCCCGGCTTGCAATGGCAAGTTCGTCGTAACCGGTTTTTGTTGGGGCGGTAGCCAGACGTTTCGCTTTGCGACCAACAACGCCAACGCCTTGGCGGCGTTTCCGTTCTATGGAACAGGACCGACTGAAGCATCCGAGATCGCGCGAATCAAATGCTCGGTGTACGGTTTCTACGCAGAAAACGACGCCCGAGTCAACGCGACGATCGATCAATCAAAGGAACTGATGAAGAACGCCGCAAAGACTTACGATCCCGTGTTTTACAAGGGTGCTGGCCACGGCTTCATGCGTGCCGGCGAAGCCCCCGACGCAAGCGCGGAAAACAAAAAGGCCCGCGAGGACGGTTGGGTGCGACTGATTGAGTTGATCAAAAAACACGAAAAGTAGCGGGCACGCTCCGCGTGCCGTAGCTGCGTTACCCGCATCACTTCCCGACGCCCCGACGTAAAACATAATCTCTAATTCGGCTGTTCTTGAGGTTTGTCGCATGCAACAGCGGATTGAACCCGAGTCATGATTCGCGACGGCACACGGAGTGTGCCTACTGCTTTTTGTCGTGACGTCGATATCGTGTCGCGAGGCTAGCGGGGCTGGCGCCGCAACGAAATAGAAACATCAGCCACCAATTGCGTAGCGTCTGTCGCAACGGGCCATGGCGTTGCCAGCGACGGGCGCTGACGATCAGGGGACCGGATAGCAATGCGGGCCGCGAGAGTTTGGAAAGCTTGCGCGAAAGCAATACATCTTCCATGAGTGGAATCGCGGCAAACCCGCCGGCCGAATCGAAAATCTCTCGCCGAACGAAGATGGCTTGGTCACCGTACGCCAAGCTTTGCCAACGAATGCGTGCGGCATTGCCCCACTCGATGACGCGAAAGATCTTTTGCGGCGCGTCGATTCGTTGGCGAAACGCGCCCCATGCAACGCTATGCTCCGAAAACGATGCAGCGATCTGTTGACACGCATCAACTGGCAATTGGCAATCGGCGTGCAAGAACAACAGAACATCGCCGCGGGCCTGTTCGGCTCCCGCGTTCATTTGAACCGCTCGGCCCGGAAGGCAACTGACGAGTTTCGCAGATTGCTCGCGGACAATGCGTAGCGTATCGTCATTGCTGCCGCCGTCCGCGACAATGACTTCCAATACACCGGCAGCCCAAGCAGATTGTATGGAGGTCGCAATCTGGGCTTGCTCGTTGAGGCAAGGAATGACAACGGAGATGTTCACGTTGCGAGAAAGTTGAAATCTAGGATTTGAGATTTGAGCTCTGGCGGTTTCCACGACGCGTATTGTCGCAAGCTATCGAGCTTGAGAAGTCGTCTGACCTTCAGCCACGCGAACCTCGGGTTTGATCGACGGCGCAAGGAACGCTTGAAGCTGGTCGACCGGAAGGTAGCCGACCGAATATCGCCTGATCCACTTGTCGCCGCTTCGCTCAAAGATGATGAATTGTGGGACGGGCCGACCCTCGATGAGCTTGGCGGCAGTATCCGGCTCGCGGTCGACATCGACTGTTGCGAAATGGAAATCCTTGAATCCTCGCTTGGACATCATGTCATGAACGGTGGTTCGCTTGAGCATCTGGCACGGCGCACACCACTCGGCGGTAACCAAGACGAGTATCGGTTTGTCGCTCGATTGTGCACGCTGATAGGCTGTCGCATAATCGGTGGGGAGGCCAGACTGACGAGCTGCTTCAGTCGAGCAGGCGAGAGACATTAGGACGAAGATTGCAGCAAAACCGTTCATCCATGCTCCTTTTTGCCCGCAAAAAGTCGGTTCGGGTCAGGTGATGGGCCTGCCGAGCCAAGTTAGTCGCCTCGACCACAAATCTTTTTATCGGTTTTGCTTGCATCCCCGCGTCGGCTAAAATTCAGCTTGCAAAGCGGAAGGACATCGTACGACGAGAAGGTAGGAAAGCTTTATCGGTCCTACGGACGCCGACACGCGCTAGTTGTGACGAAACACAATCTCGTGGGTTCGGATCAACACCTTTCAACTTGCATCTATCACAATCAAGAGCCGCAATTCGGTTGAGGTTGGGTTCAACTGACGGGTTTCGGAAAACGGTCCGCGAAGGGCCTGCTTCGGGAGTTTTTTCAATATGAAGTTGCGCGTCGGTCTCGTAGGGTTGGGAGATCAATGGCTGACTCGGCATCGACCGGCACTGAAAGCTTTGTCTGACCGTTATGAGGTCCGCGCGATCTGCTGCGAAGTCGCTCAGAGAGCGGCCCAAGTTGCACAAGAATTCCAGGCCACACCTTACGATGGCTTTCGCGCGATGCTGGAAAACAGTGACATTGATGCGGTCCTCGCTTTGGCTCCCGACTGGGCTGGACCGCTGCCAATCTTGGCGGCTTGCGAAGCGGGTAAAGCGGTCTACAGTTCCGCTGCGCTGGATATTCTTCCCGAACAAGTCGACGAGATTCGTCGACGCGTCGACGCGTCGGGCGTCGCGTTCATGGCCGAGCTTCCGCGCCGCCACGCTCCAGCGACGCTACGAATAAAGGAATTGATCGCGACGCGATTGGGCCGACCGCTGCTGCTTTACTGTCACGAACGGCTGGCTTCTGAACAACAAGTCGATCCGCGACGACGCAGCGGCTATTGTCCAATCACTTGGCGCAATCTTATGGAGATCGTCGATTGGTGTTGTTATTTAGCCAATCGTAATCCCACATCCCTATTCAGTGTGAACCACCAATTGCAACTGCCAACCCGCAATTCGTTTTATCAAATGATGAGTCTGGAATTTGCAACGACATCGACGGACGAATTGCCGGTGACTGCGCAACTCAGTCTCGGCCACTACATTCCTAACAAGTGGCCCGACGCGCTCAACTATCGCCGCCCTTCGTCGGTGCAGTTAGTCTGCGAAAACGGGGTCGCCTTTGCCGATTTGCCGTCGACGCTGGTTTGGTTTGACGAGGCAGGCCAGCACACGGAAAGCCTGGAGCAAGAGCGTCCAGTTGGCGAACAGATGTTGACCTTATTTCATCGCGCCGTGACTAGCTTGGTCCGGCGAACATCCGATCTGAACGACGCCTACCGCGCCACGGCAATCGTTCTCGCCGGTAACCGCAGCATCGCCGAAGGCCGCCGAATCGAACTTAATTTCTGATTTTAAGCTGCGATCGATCCCCTTCGGCTTGCATCAGTGGCTGACCTCAATTACAAAATTGAGAACTTTCTGCCGCGATATTATCCGTTTGGAATTTGCTTGGGCTGACACTTTATGAGTAACACTAGCCTCGAAGATCGTTCCGATTCCAATTCCTCTTGGTTTGGCCATCCACGTCAGCTTGCCCGTTTGTTCACCACTGAAATGTGGGAACGCTTCGGCTACTACGGGATGCGTGCGTTGTTGACGCTGTATTTGGCTCAACATTTCTTATTCAACGATAATGTTACCAATGGCCTATACGGTGCATTCACATCACTTGTTTATCTGACTCCGTTGTTTGGCGGATTGCTGGCTGATCAATACCTCGGCTACAAGAGGTCGGTGAAGTTCGGCGCCATTTTAATGGCCATCGGGTATCTGATGCTCTGCTTCGGCGGTGAAATGGCCAAGCCATTCATGCAATACGAAGGCAAACGCTACGACGTTCAAATTAAGCAGGTTGACAAAGAAGTCGTCGTGGAAGGCAAAGCGACCGTCAATACCGTTTCGCAAAAGCTCGTCACGATCGACGGTTTTCAATACGAAATCGACAGCCATGACGACGGATCTCTACACCTCATCGGCGAAGCCAATGAAAAGACACTTGCCAAGGGAAGCTTTATTTTTGATGGCGAGCGAAAACAGTTTTGGGTCAACTTGATGTTTCTGGCACTTTCGTGCGTGATCGTCGGAAATGGATTTTTTAAACCAAACATTTCAACCATGGTTGGAAGCTTGTATTCCAAAAGCGATTCTCGCCGCGACGCCGGTTTTACGATTTTTTATATGGGCATCAATCTGGGCTCCATGATTTCCCAATTCTTGTGCCCCTTGTTTCAAGTTTGGTTCGGTTTCTGGGCTGGATTCTTGCTCGCGGCCATTGGCATGTTGTGCGCGTGGGCATTGTTCCAATTCGATGGTGATCGTCTCAAAGGTTACGGCGAACCACCCGCCCAAGGTAAAGGCAAAACGCTGTTGATCTTTCTGGCGGCGATTTGCGCCATACCTGTGATTTGGTTGCTACTTAATAACACTATGTTGACTGCCGACGCGGCGTCTGCCGCAATCAAAGAAGGCAAAGGCGTCTTTAACTACTTACTCTCGCTCCCGATTTTGGGCAAATTCCTTTTTTGCGTCTTTCTGGCTTCGGTCATTGGTATTCCGATCTGGTCATTCTTTGCAGGAACTCGCGAAGAAGGCGAAAAAATGGTGGTGGCTACCGTGCTTGTGGTTTTTTCGGTGGTGTTCTGGACCTTGTTTGAACAAGCAGGTTCATCCATGACCCTTTTTGCGGAGCGAAACACTGACCGTCATATCGTGGGAAATTACACCATGCCTGCAGCCCAAGCTCAGATTTTCAACCCGCTATTCATCGTGATTTTTGCGCCAATTTTTTCGCTGATGTGGGTTGGGTTGGCCAAGCGCAAATTGGAACCCTCCATTCCCGTCAAGTTTGCGATTGGATTAATTCTGGTTGGACTAGGTTTCATGGCGCTGGTCTACGGATCCAAGTTCGCGAATACGGGCTTTCAGGTCGCGCTATTTTGGCTCGCACTGGCGTACTTTCTTCATTCCCTGGGAGAACTTTGTATTTCACCAGTCGGCCTATCCATGATCACCAAGTTGTCCATGGTGCGAGTGGTTGGACTAATGATGGGTGTCTGGTTCTTGTCCTCGTCCATGGCACAATACGTCGGCGGAATTGTCGCTCAACTTGCCTCGGTCGAAACAGTTGGCGGTGAAGTGACGAACCCGGAACAAGCATTGCAGACTTACGTCTCGGTGTTTAACACGATTGGAATTGCGAGTATGGTCTTTGGCGTCGTACTGCTAGTACTATCGCCATTCCTAAAACGGATGATGCACGGGGTTAGGTAAGCCGCATTATTTGAATGGCCACTGAATTGTTTGAAACCTCTTGAACCCGGCGCTGATTAAGGCGCGCCGGGTTCAATTTTTTGCGCGATTCGTTCGCGCAATTCTGACGCGGTTATTGAATCGACATAAAATTGCTTTTGAGGAGATGTATCGCCGACAAGTAGCGTGAATTGCGATTTGCGCAAGCCGAGTTGTTTGGCGAGTACCGCGATTAGTGCTTTGTTGGCTTTGCCTTTTTCGGCGACTTGGGTCACGGCGACGCGCAGGGCGCCGTTGCGGATGCCCAAGATTACGTTGCGACGTGATCCAGGAACGGCTTGAAGGCGCAGCACGACGCCACCGTCACGCTGAATTAAGTCGAGCTTCATTGGTTACTTTCGCCCGATTCCATTCCACGCGGTAATTGCTGGGATAGCTCTGTATTCCGCTCGTTGTTTAACCGCCCGCTTCGGGCGCTGGAATTGGCTCACGGCTGATCGCGCAAAGCGCAACGAAGCGTTGCGGTTAAACAAAGACCGAAATCGTCAGCGTCGCGCTTCTGGCGTGTGGTCATCGCTTGCCGAATCGCCATTCCTTGTCGATGATCAACCGAGCACCACGGCGAAATGTCAGATACGACCAAGCCCATTGCATGACGACAAAAAGTCGATTGCGAAAACCGGCTAAATAGTAGATGTGGACCACCAGCCACAGCAGCCAAGCCACTCGGCCGGCGAGGTGAAATTTGCCGATTTCTACAATGGCACGGCTGCGACCGATCGTGGCCATCTGCCCTTTGTCTACATATACAAAAGGCTTGCGGGCAACTTTCGACTGCACTTCGCGTCGAATCATGCGGGCCAAATACCGACCCTGTTGTAGCGCCACCGGGGCAACACCGGGCAACGGCGTCTTGTCGCTTCGCAGAACGCACGCCATATCGCCAGCGACAAATACGTTGCCAAAAGACTTGATGCTCAGATCGGGTTCCACCATGACTCGGCCTTGTGGATCGCATTGGGCACCGGTCATTTGGCCAAGACTTGAAGCCTGCACACCGGCCGCCCATAGAACTGTCGCTGCAGCAATATGTTCGTTGCCGACATACACGCCGCGTTCGTCGACTTGAGTGACTTTGCTATTGGTCCATGTTTGGACGCCCAAGCCTTCGAGATCGCGGACGACGCGACTGGCCTGTCGTTCCGAGAACATCGGCAAAATTCGCGGGCCGGCTTCGATCAAAATGATGCGCGCCAATGTCGCGTCGATCGTGCGGAAGTCTTTGGCCAGCGTGAAGCGAGTCATTTCGCCGATCGCGCCTGCCAACTCGACTCCGGTCGGGCCGCCGCCGATGATCACAAACGTCAACTGCCGCTTGCGAATTTCTGGATCGCTGGCAAGCTCGGCTTGTTCAAAGGCCGTCAACACTCGGCGGCGAATCTCCGTCGCTTGCTCGATCGTCTTCAATCCCGGAGCAAAATTCTCCCACTCGTCGTGGCCAAAATAGCTGTGCTGGGAACCGCCAGCCAAGATCAAATAGTCATACGACAACTCGCCAAAACTGGTTTGGACATGGTTGCCTGGCAAATCGAGCGACACGACTTCGCCTTGCAACACACGAATGTTGCGATAACGCGCCACCAAGCTGCGAATGGGTACGGCAATGTCGGCCGGACTCAGCCCCGCCATCGCGACTTGATACAAAAGCGGTTGAAACAAGTGATGGTTTCGGCGATCCACTAACGTGACCTGCACGTCCGTCGCGTTGGCCAAACCTTTGGCAGCGTTGAGTCCAACAAAGCCTCCACCCACAATTAAAACCGATTTCATGATTGCTCCGTGAACTTGCAGACTGAATTTAACTTCGTCCGGTCATCAAAGAAACATTTCGTTTAACCCGAAGCCAACGGCGACGGTCCCTTTCATGTGGTCCATGCCGTCGCCGCTGGCTCCGGGTTAAACAATTCAAACATGGCCGCGCGAAGTATACCATTACGCCATCGTACGGCGGCGCGGATCGAGCGCGCGAATGATCCCGACAAGTTCTGGCGGAATTGTATCCTCAGCTCGACAGCGCTTAAAAAGCGTTGACGCAACTGAATGGTTTTGGACGGGGATAGCGAACCGTGCCGCAATCAGTATCATCGCATCGGCTTGAGCCGCACCGGCACGCAATACGATTTTCGGAAGGTCATCGTCTCGATCCGACAATTCCAATCCAATGACCGCACCCGTCGTGTCGGTCAAGATCAGATTCGATTTGCGTACGGTGCGAATGATTCCGCTCCGCACGAAGCCGCGACCCACAGATTTTCGACGCTGTAAAACATTAGGATCGATTTGCGACGCCCGCATTTCTTCGCGAATTTCGTTGGGTGTCATACGTAGCCGGCGTTCGTGTAACCACCATTGCAACGCATAGTCAACACAACTGAGCGCGGCAATCGCGGCGACGACTTTGAGCAAGATTGAAAAAACTACAGTCGCGGTTGCGGCAGGCCAGTTTCCTTGGTCAATGGCGACGATTGAATCGCGTGCTGACCAAAGGCAAAACATCACGACGGCCCACAAAATTAGCCATCGCAACATCCCGATTAATGAACTCGTCCAGTGTGACAACGAATGTGCTTGGCGCCAATTTCGCACGGGGCTGAGCCGACTCCAATCGGGTAACATGCGATTCCAAAACATGCCGCAGCCGGATTGTATCCAGCCAACGGCAAATGCGATCAAGAATACTCCGCCTCCCAAAAATAGCAGTGGGCGGCCCACGAACATGCCAGCATGTCCCAACATTTCCAACGGATCGAATCGCGCGATTGACGCTCCCGACCATCGCCAGTTTTCGAGCGCAATCCTTTCCATCGCTTTCCAGCACTCATGGGCAAACATCGTTAAAAGCGCAAGCCCACCGACTAGCGACAACGCCGACGTCAGGTCGCGGCTTACGGGTACGTCGCCAAGTTCCCGCGCGCGAAGTCGTTTCGACCAACTGGCGGCTTGATCTTGTGATTCGTCGGAACTCATGGAAAACTCTCGTGCAAGCTCGGAGCGTGGGGCAAATGGTGCATCAACATGGCAACTTTCTGACTCCAATGGTCCACATTTAGCCCCATCGTCAGCGAAAGCGCAACGAGCAACACGAGCCAATTACCCGCCATTTGAAAGCGAACCAAATTCACGTGCGGCAATGCGCGTTGAATCGCGGCGACTGCGATCGACGAGGCAATCAAGCTTGTCATGACTGGGCTTCCGACACCCAATGCAAGCCACATCGATTGGCTGAGAATGGTCGCTGCCATGTCGGCAATTGAGTTCGCTTGATCGGGCCCTGCAACGATCGGCATGGCGGCGAACGAATTCATCAACGCTCCAATGGCCATGTTTGGTCCATCGATTGCGAAAAATGCGATACCACCCAACCAGCCGTGTAATTGTCCGAGCGCGGAAGTCGGCTCTTCGCCGTCCACTGGTGTTTCGCTCACACCCCAACCTGAAATTTGTGCGATCCACGATCCTGCCAACGCAAACGACGAGACCCAAACGTGAATCGCACCGCCAACAAAAGCGCCCCACATTAGTTGTTCCATCGCGAGATCAAGCCAAGGCCTGGTTCCGATCACTACCGGTGGCTGAGCGACGACGAGCGGCGCGATCAACATAGTTAAAACGATCGCTAAAGCAAACCGCACGCGCAGTGAAATGACTTGGCCAAGTGAGGGCAATAGTGCGACCATCGCCGCTACGCGAACGAATACCAAGCCAACGAGGTGCGCGTCCGTCATCGATCCACTCGACTGACTGCGGTGGGGACTTGGGATAATGCGGCTTGGCTATAGTCGGCCATTTTGCTCATCATCCAGGGAAGGCAAAGTGCTAACGCAATGACGACTGCGACGAGTTTGGGAATAAAGGCAACCGAATAGTCGTGAACATTGGTGACCGTTTGGAGCACGGACATTAGCAAACCGACCAGCAACACCACGAGTAAGATCGGGCCGCCGATCACAAGGCATTGCATGAGGGCTTCGCGACCCAAGTCCACGGCATGTGCGCTCATCGGAATAACCTCACGTTTGAAAACTGAAGCCGCACCAACGCGGTCAACTCATTACGGCAAAGCTCTGCATCAACATTCCAACAATCAGGTGCCAGCCGTCAACCATGACAAACAAAGCCAGTTTGAGCGGCAAACTGATCGTCGACGGGGGGAGCATGATCATTCCCATCGACGTGGTCACGCTGGTCACGAGTAGATCGACGATCAAAAACGGCAAAAATATCTGAAAGCCAATCGCAAACGCGGTCTTGAGTTCACTGATCATGAACGCAGGTAACAAGACTTGGATTGGAACGTCGTTGAAAGTCTTCGGGCGCTGTTGTTGTTGCTCGACCGGCAAATACTTGTAAAACAGCCAGACATCGTTCGCATTGTTGGCGGCGATAATCTGTTGACTCATGAACCGTTTCATTGGAACCACTCCCCGTTCCAAGGCCTGGCTCAATTCGATCGGCGAATCTTTGGCCAGATAAGGATCGATCGCGTCGGATTTGATTTGCGTCCACACGGGCGTCATTACCAGCACTGTCAAAAGCAGAGCCAGCGCCGTGGTGACTTGTGCTGGCGGCGTGTGCGTTCCACCTAAAGCTTGTCGCAGCAGTCCCAGTACGATGATCAATCGCACGTAACTCGTCGCCATCAGCGCGACCAGCGGCAAGAGTCCCACCAAGCCCAACGTGAGCGCACTGCTTAACATGCTCGAAACTTGGCGGCGGTCAAGATTGGCCAAGTTGCCCACACTGCTCCAACGCTCTGCGGACTTGGACAACCCATCGGCGGAATTCGTTGTTTGGTCGGCGGTCGCTTCGGTTTGCCCAGCGCACGACGGCAGATGCAGAAAAAACGTCGACAACAAAATCGTCGCAATCGCAATCGACCGGATGACTGCGTTCCTCGTTCCCAGGCTTTCGACCGGGAACGCACTGCAACCGAGGCTCCGCCTCGAATCCGGCTGACGGAGCCAGCAATTCTGCGCGTTCCCTGGCGGGAGCTTGGGAACGAGGACTAAATTCGTACGACCCATGCGTCGGCTCACTTTTGTATCATGCTTCGAACAACGCTCGCGCTGGTTGGCGTCCGAAATCGCGGGCTGTTTGCCGACCTGTCCAACGCCCGATTGCACCGGCCAACGCCGACTGACCCGACTGGCACGCGGTTAAAATTTGATCGACTTCAACAGGGTCGGTGACTTCGGCCAATGGTTCCGCGCCGTTGGCGGAAACCGCGACCAATACGAGTTTGCTCCCCAACCGTACTAATTGAAGCTGTTGCCGTTGCCCTAGCGGAACAAAACCGATCAGCTCAACAACTTGGCGCGGCAGTTGTCCTGGCCGCCGCACGGAGCGTCGTCCGCCGAACAACCGGAGTAAAAAGTATCCCAAGAAGACCACCGCGAGACTGATTCCGGCTGCGGCAACGGGATGTCGAGTCCATCGTTCCATGCCAGACCAGTCGAAAGGTGCTCGTGCTGCGGGCGCGGACTCGGTGAGTGGCTGATTCAACGGATCGACCATCGCTGGGCCGGTTCCAAAACTTGGTGCTTCTGATTTCGCAGTTGAGATTTCTCGGACAACTGAATTCGAAATAGTTCGAGTACCTTCTGCGGTTTCTAATCCTGCTATGTCAACGAATACATCGGGCGTCTTATCCAAACCAGAATCGCTTCGGACAAGCGAAGAGTCGATCAATTGCGCCGCATTTGTCGCAGACGACAGCAGCGCAACGCCGATGATGATGAGCGCAATTCGAAATGTCGACATAACTGTCTCCTTGTCAAGCGCGGATTACGCCGCGCCGCGAATCCACTGCTTGATGATCTCCGCCGCTTGATCTGGATCGTCGTCCACCATCTGTTTAAGTTTTCGCCGCGTTTCGTCTGGAATCGAATCCGCCGTCGGGTGCAGTGGAATCGACTCACGAGACGTGCGAGATCCAACCGAAATTGGTTCGTCGCTCGGCAGTCGTCGAGCCGTCGGTTTGGCGCGTCGGAACATCAGGGCAAACAATGCAATAACTCCCAAGCCAATTGCTCCAGCCGGGATGTACTTTGACCAAGTCGACCACGGCATTGTGACCCCGAGACTCGCGTCAGTTTCGAGTGGCGTGCGAATCATTGATACGTCGATTTGCTTTCGAGTCCAGTGAACGGGACCGGCAGCCAGCAACGGTTGAATTGCCGCTTTGATTTGTAATTCCAGAGATTCGAAGTCCTGTTCGAGCGTGTCGCTTATGCCGCTCATGTCGTTCGCTGCCACAGCGTTCGGCTGGGAGAATTCGCGCACACATTTTTCAGGAATTCGAATTCGCAAGGTAATCGACGGATATTCGTCTTTGAAAACGTGCGTCGCCGCTTGATCGTTCGTCGAATCGGTCTTGATTACGGTTGGTTGATTGGCAATCGCGGTAGGCGTCCCTACGTTCACGGCCACTCTGAGAGGCGCGGCCGAATTGGAAGTCACATTTTCACGTTCCTCAAAGGTTACGAACGCTTCGATGCCGCTGCCAAACTGAGACAATTGATCGCCGATGCGTTGTTCCAGTTTGGCTCGCTCCAGCCTAATTAATGTGGCCGAATCGGCGGACGCTACTTCTGTGGCCGCCGATCCGACGTACGCATGTCCTGCGACAATATCCGTAATCACAATTTCGCTTGGCTTCAATCCCGCGACCGCACCGCAAATCGTGTTCCGAATCGCGTCGACCTGGAACGATTCCATCAACCGCCCGCCTTTTGGACGAACCACGATGGCTACGGATCGTCGCGTTGTCGGCGGCCAATTGCCATCGACCAATTCGTCGTAGTCAACGATTGCATCGGCGACGAATTCAAGTTGCAGGACCAATTGCCGAATCGTTTTTTTCTTGTGCAACAAGTTGCTTTCGCGCTGTTGTTGGCTGGTCGCCCACGGACTCTGCGGATTCGGTTCGTATATTTCTCGGCTGGATTCTGGGCTTGCATCGTGTACGTTGATTGCCTTGAGAAAGCGATCCCGCAGGCTTCGTGGAACCCAGATTTGCCCTTCGCGAATTTCATAATCGTTTAGGCCGGAGTCGCCAAATGCAAGTTGTATCCGCCCCAGATCGTGTTCCAACAGCTTGGCGCCGGGCAACAAACTGATGCGCGGGTCAACTTGCGATTGCTGCCAATACAACCAACTCCCGATCGCGATCAGGGCGAAGAGCGCCGTAACGGCGAAGGTCTTATTGGCCGAACCTGGCTTCAACCAAGTCTGCCAAGTCGGAGGATTCGAACTGCCTGACATCGTATGCGTTCTGCCTAAGAGTATGTGACGTGTTACGCCGCGTTGCCGCGACGTCGTGTGAGCGGACCGACCAGCGTGATCGCGTGGCCGCCTTGGGCGCAGCGGCAAATTTCTACGCGCCCACAGAATGGCCGAATCGCTTGATGCAAGCGAAATGCTGTGAGATCGCCTGCCTCGCGCGAATCGTCAGCCGATTTTTCATCGCCCCCATCGGCGACTTCGATTTCCCAACATTCCGAGCCCATCGTCGTCGTTATTAACAGCGACCGCTGGGGCGGCGTGGACGCGATGGCTTGCTCGATGATCAAACCAATCGCCGCGATAATTTGCTTGGGATTCAAGTCGATGGTTGGATTGTCGTGGAAGTCGAACTCCGTGGAGACACGACCGCGATTGAACTGTTCGTTCAGCCCGTCGCAAGCCGCCAAGACTAGCTCCGACAAAGTGAATCCGTTCGTGGACGAGTCGAATCTCATCATGTGATTCCGACAAGCAATTCAGGATGTAAACGAGAAAAATACCGCGAGCTTTTACACGATTCTGGAAATCGATGTCAATTCAATCGCCATGAACCGCTAGCAGGGTTGAGGCGTGCGGCAAACGGCTTGAGTTTGAACAGCGACCCGCGCGAATCGGTAGTTTCTGCGGCATTACCATTTGATTGAACGAGCTTCGGCGGATTGGCGCGTCGACTACTTTTTAGGGAATTTTCAGATCGCCGGCGCTTAATTTTGAAAAATGTTAAATTTTTCGCAGTATGAGCCTGACATCCGGTGCTTGGACGACCGCCGCCGTAACAAGCCAGCCGATTTTGAAAATCAGAATTAGATGATCTCTACGATGCCGTCGTCGCCGGTCGCGTGATCAAGTCCATCATCCAACGGTTGGCATCCGGCAATATCTGATTGCGCTGATTGCCAGACGGGTACTGCCGCAATGTGACTTGAAAGCCGCCGATATGCAACACTCGTAATTGCATCGCCAGCTCCGATTCACTGAATCGGTCGTCCGCGCGACAGTGCGTCCAAAATATGGGGAGCCGTCGGCAAGCGTTCAACCGCACGAGCGGCGTTGAACCTGCTGGAAGAGAACCGTTGATCGACAGAACGCCGCCAAACCATTCCGGTCGTTGAAGGGCGATTCGAAATGCCATCGTCCCGCCAGTACCGATTCCTGCCAAGAAGATTCGCTGCGACGCAATGTTAAACTGTTGCCGCGAATCATCGATCGCCGCAGCAATGGATTGATCGCTGTTTTCAATGGAACTGTCCGTTTGGGACCAATCAAATCCGCCGCCCCCACAAGCACTCGGTCCGCGCGGAGCCACGGCAACGTAATTCCTCAAACTGAGTACCGACATGATGTCCGCGAGCTGCGCTTCGTTCGAGCCTCGGTCATGCAACCAGACGACCAGCGGATAGGCGTAATTCTTCTCGTAGTGAAGCGGAATGAAGACCGAATGATCGCTGGTCGTCGATCGGGGTCGTGCGGCACGCGATTCAAAATCGAACTCTGTTCGCGACGCAGGGGACATCGTCGCCAACGGACCAAGCCTGATGCGATTCATTCGGTAGCTTCCTGAAGTATCGAACTTGGAGGGGACGTGGTTTTAAAACAGACGATCTCCGGAGTCAATCGCAACAGACTATCCGAGAAAAAATGGCCGCCGAGTTTCGCTAGCAGTAGTTAAACGGCCACGAGCAGCTTGTCCATTTGGCTAACCAGTTCCTTGACTGCGATGACACTCTTATCAAAGTCCGCTCGCTCTTGATCGTTTAGCTTCAGTTCGACGATCCGCTGGACACCATCGGAACCGAGGATGACAGGAACGCCGACGTAATAGCCGCCGACACCATATTCCTTGTTGCAATACGCGGCGCAGGGAATTAATCGCCGCTTGTTTTTCACGATCGCTTCGACCATTTGCGCAGTCGCCGCCGCCGGTGCGTAGTAAGCACTTCCCGTTTTAAGCAGTCCGACAATTTCCGCTCCGCCGCTGCGCGCGCGATCGATAATCAGGCTGAGTTTGGCCGAGTCCATCAATCGCGAAATCGGAATCCCGCCCACCGAAGTACACGTCGGCATGGGAACCATCGTGTCGCCATGACCGCCCATCAACAGCGCCGAGACATCTTCGACGCTGCAGCCCAATTCCATTGCAATGAAAGTACGAAATCGCGCCGTGTCGAGTACGCCCGCTTGTCCGATCACGCGACGATGCGGAAAGCCCGTGACGCGCTGGGCTTGTTGAACCATTGCGTCCAGCGGATTGCTGACAACGATCACGACCGAATCTGGGCTGCTCGTTTTGACTTGTTCGGCAACGGCAGTCACGATTTTGGCATTCGTACTAAGTAGATCGTCGCGGCTCATTCCTGGTTTCCGCGCGATGCCCGCCGTGATGACGACAACGTCGCTGTCGACGGTGTCGGCATAGTCCGACGTCCCTAGAATGTTTGCGTCGAAGCCCATGATGGGCGACGATTGCATCAAGTCCAACGCTTTTCCTTTGGGCATGTCGCCAACTTGTGGGACGTCGAGCAAGACGATGTCACCCAGTTCCATTGACGCGCACCAATGCGCGGTCGTGGCTCCGACATTTCCTGCACCGATGATCGTAATTTTCGCCCGATTCATGAAATCACTCCAAAATAATTGAGCCCAGCGTGGGACGTAGTTTCTTTCTATTCCGCCCACTGCCTGCGACGCATCGTTTAACCCGGAGCC
>JANMEB010000025.1:0-8509 GCA_031376585.1 Planctomycetota bacterium | reverse complement strand
TTTTCCGTCGTCGGTTTTCGGCGGGTCGCCACTCGCGGGAGCCCCTGACTCGTCGTTTTTGGGAGCATCGTCCTTCGGCGGGTCTGCTTTTTGTTCTTCGGCCGTGGGCGTTTGTTTTGGAACGGCATTTTCAGGCGGGTTTAATTGGAGACCGTCAACTGCGGCCGCGTCGCCATCGGCTTTGGGAGGATTGAGCGGAGGAGCGTTTTCGTCGAGTGCTTCGACTGGTCCGGAGTCTTCCGATCGCGCGCCGGAATTGTTTGTCGTCTGTAAACCGGTCTGGGGTGGCGCGTTGAAAATCGCGATAGTAAAAACGCTCAGCATGATCCAAACCACTGCGGTAATGATGGTGATTCGCGTAAACAAATCGCCGGCCTTGGCACCGAAAGCGCTCTGTCCGCCCATACCGCCGAGTGCACCCGTCAGTCCGCCGCCGCGCCCTTGTTGAACGAGGATGAGCAAGATCATGAAGATCGATGCCAAAGTAAGTAGTATGGCCATCATGAAAAGGCCGAAATTAGCTTGCGAAAGCAAAACGATCATATATCGAAGCCTTGAAAAACATTTCTGCGGTGCAAAACCGCATTGCGTGAAGTTCAGTTTAGGGGCACGCGTCAACGATCGCCAGAAACGCTGCCGCCGCCAGCGACGCTCCGCCAACTAAAGCGCCGTCGATGTCGGTTTGGCCCATCAATGCTACGGCATTATCGGGTTTGACGCTGCCGCCGTACAAAAGGATGGACTGCTGAGCGATGGCCGAATTGTAGCGATTTTCGACTTGTTTGCGAAGGTCGGCATGGATTTCCTGGGCTTGCGGCGGCGTGGCTACTTTTCCAGTGCCAATGGCCCAAATCGGCTCGTAAGCAATCACGGTTTGCCGCATTTGATCGGGCGACAAGCCCGCCAGCGAACGTTCGAACTGCCGCCGTACCACGTCAAAAGTTTTTCCGGATTCGCGATCTGCCAAGTGCTCGCCGACGCACACGATCGGTCGTAACCCAGCCGCAAGTGCCTTCAAGACTTTTGCGTTGACGATTTCGTCCGTCTCACCCATTACGGTTCGCCGTTCGCTGTGCCCCAAGATCACATATCGGCAGCCCAACTCCATCAGCATCTGACAACTGACTTCTCCGGTAAAAGCTCCATCGTCAAACTGGCTGGCGTTCTGCGCGCCCAGCGCGACGGATGAGCCGCGCAGCGCGCTGGCGACCGATTCCAAATACGCAAACGGCGGGCAGACCGCGATGTCGGCTTTCGGCGAAGGATGTTGCGCGATTGCGCGGGCCAAAGCGATTCCCGATTCGCGCCGCAAGTTCATTTTCCAATTGCCAGCAATCAGATGTCGTTTCACGAAGTTATTCCTTGAATGATTTGGCGCGAAGGGTGAAAACGGAACACGAAAAACGAATCAGCAATGTACGGTAAAGATATGACGGGGCCAAGTTCACGCGATTGGAATCAGCGGCTCCGCAGAGAATCAGCGGGCCTACAAACGCAGCGCGCCGAATCAACACTTCGCTCGCCACGATGGAGGCTATTCCAGAAAGTCTGCGCTGGGTGGTGCGAGGGCCACGCCGCCGGGTCGGAACAGTTGTGGGCGAACCAGGAATCGTGGTTCCAGTCCGAACAAGAAGCCGAGATTGTCGCGGCTCACGTCGAGGTTAACACCAAATCGAAACAAGAACGATTCGCCGATGTAAATCGCCGCGACCTGCTGCCCGATATTTCCGGTGCTACCGAAATCGTACGCCGAGATGGCTTGAATTCCCCATTTGTCGCTCATGCGATAGTTGAGGCGGCCCAACAAAACATTGCTGCTGATTGGTCCTTCGATCGAACGTACGCCGACGTAAACATCTCCGTTGCCGGGACGTTGAAGTTCCGCGCCCACACTGACGGTTTTCAAGCCTTGCGAAAAGAAATCGGCAAAGCCATCGCTGACCACACTCAACCGATCACCGACGTACCAGCGAAAATCGTAGTTCAAAAGTCCCGCGACTTCGCCGAAATTGTCGCGGTCCGCCCGAGGGAAAATCGTCACTCCCGAATCCAAGCTAATCCAGTCAATCACGTTTTCGCGACCTGGCATTCCGCGCTTGGTCTGCCAGCGGTTACTCGCACCCAATCGCACGGTCGTCAAATCATCGGCGATTTCGGCGCTCGGCGACGAGACGTTTCCTTGGATTCCGGAGCGGAGGGCAAAATATCGTTCGTCGAACTCGATCGGAATGTTCCCAGGGGGTACGATGCCGAATGAGTATGCGGCATATCGCCGTCGAAAAAACTCTTGCGCGTCATCGTCTAACGGATCATAGAGCGGCAATTGATCGAAATTCTCGCTGGCATCCGCATAGGCGAACTCGGCATTAAGCGTAACTTTATGGGCTAGCCCGTTGACATTGAAAAGCGTGCTTTGGATCGTCGGATCGACGCGCCAAAACGGCAGGCTTACCCGGGCTCCTGTCTGACCGTAGACTCGAAACTCGTCGTTGCCGTTTAAGTCCTGTTGCCAATAGGTTGCATCGCCCAGGATGAAAGGAACGAATTTGAGCGGTCCCAAATTCAATGGCAAATCCAACTCCTGACGCGTTCCGGCGCGAATGCCGCTGGCGGGTGCCGACTCCCAAGCAAGCGGTACCCACGACGCCAAGTCCTCCGCGTTGGTGGGAGCCTCGGCTGGGCGAAATTGCCCGTAACCAATTTGCGAATGGGCGAAATAGACGAGCCGATCCGCCAGCAGCGATTGACCCAAGATGTGATGATCGAATCTTGGTGCCCACGTCGTCTGGGTGAAGAAATCGTTGATCCGAGCTTGGCCCCAGAGATCCCAGGACTGATTGCCGTCCAGCCGCTCCAGTTGGAGCCCAGTCGTCATGTCTTTATTCCAGTCCCACTCTTGCTGGTAATACTGCTCCAAAAAATTTCGATCGCTCAAGTAGCCAAGTTCCGCTTCGAGTTGAAAGCCTGGCCGAAACCGCTGCCGATGATTCAAAAACATGATGCCGCGCAACGACTCATACAACGGATCGGTGCGTCGGTCCGCGCCTAAATTGTCCACGCCTGAGTCGTTGATGAACCAACTTCGGTAACGGCCTTCGACTTCGCCTGGAATTCCGAACAATGAACTGAGTTTATAGTCGTAATCAGAACCCAAGCCCAAACCGCGTTCGCTCAGATAATCGACGGAACTAATCCAGTTCGTGCCGGGAACGCGGTTGCGGAAACCGAACAGTTGATACATGTCGAAACGGGCCCGAACTTGTGTTCCAAAAATTCGATCGCTGCCGACTTTGATCGACTCCACGTAAGAACGCGGGTTGTCCAGGCTGGTGCGAAAGTTCGGCCAATAAAAAACAGGCACGTTGGCCAGGTAGACGCGATTGCCTTGGCTTTCGACGAAATATTCATCTCGCGTCGCGGCAAGTCCAGTCTGCGGATTGATCGCGGCTACGCCAGTTGCCGGATCGATATCGGCAGTTGGACTCCCTTCCAGGCTGAGTCGATCGCTTTGCAGCCAATAGCGGGGGACGCCAAGTCGACTTGAGGTGAGCGCCGCCCCGAATGCTTGAAAGCTGTTGTCATCATGCTGTTGCAGGACGTCGGCTTTGAGGCGTACCAGCCCCTTATATTCATTGGTGGGCGTGTAGAATTCGGCGCGCAAGATCGTGCCCTGTTTGTAAGTCGCGTCATAGTACATCCGGTCGGCATAGATCGTGCGCCGGCCCACAGTGAATACGACGTTTCCTTCCAAGTAAACTTCCCAACGCGCATTTTCGGCGTTTGGCAGTGAGGGGTCGAGCGCATTGCTCCAGGCGACGACGTTGTCCGCGAGAATGAAGACTTGCGACGACGTTTCGCCGGCGAGTTCAGGTCGCTGCGCCAGTTCCCGGCTGTCGATCGTAATGCGGACGCCGCCGCTCGCCACCAAAATTTGCTCGCCGGGAATATCGCTCGGAATGGTTTTTAAGTTAAGCGGCACACTCGATTGTCGAGGATGAATTTCCAGGCGAGTGAGCGGCGGTGGTCCCGAACGCTGAGGCGCTGGAGGCGCCTGGGAAACAGGTGGAACCGACTGGGGTGGGGCAAAAATGGCGCCCGTTTGAGGTGAAATCATCGGCGAACCGGCAGTTGCCGGGGCGGATGTCGGTGCGCTGATCGGATTGGGTTCAGGAACCGATTCTCGCGGAGTCAGCGAGGCAGAAATGTTCTCAGATTTTCCTGCGTGTGCGGCCTGAGCGCGAGCGATGATGTCGGGCAGTTCCGCAGCGCCGCTTGTCAAAGGCGCTCGGATGTCGAGAGTTCCTTTGGTGAACAGGCGACCGAACCAAGTATCATCGACGATTCGATCTGCGTCGCGGCCACTGGCGTTCCACTGCGCGACCGCGTTGCCTTCGGCGTAAATGATCAAGCGTTTGACTTGGTCGGGGTCGTCCAAGTCGGCCCACATCACCATTTGGTCGGCGCTGACTTGCTGGGCACCTTGGTGGACTTCAACATTGCCACGGAAGTGCCACAGATCGACTTGCCCCTGTCGCCATCGCTGGGCTTCAGCGGCTGAGACAATGACCGATTCACTTTGGTCCACCGCAGGAAAATAAATTTTCGGTTGTTGGCCGTGAACGACTGCCACGGATCCACTGAGCGCAATAGTCCAAATCACACGCGCAAAAATCCGCGCAGCGCGGGAGCTTGAAATCGATTGGATTGGCAAACGTGGAATGGGAGTCGCCCTAAAACGGAGGCGGATTTGCTCGGCGCGCAGCGTCGTCCACTGGCGGAGCTAAAAAATCGGGCGAAGTATAGAAGCGTCCGACAGTGCCAGCAAGCCAAATCCGCAACGCTGGCGATAGCCGATTCCGATTTTGCGACTGAAGTTAGTATGCCAGCAATGGCCAGCGTGCTATCATCGGCAAGCGGACAAAGGTTTGTGCTTGTTTAACCGCCGGCTTCCGGGCGCTGTAGCTTGAGCACGCGGCCCGAAGCGGTCCGGTTAAACAAAGATCGCCTGTCCGCTACGACAAAAATGTCTGTCCCACAAATAGGTACAAGCACGAAATTTATGGACGATTCAACCAGTGAATTTATTTTGGTCCAAACCACCAGCGGCGAAAACACGGTCTTGGAAAAGATTGCGCGGCAGTTGGTCATGGAACGGCTTGCGGCGTGCGTGCAAATCAGTGGGCCGCTGAAGAGTTATTTTTCCTGGGAAGGGAAAATCGATTCGGCCAGTGAATGGTTGTGCTCGATTAAAACGACGCGGCAAGCTTGGCGACGAGTCGAGCAGACCATCGTGGAGCTTCACAACTACGGTTTGCCCGAGATCATCGTGCTGCCGATCATCGACGGAAGCACAGCCTATCTGGAATGGGTTCGGGAAAATGTGAGCGACTAAAAAAGAATTGTTCGTCGCTCTTTCCCGTTTTCAGCTCTCAACTTTGAACTATTTCGACTGCGCGATTAGCGTTTCGTGCATCACCGGCGTGCGGCCGATCGAGTAATACGTAAAGCCGTGTTCATGCAGGACTTTGGGATCGTACAAATTTCGTCCGTCGAAAATCACCGGAGTTTTCATTAGCGATTTGACTTGCCGGAAATCGGGATGACGGAAGACATCCCATTCGGTATTGATCGCCAAGGCATCGACGTCTTTGAGCGCATCGAGTGCTTGCTCGGCGTATTCGATGTCTCCCCCAAGTTCCTCTTTGACGTTGTTGATGGCCACCGGATCATAGGCGATCACACTTGCGCCCAACTCGCGCAGTTTTTCGATCAGCACGAGAGCCGGGGCTTCGCGAATGTCGTCGGTCTTTGGCTTGAATGCCAAGCCCCAAATCGCGAATCGCAATCCGGCCAAGTTGTCGCCGAAATGTCGTGTGATTTTTTCCAAGAGGACATTTTTCTGGCGATCGTTTACTTCATCGACCGCGTTCAAAATGGTCGGCGAAACGCCATTGTTGCGCGCCATGCTCGCCAAAGCTCGGACATCTTTGGGAAAACAGCTTCCGCCGTAGCCAACGCCCGGAAACAGAAACGCAAAACCGATTCGTTGATCGTGGCCGATTCCGCGGCGCACGTCGTTAATGTCGCCGTGCATCCTTTCGCAGAGATTGGCCATTTCGTTGATAAAGCTGATTTTGGTCGCCAATAGCGCGTTGGCTACGTATTTCGTGAGTTCGGCGCTTTCGGGCGACATTACAAGAAACGGTTTGTCCGTTCGCAAGAATGGCGAATAGAGTTCCTTGAGTACTTCGGCCGCTTCAGGATCGCGGACGCCGACCACCACTCGGTCGGGGTACATGAAGTCATTAATTGCCGCGCCTTCCTTGAGAAATTCTGGATTGCTTGCGACGTGATAACGGCGTTTTTTAAGATTGTAAAGTCGATTGTAGATCGCGGCGTTCGTGCCGACGGGGACGGTGCTTTTGGTGACCATGACGGCGCCTTCGCGCACATGGTCGGCGATCGCGTCAACGACTTTCCAAAGCGCCGAGAGGTCCGCCGAGCCATCGTCGCTTTGAGGGGTGCCGACGGCCAAGTAAACAACTTCCGCCGAGCGGACTGCTGAAGCCAAATCCGTCGTGAACGTCAGGCGTCCGGCCTTGGAGTTGCGAACGACCAACTCGCTCAGACCGGGTTCGTAGATCGGAATGTCACCTTGCTTCAGTCGTTCAATTTTTCGTTGATCGATGTCAACGCAAATGACATCATTGCCACTTTCGGCAAAACACGTGCCAGTGACTAAGCCAACATAGCCGGTTCCGATCATAGCGATTTTCATTGATTCTTCTCCGTTGGGATGAGCCTTCGTTTCGTCGATCGATGGCAGGAAGCCGGAAACGAAATTTTAGGTGGGTGAATGGCTCTGATAGAAATGAATGTAGAGTTTTTCCGAAAACGCAAGCACCCACCACCTTACCCTCTCCTCGGACGCCGAAGACAGAGAACGATTTTGGTTTTCGGATAACCTCTTAAATGGAATTGACGCGTCGAGAGTCCTCTAGCTTAATTGAATCTAAAATCTGGACAACCGCTCCCGTTGACGGAGTCATGCGAAACTCACCTCTGCGGCTATTTCCCAAGCCCCATTCCACTAAAACGGGTCGCCAATATCGGCTGGCTGGTCGCGGGCTTGACGGACTGACGGTTAGCTTGGTGCATGGAAAAAAGCAGCCAAAGCGAGGCCAACAGTAGCCCAAACCAGCCGGTCCACAATGTGCCAGCATCCAGCCATAAGTCTTCAATCGCAAAAAACCTTTGGAGCATTCCGCCGGAAAGAGCCGCCGATGCAATCAGCAACGAAAGCCAAAGTCCCGACGGCAATTTGCGACGACTAGTCACGCCCAACAACACAATTACCAAGGGCATCGCCAAGGCTGAGTATTGAACCCAAGTCAACGGGGAAGACAAGATGGCCCACAACGGTCCAACGACAATTGCCAACCCCAATCGCATGTCGCGCCAGTCTTTTCCGTCTTCGTTTTGCGCGGTTGGAAAAGCCGTCCACGCAAACGCAAGAATCAACCCGGCTCCGAAAATCCAGGGGAGCGCCGCCGCCCATTGGTGGCCGCGCGCCATAAGAGCCGAAGACAGGGAATAATTTCCGGGAAACGAAGTGGCCAGCGCGGACAATTCAGCGCTGGCAAAATGCTTCCAATCCGACCAGCAATCAAGCGAATCGAATAGAACCAACGGAAATATCGCCGATATCGCGGAGCCAATAGCCAATCCTCCGAATCCAATCAGGAGGTCGCGCCACCGCCGATCGACGGCGAGCACGAAGAGCCAAAACCCGAGCGACGGCAGAATCGTCGGCTTGTAAGCGCAGCCTACCGCCAAAGTGAATCCCGCCAGCGGGATACCCCATTTGCAGCTTGAACGAGTCGCGGCTACGGCAACAGCGAGTCCGAATATTTGGAATCGCGTCACGTTGGCAAGTTGCGCATCGAGAAACAAACCCCAACAAAACGACATGATCAGTCCACAAACTAGCCACGACGTCGGCTGGTCGAGACCGCAAGCTCGGCCCATGAGGAACAATCCAAACATGCATAGCGCGGTCGCCAACAAATGAAATATCCAAAATCGAAGATCAAACGGGCCAATCAAGCCGAGCGAGTGCAACGAATACAAAAATGGAGTTGCCGTCGGGCAGAATCCGGTTGGATAGAGTCGTTGATTCAGATTCAGACAGCCGCCCAAACGCTTGGAGCCATCTACTTCCCTTGTGTTGTCAATCCACGTCGCAATGGTCGTGTGTTCGGCGGCATCATAAACATTGAACCCGGAGCGAACTGCGGCTGGAACAAAATTGACATGGTAGAAGTCAATCGCGTGAGAACTAGGTCCAACGTACATCGCGAGAACGAGTCCTTCCGCACAAAATGCAACGGCGAGAAGCCACAGCCATTGACGTTTTGTTTCAACTCGAACAGGCGAAATCATGAGGAAGCAACCCATGGCGCGGAAAATCTGAGGCTCGCGAAATTCGCGCAAGTGTAGCTCAGGCCGA
>JANMEB010000403.1:0-2368 GCA_031376585.1 Planctomycetota bacterium | reverse complement strand
GAATCTCCCAGCCCTTTTTCCTGATAAACGACTCCCGATCAAGATCGGAATCCGCTGTTTGATCGTGATAGTCGCCGTCAATTTCAATGACGAGTTTTGTGCTGACGCATGCGAAATCCGCAAAGTATGGCCCGATGGGATGCTGGCGACGAAACTTCAGGCCGCAAATCTGCTTGGCGCGCAGTCGACTCCACAGAAGACCTTCTGATTTGGTCTGCTGAGTGCGGAGTTGTCGGGCTCTTTGTTTCCGTTGCTTCAAAGTCTTGCCTTAATGTCCCTCACTTCGCTCGACCCTCCCCTCGTCCCGACTGGTCGGGACTCGACCCTCCCCAAGGGAGGGTGAAGAGAAATGACAACTTTTCGACTACCCACCCCTCATCCCGACTGGTCGGGGCTCGACCCTCCCCAAGGGAGGGTGAAGAGAGTTGTGTAGATACCAATGGTTCAATCGTTGTGGACAGTTTTGCGGGTTTAGCCAAAGCTCAAGGTTTAGCCAGAGTTCCAGACACCTTTTTCAACCAATTTCGTCGCCAAAAATATTTCGGACTTGGCCATCGACTCCAAAGTGTTTCCGCCTATGTGCGGAGTGATCAAAAGACGATGGGTGGTGCGAGCCAATTTGAGCAAACGCTGTTTGCCAGGTCGCTCATGATGTTCGGCTTCAATGACGTCGATCGCGGCACCGGCCAAAGCGTTTATCTCGAGGGAGTTGGCCAGCGACGCATCATCCACCAATTCGCCTCTTGCCGTATTCACAAAAATCGCCGTGGGCTTCATTTTGGCAAATTGTGCATTGCCAATCATGTGGTGATTCGCGGGTTCATAGCTCGCGTGCAACGACACAACGTCCGCCTGCGACAATAGTTCATCAAGTGATTTGGATTGGATGCCATCAACGTCGACACCGGCATCAAACTTTCGGTCGTGAATGATGACGTGTGCGCCAAGTGCTTCAAAATAGCGGGCGACGATTTTCCCCAGGCGTCCGTAACCGATAATGCCAACTGTTTTTTCAAAAATTTCTTGACCTTGAAACAGGCTGCGGTCCCAGCCTCCATCCATTACATGTTGACAGGCGTCAGGAATTCGGCGCAGCAGCGCCAGTGTCAGTCCGATGGTGAGCTCCGCGGTCGCTCGAATCGTTCGTAAGAAATCACTTTCACCTTGCAAACTGACAACCTTAATCCCTCGCTTTTGCGCTGCCTCGAGATCTATGTGATTTAGTCCCGTCGTATTCGTGGCGATCCATTTCAATTTCGGCGCTGCGTTCATTATCTCGTTGTCGATCATCGTGCGAACTCGTACCCATAGGACGTCAAACTCGCCAACTCGATTCAAGAGCCCGGCTCGGTCCAGGTCGTCGCACTTGACGTCGAAATGTTCTTTTAACACGTCCATCGCCGTTTGGGAGAATCCGCGACTTTCGGCGATCAGCAATTTTGGAATCAAGGATGCGTCTACAACGAATTGGAAACTGCGTGAGTTGAGGCGCGGCCGGGAAATTTACTGGGGTTGAGTTTCCACAATTGTTCACAGAGGTAAAGGTCGAGCGGTTCGTCAACATTGCAGGCGCGCTGCGGCGGGATGATCCAAGCTCGGCAATCATTCCCTTGGATTGAGTTCTGAACCATCAAAACATCGCGGCGAGTCAGATACACCGAGCCATCGCGCAGGTAGAGCGGCGTCAAATCCTGTCGCGGCTGACCTTCAAACGCTTCGGCGAAATCGGGACTGCGAACGCGGCCGTCTGCGTCGATGTACTTCATTCTCGCGGGGTGCCGCTCGCCGACGTGGGCAAAACCAATCACCGAATCCGCGCCAGTTTCCTTCAGCAAAGCAACAGCGCCGTCGATGTCGGAGCTTAATCGCAAGGGGTTGGTTGGCTGCAAAGTAAAAATTGCGTCGAAATGATCGCCCGCCGATTCAAGGCGTCGCACGACATCCTGCAAGACTGGAATGGTGGGCGTTGAGTCCAAGGCCAACTCGGGTGGTCGCATAAAAGGCACTTCTAATCCAAGGGTCCTGCCGGCCGCTGCGATGGTCGAGTCGTCGGTCGACAAAACCACGCGGGTCAGAGATTTCGCAGTCAAAGCAGCTTCGGCCGTGTGTGCCAACAGCGACCTGCCGTCCAGCAACGCCAAGTTCTTTTGCGGGATCGACTTTGATCCTCCCCGTGCCGTTACGATTCCCAAAACTCGCATTTTTCTGAAAGTACTCGACTTCAAGCTAAAAACAAAACCTCAAGACGAGAGGGTCAGACCCTGGAAGGTTCCTAGTGGATTATCAAAGCCATATTTTAGGGTGCCACTGGCTCTGCCAGTGCGCTGTGACCACGCGTTTTGCCAACTCACACTGGCATAGCAGTGGC
>JANMEB010000653.1:0-1649 GCA_031376585.1 Planctomycetota bacterium | reverse complement strand
TATTCGCCTTTAGTCGCTCCTTGCATCGTGATTTGATTCCAGGATTTTTAGGGAGAAACTCGATGAGCGTTGCGAAGCCCGCGAACGAAGTTGAATCCGATTATCTGCCGGCTCGGATGATCAACGAGTTCGTCTACTGTCCTCGATTGTTCTTTTACGAACATGTCGAAGGAGTGTTCGTCCATAACCAAGAAACCGTGGAAGGCGAGATCGAACACTCGCGGGTCGACAGCCATCAAGACGAGTTGCCACCACCGGAACAGCTTGTGGAAGATTCCAAAACTGCGCGGGCTCGTAGCGTCACGCTCAGCAGCGACCGACTCGGTGTGATTGCCAAGATGGATTTGGTCGAGTGTGATGGAAACGTCGTAACGCCGGTCGACTACAAGCGCGGTCGCCCACAAACTCGCGACGACGGAGCATTGGACGCTTGGCCAACCGACAAAGTTCAACTTGCGCTTCAAGCATTAATTCTGCGTGAGCATGGATATGTTTGCCATGAAGCGATCGTCTATTACGCCATGACGCGGCAGCGAGTTCGAATTTCCATCGATGCCGAAATCGAAAAGTGGACAGTGGAAACCATCGCGCAAGCGAAGGCGACTGCGGCTTCCGCGCAAATTCCACCCCCGCTGATCAACAGCCCGAAATGCCCGCGTTGTTCGTTAGTTGGCGTCTGTTTACCGGATGAAACACATGTTTTGCAAATTCAACTCGACGGCCGTGGTGTAACGACTACAACGGAGACACTTGGTGCGAACACTGACGCTTTGAATGACGTTGAATCTAAGGATTCCCCGGTCCGTCGGCTAATTCCGGCTCGCGATGATTTGCGACCGCTTTATCTCAATACGCACGGATTGTACGTCGGCGTGAAGGGGGAAGTCCTTACGGTCAAAGAGAAAGACAAAGTGATTCAAGAAGTCCGCTTGAATGAAATCTGCCAGCTCAATCTGATGGGCAACATTCAGATGTCGACCCAAGCGATCCAGACGCTTTGCCAAAATGATATTCCGATCGGCTATTTTTCTGGAGGCGGATGGTTTTATGGCACCACGCGCGGCATGGGCTTGACCAACATCATGCTGCGGCGCGACCAGTTTCGTTTGGCCGAGAATCGCGAATTCTGTTTGGCGTTTGCCCGTTCGTTGGTGTCAGGCAAGATTCGCAACCAGCGAACCCTGTTAATGCGCAACCACGTCGAGCCGCCGAAACAAGCATTGGCCATGCTCAAGTGTATGCAGCATGACGCTTTGCACGCGACGGCACTGGATCAGTTGTTAGGCATTGAAGGGAATGCAGCCAGGACGTACTTCGAACATTTTGCAGGAATGATCAAAGTCGAGTCGCGAGAGCCTGATCGGCCAAGTCAACCTTGTTTAACCGCCACGTCGGCGCTGGCCCCCGCGGCCCCAGTCGATCCAACTCATCGTTTAACCGCCGCTTCGGCGCTCGCTTCGGTGCCGTCAAACGGTGCGCGCAGCCAATCGAGCGCAGCGCCATTTGCGTTTGACTTCAACGGGCGAAATCGGCGCCCGCCACGCGATCCGGTCAACGCGCTGTTGTCATTGGCTTATAGTGTACTTTCCAAGGATTGCATGATCGCGGCGCACATGGTCGGCTTCGATCCTTACTTGGGTTTCTTCCAT
>JANMEB010000647.1:0-2536 GCA_031376585.1 Planctomycetota bacterium | reverse complement strand
CGCGCTGATCGGCTTGCTCAACCGCGAGCAGCGCATCCAAGCCGTCACCGCCGCAACGCGCGGCGAAATCCGCACCGGCCCCGGCCAAGACGGCAAGATTCCCGACCCGATTGGCGTTCCCTGTTCCGACTTGAGCGACGCGCAGCGCGCTGCACTGTCGAAACTCATCGCCAACTGGACCGACATCCTTCCCCCGCAACACGCTGCCGAGCGCACCAAGCAGCTTAAGGACGAAATCGCCCAGATGCATTTTTCTTGGAACGGTGAGATCGATCCGCAGGGCGACATGTCGTATGCGATTCAAGGCCCCACTCTCATCATCGAATTCGCTTGCCAAGGCCGCGGCGGTCGCCCCCTCGACCATCTTCACTCCATCTACCGCGACCCCACGCACGAATACGGGCAGACGAAGTAAACACAATGTCGCCCGCGACGACACGTGGCTAAAATATGTCGCCAAAATAGAATTTTAGCGACACGTCTTATTGACCCGACCGTTGCCACGACCTAAGCTCTGCAAGTGGCAAAAAACACGAAATCTACCGCAAAGAACGCAAACGCATGGCGGGCAGACGCCCCCTACAATGCGCTGCCGACGCTGCCACCCGTTAGGGAGTTGGAAACCAAGGCGATTCTAAAACGATGTGTCAACGCCCGAACGGCACTGGCGGAATTAAAGCAGGCTGCCGAGCTAATCCCCAACCAGTCGATGCTGATCAATACCTTGCCGTTGCTGGAGGCGCGCGCGAGTTCGGAAATCGAGAACATTGTGACGACCACGGATCGCTTATTCCAGTTTCGGAACTCGGATGACCAAGCCGACCCGGCCACAAGGGAAGCGTTGCGTTACAGCCACGCCCTGCTCGAAGGCTACCAAGCACTCGCGCGGCACCCATTGAACACCCGCACCGCCGAGCAAGTGTGTACTCGAATCAAGGGAATTGAAATGCGAATCCGTCGCCTGCCAGGAACGGCGCTAGCCAACGGATCGGGTGAAATCATCTACATGCCCCCCGTCGGCGAGGATTTGCTGCGAACTCTGCTTGCGAATTGGGAACGATTTTTGCACGAAGCGACCGAGCTGGATCCGCTGGTGCGCATGGCCGTCGCTCATTATCAATTCGAAGCAATTCACCCGTTCACCGACGGCAACGGTCGCACCGGACGTGTACTCAATAGCTTGTTTCTAATCGAGGAGAAGTTGTTGACGCTGCCGATTCTATATCTTAGCCGCTACATCATCGCTCACAAGAATGATTATTACCGGTTGTTACTAGCCGTAACCCGCAATCAAGCTTGGGATGAGTGGCTGATTTTTATGTTAAGCGGTGTTGAAGAAACGGCGGCCTGGACGACGGCAAAAATCAACGCCATTCGCCGCTTGTCGGAACGCACGATGGAATACGTTCGCATCAAGCTACCGAAAATCTATAGCCATGAACTCGTCGACCTGATCTTTGAATTGCCCTACTGCCGAATCCAAAACTTGGTTGAAAAAAACATTGCCGGGCGACAAGCTGCCGCACGTTATCTAACGCAACTTGCAACGATCGGAGTTCTGGACAAAAAATCCGTTGGTCGAGAGCGCATTTTCATCCACCCCAAACTCATGCGGTTGCTGAATCGCGAAAGCAACGCATTCGAACCCTACCGATAACCGATCAGTGCAGGAAAACTCCCGCCCAGATTTAGAAAACGCTGGGCATTTCCCAACAAGACGCCATGGACTTGCTCAACCCCTTGCAGAACGTGGAAAATGAATTCAAGGATTGTTCGCAGGTCTGCAAGCGAAAGTTTTGAGTTTGCGCGGTTTCATCCGTTCCAGCGAGCGGCCAGTGAAGCGAAGA
Source organism: Planctomycetota bacterium (assembly GCA_031376585.1). Classification (GTDB taxonomy): domain Bacteria; phylum Planctomycetota; class Planctomycetia; order Pirellulales; family Pirellulaceae; genus JANMEB01. Next base: position 689 of record JANMEB010000647.1, on the reverse strand, counting down.
AGGCTCGCGAGCGCGTCACTACCAAGTCTTTGTTTAATCCCGGCGCGCCGGGACTTCAGGCGCTGGAAAGGACACGTGGCTGGCGACGCAGTTAAACGGTGAACGGGGAAACGACCAAGCAGTTATCCGCTTCCTCCGCGATCTCCGTGCCTCTGCGTGAGAAAGGTTGTCCCGATTCGTCTACAATCAACGGGAATCGTCCGGCTTAACAAGATTTCCCCTTCTCGAAACTTCCAATGCCTGAACCAAAACTCCCGCCCCCAGTTTGCTTGGCAATGGTCTTGTGCGACCACGTTTGGACCGATCCGTCCACGGGAAAGAAAACATTGATCGGAACGTTTTCCACATTGAATGCCAGTTCGTTCCCCGTGACGAACCCGGAGCTGGAGGTCTACGCATGCCTGACCGAAGGGCATGGCAAAAACTCGATCCGGCTGCGGATCAGCGACGTCGATGACGTCCGGCCTCCAGTATTTGAAGCCCGCGAAGAGATTGGATTTCCGCACCCGCAGGCGATTCACGAGGTCGTATTCTCGATTCGCAATCTAGTCTTCGCACACCCCGGCGATTACCGCGTCCAGCTATTCGTTCAAGACGAGTTCATCATCGAACGGCGTTTGGTCGTGACGGCCGCATCAGGTTAAGCGAGCGGCCGTCCGCCGTGGCGGAACCCCGGCCGTCTTCTCGGC
>JANMEB010000645.1:0-1835 GCA_031376585.1 Planctomycetota bacterium | reverse complement strand
CCTAGTGTCATTTAGCCAAGTTGCTGCGTCAGACCCTGGTACTTTGTTGCAAACGTCAAATGGCATGGGTGAGCTCGAACTTGTCGATGAACAAAAAACGAAACTTACCTCGAGACTATCTGCCCTCGCGAAAGAATATCAAGGAAGAAACGCTGAGTTGTCAAAATCGTTTGACGGATCGCCGGCGTCAGCCGAAAGGTTCGAGCAGGCCCGGCGAAAATACGAGGATGGGGTGAAGGCCGCGACGGAGGACGTTCTTTTGCCGTTTCAACTTGACCGGCTCCACCAGATTCGATTTCAATCAGCGTTTCGCAATAGCGGAAGCCTCACGTTGCACTCCGGAGAATTCGCCGAGCTTTTGGATCTGACGGCGGCTCAGAAGACGGAGTTAAAAAAGAAAGCGGCAGCCGCCGAGGAGAAACTAAGGGAAGAATTCCAAGCACAACGGCAGAAGGCACACCGCGATGTAGTTAAAGACGTGCTTACGCCTAAGCAGCTCAAAATCTTTGATGAGAATTTTGGGAAGCCAATGGCCGACGTGTCGAAATAGCTTGAGTTGAACCGATTCGCAACTTCGGCAATCTAGAACGACTGCCTTTTTGAACAATTCAAAGGTGTCAGGAGTCATTGATGCAATTACGATCGTGATGATCGGCCAACATGCGGAAACGCAAAGTTACACCGGGGGCAAATGGGGGTCGGGGGACTGGCTATATTTCTTGCACGATCACCAGGTGCCAACGCAGCGGGAGGATAGCCAAAGGACTACAATGAGACCTGACCCCTGTTTCTTTTTCCCGAATGTTTCCCGGAATCGTTGTTGATCAGAGCGACAACGACGAGCTTTGGCTTCCCTTTGATTTCTTCAAAACTGGCCTTTCCGCGTTCTCCAATCGGCGATCGATTGCGTCATCCAGGGTTCCAAGTCGACGCCCAAGCCTTCGGCGACGCGGTTGATGTAATTGAAATAGCCGACGACCTGAGTGGCTAGGTGGATTTGCTCGTCGGTCCAATCGTGTTGGCGAAGTAATTGGATGTCGGCCTGTGACATCTCGGCCGGAGCTTTGGTTAGTTTGATCGCGTAATCGCAGAGAGCTTTTTCGCGCGGGGGCAAGTCGGCGTGGCGGTAGTCCCATACTATCTGTTCCGCGAGAATTTGATTCCCAGATTTCGAACCGAAATCCTGTGCGTGCGAAAAGGTTCAGTAAAAACAATCGTTGGCGTTGCTGACGACCGTGGCTAACATTTCCTTTGTGGCAGATTTGAGCGCATTCGGGGACTTCATCAAAGTCAAATAGAAATTCATCGAAGCATCAACGACCGAAGCATCCAAGCTCATCAGTTTGATAATGCCCGCCACCCCGCCCGCCCGCTGTATCGCCGCGTCGTAGATTTGCTTGAGTCGCCCGTCGGCTTCTTTTTCAAGTATCTGCTTGGTGTAGGCCATCGGGCGTGACTCCCCAAGTCGTCGAATGGACTTGGTCGTTTGAAACAACGACTCGTCGAGCTACTTCTTTCCTGCGGCGGTCGACTTGCCCGATGAACCTTTGGCTGCCGAGTCGTCGGATTTGGGTGCGTCCGCGGGGCGGGGTTCGGCCAGCGCGGTTTCAATCGCTTTGACAAAGTCCGCGTCGTCCGGCGCGGTCTTCGGCGAGTAGCGGGCGATGACTTCGCCTTTACGATTGATCAGGAATTTTTCAAAATTCCAACTAATATTGCCGGGGCCCTGCGGCTTGGTTTCGAACGCCGTCAGATAGTCATACAAGCCCGTTCGCTTGTCGCCGTTGACATCGATTTTGGAAAACATGTCGAAGGAGACGTCGTATTTCGTTTTA
>JANMEB010000639.1:0-10078 GCA_031376585.1 Planctomycetota bacterium | reverse complement strand
TGCTTGGCCAGTCCAAGGTCAGTGATGCACCGCTGGGCGTTGATCCGGATACGGGCAAGCCTGTCTTTGTCAAAAACGGTCGATTCGGCGCTTACGTGCAACTCGGAACCACCGACGATGAAGAGAAGCCCAAGAATGCCTCAATATTAAAGAGCATGAAACTTGACGAAGTCACGCTGGAAATCGCCTTGAAGCTGTTATCGCTTCCGCGGACTATTGGGCCGCATCCGACAGATCAACTGCCAATCGTCGCCGCCAACGGACGGTTTGGTCCGTACGTCAAATGGGGTAACGAAACGAGGTCACTTCCAGCAGAGGTTTCGCCGCTGGATGTGTCGCTGGACGATGCTGTGCTGTTGTTGGCGCAACCGAAAGCGCGCGGACGTGGCAAAGCCGCACCGAAGGAACCGCTCAAAATCTTCGATAAGCCTTCGCCGGTGACAGGCGAGCCGATCAAATTGCTTGACGGGCGATATGGACCGTATTTAAACGACGGCGTAACGAACGCGTCGCTCCCCAAAGGCCTGAGTGCGGAAGAATTGACGTTCGAACGTTCGCTCGATTTGTTGGCCGATCGCGCGTCCAAAGGGCCCCCCGCCGGAGCAAAAAAATCACGCCGAAAAACGGCAACGAAGTCATCCGCTCCTAAGAAATCCGCGTCAAAAAAAGCGAAAAAGAAATCGGCGGGCGGCGAAATTCTGAGCTAATAACGTCGCAGAAATCCGCAAAAATGGCCTATTATGTCGGTTCCGCCAAAAATAAACGTCGCCCATCGACAGCTCGCTAACGCCGTTCTCATGGTCGAGCCGACCGGCATTCGTTTTAATTCCCAAACCGCCAAAGACAATCATTTCCAGCGCGAGTTGGCTGGCATCGCGGTTGCCGAAATGCGTGTTCGGGCGCAGCACGAATTCTCGAGGCTTGTCTCGGAATTGCGTGACGCCGGTATCCAAGTGCTCGTGGCTACTGCACCCGAAAACTGCGACGCGCCCGATGCGGTCTTTCCCAATAACTGGATTACCTTTCATGAAGATGGGACCGTCGTACTCTACCCGATGATGGCCGAGAACCGCCGAACGGAACGGCGACACGACATTATCGAACTGGTCCGTATGAACGGATACACAGTCGAAAAAGTAGTCGATTTTTCAGCCTGGGAATCCAACGCAACATTTCTCGAAGGAACCGGATCGCTGGTCTTGGATCGAATCCATCGCCTGGCGTTCGCATCGCTTTCCGAACGGACGCACGAAGTTGCCGTCCATCGGTGGTGCGCGCGAATGCAATTCAAACCGGTCGTTTTTTGTGCTCGGCAATCAATACAAAATGATCGGAAGTCGATCTATCACACCAACGTCATGATGTCGATCGGCGGAACTTGGGCTGTTATTTGCGCGGCGTCGATCGACGACCCAAGCCAGCGAAAACGAGTGCTTGATGAACTTGCGTCAACGGGCCGCACGATCATTGAAATTAGCGAGTACCAAATGTCGGAATGCTTTGCCGGAAACCTACTGCAACTTTGCTCGCAGGATGGCCAGCCGCTGACCGTTGTTTCCCAAGTCGCATTTGACAGTCTGAACCCAGCACAAAAGCACTCACTGTCGTGCGGCGGTCGAATCTTGACAACGGATATTCGAACGATCGAATCGTGCGGAGGCGGAAGCGTCCGCTGCATGTTGGCCGAAATATTGTTGCCGACGTTGTCTCACAACGCACCAAAGCCATCACTACGTTCATAAGCCGGGCCGCTACGCTTTACAAAGCAGCGATTTGATTCGTTGGCGAGCGTCGCACGTCGCCAGATCAACGCTCGGTCCAATCCGGCTAATCATTTTTTTCGCCGATTGAACCCATTGCGAGTTGGAACGCATTCACTTCGATTCAATTTGGGAAGAAGAGTTCTTCCCCGGTGCCTTACCCGCGACGATACTTTTCCGTGAGAGCTTCCAGTTCTGCCAGTTCGGCAAATCGGTGCGAAATGTCATGCAGTGCTGGCGGCCGGCAATTCGAACATAGGCGACGTTGATTTGATCTTCGAAGTGCTCCATCAAAAGCGTGTTCAAAACCGAAATTTCGGTCGGCTCGTCTGCATCGACCAGGAATTCAAAATAAAGCCAGCATTGTTGCGTTTGCAATTCGTGACCAACCCAGTGCAGTTTTTGTGACTCGTGGTCACCCAAACGTAACTTGAATTTTTCGTCGACGTAAGACCTTAGCAGCTCGTCCAAGTCGTTATCCTTCTCCACGTCGATTCGGCGGCCCGACCGCTCACTGACTGCTGCCGACAAATCATCGGGAAAAACACATAGCGTAACTTCGAAGCTACCTGTGTCAGGATTGAATTCAATCGTCGCCCGTGTGGTATGCAAGGGATGATCAGCGAGCGCGACGGCGCTTTGTGGAACTGCGCTGGCGAGAATGGTCAGTGCGGTAACCATGAGAAACGTGCGCATTATTTGGAGTCTCCAAGGCCAGCTTTTTGCATCGCATTTGGAGCCTTCTGATCCTTATACAATTGGAATCGGGACTTGGGGACTTGCGGCGGGTAATGATTGTTTGACAAATCAACGTCTGCGGTTTGCAAACGCGGATCGAGCGTCATTCGCTTGATTTCCTTGTTGGTCATAACGACGTGAGCGATACGTTCATTGTCTCGCACCCAAACTTCGACAGGCAAATGCCGAGTTTCGACCGTTCCATCGTCGAATTCAATTTGCAAAATGATCGGCATGACCAATCCGCCGATGTTTTTGAAATTAATCACGTAAAAATTCGTGTCGTTCTGCAACAAGGCCTTCTCGTCGTCAGAAAGCGACGCCAATAAATCCACGTACTGCTTCTTGTCTTGCTCGGTCACGTTCAGCGGATCGAATTCGTTGTAAAAGTCCAAAAGATTCGGGAATTCATGCGATCGCTTGACTAGCGGTTCATTTCGTTCGCTCGACAAAGTCCTCGGTTCTTGATCGCGCAAATCCTTCTTAAGTTGCTTTTCGAGATCCGGGTCTTGCGTATCGATGTTGAATTGGCGCACGCCGTCGATCGCAATATCGACGTGATCGGTCGAATAGAACCAGCCGCGCCAAAACCAATCGAGATCGACGCCCGAAGCGTCCTCCATGGTGCGGAAAAAGTCAGCGGGCATCGGACGTTTGAACTGCCACCTGCGCGAATATTCACGAAAAGAATAATCGAACAGCTCGCGTCCTAAGACGGTCTCGCGCAGAATATTGAGCGCGGTGGCTGGCTTCGAATACGCGTTCGGACCGAACTGCAACAGCGATTCCGAGTTCGTCATGATGGGAACTTGGTTTTCGCTCTTCATATAGTTGACAATATCGCTCGGTTCGCCCCAGCTCGATGGATACTTGTCTTCCCATTCTTGCTCCGACAAATATTGCAGAAACGAATTGAGACCTTCGTCCATCCAAGTCCATTGCCGTTCGTCGCTGTTCACGGTCATCGGAAAATAGTTGTGGCCCACTTCGTGAATGACGACAGAGATCAGGCCGTATTTGGTGTTGTCCGAATACGTTCCGTCTTTTTCGGGCCGCGGTCCGTTGAAGCAAATCATTGGATATTCCATGCCGCCAATCGGACCATTGATCGATTGGGCAACGGGATATGGGTAGGGAAACGAAAATTTGGAGTAGACGTTGAGCGTATGCACGATCGCATGCGTCGAATACTTGCTCCAAAGGGGTTCGGCTTCGTTGGGATAAAAGGACATCGCCATGACTTTATTGCCGGAAACATCGTGCTGCACAGCGTCCCAAATGAATTTGCGGCTGGACGCAAACGCGAAATCGCGAACCTGTTTGGCGGAAAACACCCAGGTCTTCGTAGTGGTAGCTTTCGACGACTCGTTGGCTTTGGCTTCGTCTGGAGTTACGACGAAGATTGGTTCCTTGGCTGATTTGGAATCGTCCCAGCGCTGGCGTTGCGTCTCGGTCAAAACGTCGTTGGGATTAAGCAAAACACCTGTTGCCGAAACGATGTGATCGGTCGGCGCAGTGATTCGGACAACATAGTCACCGAACTCCAAAGTAAATTCGCCACTCCCCAAAAATTGTTTGTGCTGCCAGCCGATGTTGTCAGTGTAAGCACACAATCTCGGAAACCATTGCGCGATTTCGTAGATGTAGTTGCCGTCGTCGGGAAAATATTCGTAGCCCGATCGCCCGCGAATTTGGCGCGCGTTGTTGATGCTGTAGTCCCAATCGACTTGGAAAGTAAACATACGGCCCGTTGCCAAGGGTTCAGGCAAATCGACTCGCATCATGGTCTTGACGATGGAGTGCGCTAAGTCTTGGCCGTTTGCTGAATTCTTGACTGCGGAGATATTGACTCCGCCGTCGAAATCTTTGCGTTCCAGCAATGCTTTCATCGAGCTAAATTCCGTCTTGTCTCCGTCGAAGAAACTGCGAGACACGACTGCATCCGAGTCCGGCCGATGAATGTTGGGATCGAGTTGGAGCCACAAATATTTGAGAGTGTCAGGCGAGTTATTGGTGTAAGTGATTTTCTCGGACCCGATTAGTCTTTGCTTTTCGTCGTCTAACGTTACGTCGATTTCGTGGTCGACCTTCTGTTGCCAATAACCGTGGCCCGGTGCGCCGGAACCATTTCGATACTCGTTCGCTGTCGGAACCAGTTCCTCCAATTGGCGAAACTTGTCTTTTTGATCGAATTTTTTGATGGCTTGTGAGTTGGCGCTACTCGTGCAGGCCAAGAATCCAAGTAGAGAAATCATGATTACAACGCAGCGCATAACAAGAAACTCCCAAAGTAATTTTCGGAAACTGCCGTCCGAGAATACCCATCGCACGGGCACGGCCTGGGTCGAACATGACTCCATTTAAGTTGCGATTCAGACTTACCACAAGCCTGTCAACGAGAAATCCGCCCGAGTTCGCGAAACGATCCGCTCGGAACAGTAATAGGCGTGTCGGGCGGGAGCCGTTCCACCCATTTTGGCGGCGGCGAGGCAAAACTTACGAGGCAACCAGTCACCGGATGCCGAATTCCAATTCGCCAATGATGAAGGCACATCGGCGGATCGCCCGGCAACAAAGTTTGACAAACATCACCGTTGCTTTCCGTTCCATAGATCGGGTCGCCGACAATGGGAAGTCCGACTTCCCAGAGGTGAATTCGAATTTGATTGGTTCGGCCAGTGATCGGATGGACTTGCAATAAGGCAGTCCCATCGGGATTGCGCTCCAACACTCGAATTTGTGTTTGACTTGCTAAGCCGGCTTCGTCGCAGGTTCGCCTTCCATTTCTGTTGGGCCCCACACTGATTGGCTTGTCGATCGTGAACTCATGGGTCGCCGGATGACCGAAGACCTTTGCCAAATATGTTTTGGAAACTTCGCGGCTTTCGAATTGTTGTTGCAGTTGGGCGGCGACTCGGCGCGTCTTCGCAAAGACAACGATCCCTGTTGTGTTGGCGTCCAGCCGATGCTGCGGTCGCGGAAAAAGTGGCTGGTAGGCCAAGTCGAGAATGTGGACCAACGTGTTTCGATTGAATCGACCGCTGGGATGAACGGGAAGTGGCGCAGGCTTGTCGACGACGATGAGCCACGAGTCTTCAAACAGTATTCGGATGTCCACGTTGACGGGCGGCTCGACGGTTTGCGGAATGAGATGCACCAATCGTTGACTAGCGTGAACCAGTTCGTCCGCGTCGAGCGCGCGGTGTTGGGCTTGGATTCGCCCCGCGGCAATCGTTTGCAGCCACTGTTGGCGTTCGATTTGCGGATGCAGGGCCGCCAAGAATTCAATCAATCGAAGGCCATCGAACTTTGCGGGAACATTTAGCGGTCGAACGTTTTCATAAGCGATGCTGCCCGGCAACGGTGATGTCGCAGATGCGATTTCTTGGTGACGCTGTTCGATCAAGTGCTGCATCTGTTGATCGGGATCGATATAGCAATGCGGACAACTTTGGCCGTGCCGATACTGGGGCAACTGCACGTCGTCGCGTGAGAGAATGGCTTGACAGGCGTAGCATTGAGTGGTTTCGGATTCGTCGAGGCTGGGATCTAGAGCGACTCGCTTGTCGAACACGAAACACTCGCCGTCGAAATGTGCGCCGCCGACTTCTTCAAAGTATTTCAGGATGCCGCCGTCGAGGTGATAGACTTCGCCATAACCGTGTTGAAGCATGAACGGCGCGGCTTTTTCGCATCGTATTCCGCCCGTGCAAAACATGACCACAGGCTGATGCCGTTCGAGCGAAAGCTCTGCGAGCGCGGCGGGAAACTGGCGAAAGTGATCGATGTTGGCCCGTACGGCATCGGCAAAGGTTCCGACAGCGACTTCGTAATTATTGCGAACGTCCAGCAGCGTGAACGGCCTTTTTTCGTCGAGCCATTGCTTTAGTTGGGCAGGGCGGATCTTTGGGGCGGGACATTTCGCCGGATCGATTTCGGGAACTCCAAAAGAAATAATCTCACGCTTGATTTTCACAAGCATTCGATTGAATGGCTGGTAGTCACTGCTGCTAAGTTTGACTTGTAGATCGGCGAATTCGGAGTGGCTGCGAAGCAACGTCAAAAACTCATCGATTGCGGCTGGCTCGCCCGCGATAAAAAGGTTGATGCCTTCGTGACTGAGCAGGATCGTTCCCTTGAGACTAAGCTGGCGACATCGAAGTCGGAGCGATTCTCGCAAGCTCGACAATTCGCCGAGCGAAACGAACTTGTAAGCGGAAGCATTTGAATAGTCCGACATGACGGCAACCGGTTTTGGGGGCACGGAGACTTGTCGGTTTTAAGTCCGGCGCATTGGGCTGTCAAACGGTTTTGGACCGGCCGGGCTGCGAAATCCTGTTCCAGAATTTGCGCGAGGGCGTTTTAGATTGCGGCGTCGCGCGTATAATCTTGCTTGGGCTCGAAGGGGTCAGACCCATTTTACGGATTTGCGTTGTTTCCAATAGTGTCGAGCATTGGCCGAAAAATGCGTCAGACCCCAGCCCTTGGCCAGCCAAGAAATAAGTGAAGGGTCCCCGTTCGCCGCTACAGAGGACCCTTCGAGTTTGGCTGTCCGAAAGAGAGGATTTTACTCCCCTTGATTCGGAGACCCACAGCCAGTCTGGGATATCGGAACGCCAGCAAGAGGACTTTAAACCGTTGGGCTGCGCGAAATGAGTCCTATAGACGATAAAGTCGCACCGCTGAACTTACTTCACTAATTCAAGTTGAGAATTTTGATGATCGCACAAAAGACCGCTAAATTGGCACTCGAGAACGGCAAAGTTTTTGTGGGCGTCGCCTTTGGGGCACAAGGAGAAACTTCCGGTGAGGTTGTCTTTAACACTTCGATGACCGGCTATCAAGAAATTCTGACCGACCCAAGTTATCGCGGCCAAATCGTCACGATGACTTATACGCAGATCGGAAATTACGGCGTCAACGAAGAGGATGTGGAAAGCGGTCAGCCTCAAATGGCAGGTTTCATCGTGAGAGAAAATAGCCGTATTGCCAGCAATTTTCGCGCAACAGGTTCGCTCACGGATTATTTGGCCCGCCATGGAATCGTTGGAATTGCCGAGATCGATACGCGGATGCTCGTCCGTCAGCTTCGCGATCAAGGAGCCATGAAGGGCGTCATATCAACGACCGATTTGGATGACGCGAGCTTGATTCGAAAAGCCAAGGCCAGTCCCGGATTGGTGGGTCGCGACCTCGTTCGCGAAGTGCTGCCCAAGCAACCGGTCCAATGGCAGCAACGCTTAAGCCAGTGGTGGCATCTCAATCCACCGCCAGCAGAGGTTACCGGTCACGATCGCCCGCATTTGGTTGCCCTCGATTACGGAATGAAGTGGAATATCGCACGGCATTTGGCCGAAATGGGTTGCGACGTCACGATTTTGCCTGGAACTGCAAGTTACGAGGACGTCATGCTGCATCAGCCAGATGGCGTGTTCTTGTCAAATGGGCCAGGCGATCCTGAGCCTTTAACCTATGCGATCGAAACGATTCGTCGACTATTAGGTGAAGTTCCGATTTTCGGAATCTGCTTGGGTCATCAGTTAATGGCTCTAGCCTGCGGGGCAAGGACCTTCAAGCTGAAATTTGGACATCGCGGTGCAAATCAACCGGTGCAAAATCTGGAGACGCTCAAAGTCGAAATCACATCGCAAAACCACGGATTCGCGGTCGAGCCGACGTCGTTGCCAAGCACCTTGACGGTAACGCATCTGAATTTGAACGATAATACGATTGCAGGCTTACGGCACAACGTGCACGCGGCGTTCAGCGTTCAGTATCACCCGGAAGCTTCAGCCGGTCCGCACGACAGCGAATATTTGTTCCGGCAATTTCTACGAATGATCGACGAGCATCGCTGCGAAGTCTCGCCAAAATCTTTCGTTCGTGCCGCCGAGAAAAAAGAATCAGTAAAAAAGTAGCAGGCACATTCCATGTGCCGTCCGCAACTGGCCTCAGCACACGGAGGGTGCCTGCTACTTGCTTCGAACGGAATTCGTTTTGGTAAACATTTTTTCCGCTGACTTTGCGAACTCTGCATACACCGACTCGGTGAACAAAACGAACCGAATCGTTTCCGGTCGATCGTGCTTTTCCAACCACGTCTTTACAGTCTTGAGCGCGATGTCGGCGGCTTGGTCATTCGGGAACGCATAAGCGCCGCAACTAATCGCCGGAAAGGCAATGCTATCGCATTCGTGTTCCGAGGCGATTTCCAGACTCCTGAGATACGCGCGCTCCAATAATTCGGCTTCGTGCGAAGAACCTTTATGCCAGATTGGCCCAACCGCATGAATCAGAATGCGGCAGGGCAACTCGCCTGAGTCCGAAACCACGGCATCGCCGGGCGGGCACCCCATCGGATGGCGACTCCGTGTATCTTCCAAGATTTTTGGGCCGCCGTGTTTGTGAATGGCTCCATCCACGCCGGAACCAACGGAAAGCCGCTTGTTCGCCGCATTTACGATGGCGTCTGTATTCTGCTGCGTAATATCACCCAGCAGCAATTCAATCGTTCGCAACCCGACCGAGTACTTCATTTTCTCGCTTCGCTCATCTACCCTATGTGACAGCCGAAGTGGCAGCAATCTAGGTTGGTGACAGCAAGCTAAACTGTAGCTATCGGCGAAACTAATCCGATTGTAACGATTTTTTGGGCATTTGTTTACGGTTTTTGGTCCTTTGAGCCAGATATACTCAAATACCGGTTTCCAGGTTGCAAATTCCGTTTTCGGGGTCGTAATGACCGCTCGTTTTCTGGCGATGTGGCTTTTCGTTGCTTTTGCCTCGCTATCGACGGCAAGCGCTGACGATTGGTACGTCGACAATATTTCTGGCGACGATCGACAATCTGGCGGCGTGTCCGGCCAACCACTTAAGTCCATTCAAGCCGCGTTGCTGAAAACCAAGCCCGGCGACCGAATCATTCTCAAAAAAGGCGATCTGCCCTATCGCGAGCAATTGTCCATCACTGGCACGAGAAATTCAGGCTTCCCTGGCAAGCCTTTGGAAATCGTCGGCAATGGTGCAACGCTCGAAGGCGCGGAACCCATCCCTGGAACTTCTTGGGAAGTGATCGGCGACGACTTGTTCCAATACCGGCCCGTACGCCTGAGTCATCAGTTGTTGTTCCTCGACGGAAATCCGTTGAACAAAGTCGTTGGTCCAACTGACGAACTTCCGGCGCTAAAGCCGCTTCAATGGACACAGCGCGATGGCTGGATCATCGTGCGAACCGACCCAGGCAAAGCGCCTTATCAATACAACTTTTCGTGTTGCCGACGCGCCGTCGGGATTACTTTGTATGAAGCCCACGACGTACTGATCACGAACCTCACCATCCCAGGTTTTCAACTGGATGGGATCAACGCCCCCGATCAAGTCCATCAAGCCGTCATCAGTGGCTGCGTGATTCGGGGCAATGGCCGCAGCGGCGTCAGTGTCGGCGGCGCATCGCACGTTGATTTGACGAGCAGCTTGATTGGCGACAATGGGAAAGCCCAAGTCCGCAGCGAAGGCTTTTGTCGGCTCACGATCGACAGTTGCGATATTATCGAGCAATTCGGGCGAATTCCCGTCCATAA
>JANMEB010000599.1:0-3894 GCA_031376585.1 Planctomycetota bacterium | reverse complement strand
AAACGGATGTAACCGTATCGGATGATCCCGAATTGCTGACTGCAATGTTTGAGGCTGGCTGTCGCCAAGTCTTAATTGGCTTCGAAAGTCCCGACTCGCAATCGCTGCGCGGCGTCGAATTGCGCACGGACTTCAAAGCCCGCCAAGCAGACCGTAATCGGGAGGCCGTCGCGCGAATTCAGTCGCACGGAATCGCCGTCAATGCTTGTTTTGTCTTGGGCTTCGACGGTCACGGCCCGGATGTGTTTGAGAGTATTTTGAACTTCGTCAACGAAACGCAACCGTTCGACGTGCAAATCACGGTGTTAACTCCTTTTCCCGGCACGCCATTGTACGATCGCCTCCTGGCTGAAGGTCGAATTATTCAACCCGGTCGCTGGGATCTTTGTACTTTGTATGACGTTAATTTTTTGCCGAACAACATGTCGGCAGAAGAATTGCGCCGCGGATTGTACTGGCTGGCCGAAAAGCTCTACAACCAACCTGCAGTCCGCGCGCGGCAGCACGAATTTTTGGCAAGCCTTACCAAACTTCGTCGTGAGTCAAACATTTCGCAAACAGGTCTGTGGAGTTAGCGACGAAAGTCGATGACTGCGGAATGGTGTCATCGTTTCTCGGAGGCTTTTGCCTTGTCAGCTTGAACTGGAACGAGTTTCAACTCGCGTAAGTCCATCAGCGAGTGCGATTTTTTCGGCCCGTCAAAGCGTACGCTCACATAACTGCGGCCAGCGAGCAAAGTGACTTGGCCAAGCTCCAGCGATTGATAATTTGACCAATCGCCTGTCGAAGCAACGGTGCCGCGAATCGGCGACGTAAATCCATCGATGCGGAATGGATTTCCCGCCGAGTCCACCGCGCAAGCGTATTCCAAATGAAGAACAAAGGTGTGTGGCTCCGATAACTCGATCGGCCACCCAACGTGATCATTTGTATCCTGCCAATAGCCAATGTTGAGAAATGGTGATTCGAACACGATCGGTCCACCATAGATCTCGGCCGTCGTGGCCGACATTACGAGCGATCCATCCCCTTCGGTACGAATGACTATTGGCTGGTTTCCAGCAAACGACTTTGGGCGAGTCCGCTGCGGCATCAGGTAGGCGATGATATCGATCATCGCTTGCTGGTCGAGGTCTTTTTCCAATCCTTCCGGCATTACGGATTTTTGTGTGGCTCGCAGTTCGTCCAGATCCTGCCGCAAGAGAACGTGATCCTTGCCCCCTTTTTCGCGCAGAGTCACGCTGGTCGCCGTTTCGCTCACCAACAATCCCGAGATGGTCTTTCCATCCGCCAGTAGCGCGTTGTAGCTCAGGTAGCGCCCGTCGACTTCGCGGTTGGGATCGAGCACGGAGACGAGAATGGACTGCGGAGTTTTTGTCGTGAGAGCGGCCAGATCCGGTCCTACGTCAAATCCGACGCCATCCAAAACGTGGCACACCGAACAGACCTTCACATACGCGATTCGTCCACGTTCCACATCGCCGGTCAAAGCGAGCGTCGGTTCCCAGGTTTTCACGAGTTCGTTGGGACTGGCGACAGCGCCGAAGAGTTTTTCCGCCCGTGCGCGAAACTCCGCGTTCTCATGTTCCAGCAATTTCTGACGCCGCGCCGCATCAAAATCGCCGATGTTTACTGCGTGACGTTCCATTCCGCCGATCAATTCTGTCATCCAAACGTCGCGCGTCAAAAAAAGATCGATGGCTTCTTGCCGCAGTCGCGGAGTAAATTGGTTCCATTGCCCGATAATTCTCCCAACCGCTTCCTCAGGCTGAAAGCGGAGCAAGGCATTCAATGCGGCCGATTGAATTTTGGGGGGATGGGTCGATGCCGTTAGGGCCAAGAATTTTTCTGGAAGCTTTTCAGAGTCCTTTACAACTGAAGGATCGAATTGTCGGCCCATAAGTTCGATTGCGGCAACGCGCCATTGTGCTGGAACGTCAACATTGGCAAGACTTTCATTGGCCGCGTTTATGACGTCAACGAATATTTTTTGTTTACTTTCGCCGATGCACTCGCGTATGTCGAGCATTCGATTCTCTATTGCGTCCAAAAACGTTGCCAAATTCTGCCAGCAAACCCCGACATTCAAGTCCTCGAAATTGGCCTCATCGTCTCCAAAGATATCGCGATCCGAAAGGACGAATTGAAAAAGCCGTTTGAAATCTTCCGGACGAACCGTCGACGCTGCTACTTTCGCGACGCGAAACGCAAATTCGTCCCGCCAATCCAAAGATTCTTTGAGTCGTCTTGCCGAGGTTTTTATCCCACTTCGATTGATCTTGCCAAACATCGACATTGTCTCGACGGCATTCCCCGCGTTGATCGAACTGAGAATTGCGGATTGAACATAGACATCATCTCTTAGCTTCGCGGTATGGTGACTCATCGCGTAACTGAATGCCTTGCCAGTTTCAAATGACGCCGAATTTGCGACTTGAGCGAGGAAGGCTGTGTTGAGATTTGATTTGCCGTTTATTATGGGCGCACGGTTGATCATGTGCACGATATCGCAGGTCAATTCTTTGTCATTCGCAAGAAATGGCTCCGCAAAACGGACCGCCAAACGCTGCACCTCGCCGGAGGCATCCTTCAAGAGGAGTCGAACTTGGTCCGCGCTGAGTTCGCCCAGCGCGGCGAGCGTCGAAGCAGCCTGAATCCGCGCCGCCGGCGTTTTTCCCCATCGAAGAATCAAACCAAGTTCTAGCGGCACGTCCTTCGGCTTCCGCCAAATCAATATTTGTTCAGCCAAATCGCGCTGCACGCCGTGGGAACTGTCAATTGCTTTCGCCAAATCGTCATCGCTCAGAGACTCCAATCGCGGCGGCCTAGAAGGAGGGTTGACCTTACGCACGACTCGATAAATCCGCCCCATGCCTTGGCCTGCCATCAAATCGAGTTCCTTAATCGTCTCCGGCGGAATCCAGCGAGGATGCTCGATCACGTAGCGGTACATATCGACAATCCACAATGCACCGTCCGGCCCCGTGCGGGCTTGCACTGGCCGAAACCAACGATCGGTCGACGTGAGAAATTCGGAATTGGCTTCGCTTGGGTGCCGCGAACCGGAAAACGTGCAGCCATTTGGGCGAAGGATCATTCGGTGGACAAGCTGATTGACGGGCTCGCAGACAAACGCGTTGCCGTAATACTCTTGACCGAGATAGGTGTCTCGGTAGATTTCCGCACCGCAAGCCGACGTCGGCCGCCCCGGCGCGCCGGTGAGCGTGAACATCACAAGATCGCTCGGCGGATAAAGCTGCTCGCCGTGGGTTTCGTCCGGAACCGAGACGATCGTGGGTGGCAGCGCAACATGCGGATTGCGCCGTGCGTATTCCTCTCGTAGCGGATAATGCAACAGCAACGCACTGTTGGTGCAGCCAAACCAATTATCCCAATCGTCGCGCGGACGCCCTTGTTGCGTTTGACCCATCGCTCCTTCGATGATCCCTTCGTCCGGTTTCATCCGAAAGTCGCGGTTTTCAATGTCGACTTCAACTCCGTGCTTGTTTTTTATCTTGCCCCCGAACAAGCCGCCGGAACCATGCACCCAGCCGTCCAATCCAAACCGCAATCCGTTGACCCGCCCGTGCGGATTGTGTGTGGCAAAGCCGGTGAACCAGACTTCGCGAATTTCGGCCCGCCCGTCACCATCGCGGTCGGCGGCGAAAATGATATCTGGCGCGTCGCACACCAAGACTCCGTCTCGCCAGACTTTGACATCGGTTGGAAAACGCAAACCATCCAAGAAATCCGTGGCCCGATCAAAATGGCCGTCCCCGTCGTCGTCGTTGAGAAATCGAATCCGGCCGTGTGGCGTAAACTCTTCGTCGACCGGCCGCGTGTAGTCGAGCATCTCCGCGACCCACAATCGGCCGTCAGGTCCAAAGTCGATAG
>JANMEB010000566.1:0-16021 GCA_031376585.1 Planctomycetota bacterium | reverse complement strand
GTCCAAAACTCGAATGGTCCAACCATTTCACGTTTCCGCCATCCAACAACGATGACGATTGCTTGGCCCAAGGGTCAGTTGTCGTAACATCCATTTCGGCGCGGATAGATAATTGCCGTAAGAATTCGTCCCGAGGATTTTCGATTCTTGGCAATTCTGATTTGAGCCGCCTGAGAAGCTCGCCAACTTCGTACTTCCGATTGATGGCGGCGTCAGGAGCTTGCGTTTCGGCGGATGTTGCGTCGTACTTGTTTAGCGTGTGCAGAGGGTTGAGGAGCGGGTGAGGGATTGGACGAGGGCGGCGAAGGGGTTGCGGGATTGTTGTTGCCAAGTGACGATCGCGCACATCAAGGTGCATTGAGCCTCAGCGCCGGTCCAGGTCCAGTTCCCTCCCCAGACTTTGCGATTGACGACGGCGGGGCGGATGGCTTGTTCGGCTCGCCAATTGGTGGCGTCGATCGAGTCCTCCATGAGAAACGTAAAGATTTGGTCCCGATGTTTCCAGAGGTGCTTGGCTAATCGTTCGTTTTGTCGATTGCGCTTGCCACCGGAAATAAGTCGCATCAGCGTTCGCAAATAGTTGTCGCAGCGGCGATCCACACTGCGCTGCGACAATTGACCTTCACAGTGGAGATCGCGTGTGCCCAACGCTGCCTGAAATAGTCGGATCAGCGTGCGGGGGAATCGCGCGGCACTGGAGAAGGCATCCCGAAAACAGCGTTGAAACAGTTTTTGAATCTTTCCGTACGAAAGCCCCAATTCCTTGTTGAGCAGTACGCTCAGCGCTTGAGCTCGCGGCCCGATCTGCGAAGCCGCCGCTCCTAACGCATCGTTGGTTTGCAATTCGTGCCGTCCTTGAACCCGCACGCCACAGCAGGCGCAGCAACCGACTTCAATATTGAACTGACGGTAAATCGGCTTGACGGGAATCTCGACCTGGTATTGTTGTGCGACGTGCGTTTTCTTGAGCCGGGTCGAGTGACACTCGGGACAAGCATCCGGCAACCCAGCTTCGCAGGTTTCCGTAATCTGTTCCGGCGAAATGGCCGCTCGAAAGGCCTTCGGGCCGTACTCGTCCCCGGACTTTCGAGTTCCGCAATACGCCGCTCGTATTGTCGAATCAACTCGCCGCATCGCGGACAATCGTGTTGGGAATCCGTTTCGCTCATCCCCAAAAACCTGCACCAAACCACCGCTCCCTGTCCAGATCAGTTTCCACCCTCTAAACAAGTACCTTTTGGGGAGCACCCCAGTCATATGCACTTGGTCGTAAATAGACCGCGGCGGTTGATGAACTTTCATTTTTTGTAATTCGGCTGGGATCAGTTCGTGTTCTATTGGGTTAATGCAGCAAAATGCTTTGCGCCTAGTTCACGGCACACACTTTGCGTTATGTGCGCGGTAGATGTGCAGGAGATTTCAAGGTACGCGCTTTGCGGCTACTTCTGTCCGTTAATTTGCTTCAGTGAATGGAGATACAAGATGAAACGTACCGTATTGTTCCTATTGGCCTTAGCCAGCGCTTTGGTGATGTTGCCCGATGTAACGCAGGCGCAGGCCCGGCGAATCGAGCGAAACTCACGGCAATTAGATCGGCAGGCCTCACGAATGATCAATCGCGCCGATTATTATACAGCCGATACCTGGGGACAAATTAACCCCTGGGTTCAGCAGTATCAAATTCAACCGGTGCGTCCGGTGGTAGAGACGGCGCTACGAACCGCTAATGCAGCCGAGCGAGTTCTGTTCGGTTTCAAAGACCCGAACGCTACGGCAGATGTTTGGTTCTACGATTACTACACATATTCGCCGAGCTATTACACGTACTCTGAGAACACGGCAACGGATTATAGCGGAGCTGTTCGCTACTACGACAGTAATAACGATGGCGTCTACGAGACGTATGGACGTTATCGCGATAGCGATCACGACGGGCGATTTGATGAATTTGATCGCTATGACTTTAGCACCGTCGAAACCAAAGACGATTTTGACAATTCACCTCGGGATTCAAAGCGACACACGGTCACTGGAACGATAGAAGCCACAAAGAAAACTCAAGTCAACAAAGTCGTATCGCTTGCCGCCCGCGTAAAACAGAAGGATGATTCCATTGTCATCGTGGATTTAGGTCCGGATAAAGCATTCTCCAATGTTGGAATTGAGGCCAGCATTGCAATTACAGCGACTGGATACATGGAACGAATTGGCGAAATGAATATCTTGATGGCCGAGACCGCTACCATTTCCGAAAAGGAGATTCGTATCCAACGCGCACTCCCCTCCTTCAGCGGGACCGTGAAAGAAGTAAAACAGATCAAAATTGACGACGCTCCTCATTCCATGGTTGTCATCGAGACACAATCCGGCAATCAGCTAGTGGATTTAGGGCCTGTGGATGCGTTGAAAATCACTGTCGCACCACAATCACAAATTGTGGTTTATGGCGTACCGGTGCAATCGCATGATCACCAAGTCGTAATGGCGTCGCGAATTGATCTTGATGGAAAGACGCATTCGATCACTCGCTGGAAATAATCGCTTAAATGAGTTTGGGGTGCTCCCCAAAAACTGATCCCGGAGTTATCAGAGTCTCAGCGGCCCGAAAGGCCTGGAGACTCGAGATGACCAAGAGTGGAAGAAATCGGCATTCGCCGGACCAGATCGTGCAGAAGCTTCGGGTGACCGACGCGATGCTGGCGGCTGGCTAGACGATTGGGCAAATGGTTCAATCGCTGGAAAAACCAATACGGCGGAATGAAGTCGGAAGAGGCGAAGCGGCTGAACCAGCTTGAGAAAGAAAACCGTCGGCTGAAAAAAGTCATCGCGGATCTGACCTTGGACAAAGACGTCTTGTAGGAGGCCCTCAAAGGAAACTTCTTTGCCCGGCGGGCTATCGAGCCGTGGTGTGGCATATTCCGCGACACTGCGGAGTATCGGAGCGTCGGGCCTGCTAGGCTTTGGACATGGCGCGGAGCACGCAGCGGTATCGAGCCAAGAGCGACACCGGGGATGAGGAGCGGATGTTGACTCGGATGCACGAGTTGGTTCGTCGCTATCCGCGTTACGGTTATCGGATTGGGCCTTCCCCCGTTTTCTGTACCAGGGGTTATAAGAGTATGGGTTGTTGAATAGTTAAGGTTGCTTCTTCAATGTTTCGGCTGTGCGAACGGAGTTCGCACAGCCGGCGGCGAACTCCGAGGGGGTCTAGTAACCCAAGCTGCTGTGCGGTCGCTCCTCGTTGTGTTCGTACAAGCGTTGGCGAGCGAACCACGGCGCCTCGGCCAGTTTGCGAACTCTTGGCAGTTGAGTAGCTCGTAGCGCAGTCAGCTGAAGAACGATTCAGCATAACCATTCTCCCCACGGACTACTCGGCTCAATATACATCATCTCCAAGCCTGCTTTCTCTCCGGGGTCGCTGAAGTGCCTTGTGGAATACTCGTGACGCTTGGTTCAGTCTTGATTCACCGATAAATGAATCTGGCTGGGCTGAACTCCCAATTCTTCGGCCAGTTTCGAAACCGATTCTTGTTGCCCCAAATGCCGCCGAACCACTTCGGCTTTCTGCTCTACCGTAAATGCCTTCGCGTCCTGGCCATGATTCATTCCTCCGATCAGGTTATGCTAACTCATCAGGGAACAAATTCCATTTCCAGCTGAAGCAAGACAGAAGCAGACGCACCATCGACGCCCCGTAATTTATTGTGCCGCATCGAGGACGCCAGGCATAAAAAAATCCGCGTCATCGTTCAAGCCAAATAACTTCCGAAAGGCTAGGCATTCTCAAAATAATTAGGCCGCGCGGGTTGAATTCGGCCGACTTCAATCGAACGTCGGCTTGAGCGAAAAAAAATGCCTTTTAATTTTTTTGCTTTCTCCACCTCATCGCGAATCCGTGAATTTGAATCCAATCGCCAAAAAGCATTTTATTGGAACGTCGTTTGCTGACATCACTAGGCCATGAGGCGCGAGGCGTGCGGTTTAGGGCAAAGGCCATTCTGGTTTCGCCAAAGGGAGAGATAGAGCATGAGTACGCCGGGGCTAATCATTCTGGTCATCGTGTTGTTGCTTCCGTTTGGTGGAGGTGGCGGATATTATTGGAACCGCAGAGGAGGGTAAGGCGTCGATTGAGACGGCTTACCGAACGGACGACTGAATGTTCGGACCGGCCCCAAACATCAGGCGGGAGCGATTCGGCCGCGTCTACTACGAAAATGAACAACCGTACAGCGCAGAACCATCGCAGGAATTGATCCACTGCGGATATTGGCACGTATTCAATGCCAAAACGACATTGAACTTGCAGGCGACATTCCTAGATGAGACTATCTACAACGACAAATTCAATACTGATTCCCAGGGCTCGGATCTTGTTGCGCAAGCTACCTCGAGTGATTCCCAATTGTTCGGCGGCCCGCGATTGGTTGCCTGAATGATTTTGCAACACTTGCCGAATCAAGTAGCGCTCCATCTCGGCGAGGCACTCGGCATACAGATTGGGCGAGTCCGTTTGAAGTCGCTGGGCGATAAATCGCTCAAGATTGAACGATTCGTCAGAACTTTCGAATAATGGTGCGTTGGCGCCCAAGTCATTTGAAAATTCATTGGCAAACAATTCCTTGGACAGAGACTCGGGGACGATAACCGGGCCTGTCGACATTAGCATCGCCTTGCGAATCACACTCTGCAGTTCGCGCACGTTGCCTGGCCAAGGGTACGCCTTGAGACAATCCAAGGCTTCGGCAGAAAACCCCGTGATGCCCATTTGCAATTGCCGGTTGAAAATCGCCAAAAAATGATTGATTAATAATTCGATATCGTTTTCGCGTTCACGAAGCGGGGGAAGATTAATTTCAAAGGCATTCAGTCGGTGATATAGATCGAGCCGAAACTGGCCGTTCTCAATCATTGATTCGAGTGGGCGGTTCGTCGCCGAAATAATTCGAGAGTCGACGCTGATGGTCTCTTTGCCGCCCACCCGTTCGAATTTTTTTTCTTGCAACAATCGAAGAATCTTGCTTTGTGTCAAAGGCGACATGTCGCCAACTTCATCGAGAAACACTGTGCCATAATTGCATTGTTCAAACTTGCCGATGTGCTGTCGATCGGCTCCGGTGAAGGCCCCCTTTTCGTGGCCAAAAAGCTCGCTCTCTAGTAGCGTATCGCTCAGCGCGGCACAATTTACGGCTAGGTAACACTTCTCTTTTCGGGGACCGTGATGATATATCGCACGCGCAACAAGCTCTTTGCCTGTTCCGCTCTCGCCTCGGATCAGTACCGCGACGTCCTGCCCAGCAACGCGGCCAATTTGCTTATACACGTCCAGCATTTTTGAGCTACGACCGATTATCGCGTCGCCGTTCAACGGAAGTTCGTCACTCTCCTGCATAACCACGGGGGCCAGCATCAAGCGGCGAGTTTCCAACGCGCGTTCGACCAACTTCTGAATTGCGTTGACGTCGAGAGGCTTTAGCAAATATTCGTACGCACCCAGCTTCATCGCCTCGATGGCCGTGCCGCTGTCGTCCGAGACGGTTACAAAAATAATAGGCAGCTTCGAGTCAAGTTTTCGTATCTGTAGCGCCAGCTCGATCCCACTCGAGCCAGGCAACAAGATGTCGAGCAACAATACATCGGGGCGCTGCTCGTGAATCAATCTCATTCCCGCATCGGCAGTACTTGCCGTGAAGATTTCAATCGGAGCGTCATGGAATGCCTTTTGCACCAGTCGCAATACCGTTCGATCATCGTCGATGACAAGTAATTTCTTCATAATTATCCCGAACTCAGAAATTCACACTGAGATCGAATCAAGATTGTTGAAAACCGAACGACTGGCTAACTCGCTAGCATCGTGGCTTAGGATTCACTCACATGGCACCGCTGGATAAAACGCACAAGAATGCGTTGGAGTCATATCCCTGCGCAAGGTTTGGCCAAACAATCGCGCGAATCCCATTCGAAACAGATCGAAATTATACCGATTTGTTTTGCGACTACGCGTATCATAGCAGATATACAAGGCGTGTCATCCGCGCAAGCCCGGAAGGCCTTCAATTTCAATCTTTCGGATGAAGATTGCCTAGCCAATGAAGACCGCGTGGAATGGAAAGCAAAAATTGCTATCGTCGCCCCAGATCTTTCCGCTGGACGGAATTCTGGCGAATGCCGATAAATCCGACGTCGCCGTTTCGCAATAGGCGTTCTAGCCGTTGACCCTTGGAGCGACGGCCTCGACATTGATAACCGTCTCGGCCAATTTGGTTAGTTTCTTGTCGGCGGCTCCTTCCTCATCCAACGTCTTCTGCAACAAGCCGGCCGCGTGTTCGTCGCCGAGCAAACGAGCGAACGTTCGCACACATCCATACCCGGCCATCTCGTAGTGCTCGACTCGTTGCGCCGCGGCAATGAGGGCCGCATCCATTACCGACGGATCGGCGTCGTCCGTCATGACATCCTTGCCTTCTTCAAGAAGCCCCTCCATGGCTTTGCATTTCTTACCCTTGGGGCTGGCGTCGAGGTTTTTGAAAATCTTCTCCAACCGATCGACATGACCCGTCGTTTCTATCAAATGGTCATTGAACGCTTTGACCAACTGGGGGTCGGAAGCGGCTTTCGCCATCTTGGGCAACGCCTTAAGAAGCTGGTGCTCTGCGTTATAGAGGTCCTTGAGTTCGTTCACATATAGATCGTGTAGCGTTTCAAGTTTCATGTGATTCTCCATGGTTCAATTAAAAAAAAGAAAAATCGGCGCACCGATTGTCGGCGCGCCGATCAATTTCATCGTTACCTACATTCGAGGCGGAGATGAAGCCGCTGGTCGGCGTTCACTGATATACGGCGCTTCCGCGGTCGACGCCCGATCGCTGCCGCCGACCGCGATCTGACCAGCAGATGTAATATCCGTCGCACCGGCTCGGACGAAGATTTCTTTGGCGCGTTGTGTCTCGCCACTATCGTCCGAATGTACCGAAACGAGAGAGTTTCCCGATTTCACCTGTCCTTCATATTTTTTGGCCTCGAATTCCGGGATACCCATTCCGACAAGAGCGCCTGTCAAGCCGCCGACGGTGCCACCGACCGCCGCGCCACTCAAAGCGGCCAGGATCGGGCCTGCTGCAATAAATGGGCCGAGGCCCGGAATTGCCAATGCCCCGATTCCGGCAAGCCAGCCCAAGGTACCTCCTAATACGGCCCCTGTTCCCGCTCCGGTTGCCGCACCCTCTGGCGCTTTGGTGTTTTGTTCCAGTGCGAAATCTTTCGTATCTCCCTTGTCCGCCATCAAGACGGATATGTCGTTGCCCGAAAATCCCGCAGCCTTCAAATTGCGGATGATCGTCTCGGTTTGAGAAGCGTTTGCGGTGCAAAAAATGGATGTTGACATGAAATGTTCCTTAAAGAAATTGGTTGTAAATTTGCTTGCTCGTTAATCGTCTTGTTCGCAAGGCGGCATTGTAAGGCAGTTTATTTCCCGATCATTTTTGCGACGACGAAGATGACGACCGCACCGACGATACCCCCTCCGGCCAGCAACCACACCAGGGAATATCCAATAGCGGCTAGGGGAATCATTGTGTGTGCGAGAATTTCCACGTGTGCTCCTCAGTAAAGAGTTCAAAAGTTCGATGCTAGTTCTTGATTTCCAATTGGTTGTCAACTTTGTTGGCGCCAGCAACACTCAAAGCGATTTCCCCGATCCGCTCCTTTTCCTGTTGGCTATCCACCGGCCCACGCAGAGTCACCATGGCATCTTGTGTGACAATCTTGACGTTTTGTGCAGCGACCGACATTTTCGTATCGACGATCTGCTTTCGGATGTCGGCAGTGATGTTGATATCTGCTTGGTTTTCGTTTTGGTCCAACGACGTTTTAGTTTTGCCGTCACGGTCACGGACGTTAACCCCGGTGTTAGTACGATCCGCCGATTTGCTTGTTCCCACCGGATTACTCTCAGTGCACCCCATCGCCAAGACGCAGAGAATTCCGAAGAAGATAAATTTCATGTTGAATCCTTTTTCTAAAGTTTTAAGACGCTTGTTTAGTGGAGAAAGGGATCAGGTCCCCAATAACAAACACCAATAACCACGGCAAAGTAAGTTAATCGTTTCGGTGCTCGCGAGGACCTGATCCCCGTTTCCAGGATTGGTTCATTGCTCCAGATTCGTTCGTTTCAAATACCACGTGCGTGCAGGGCGCCAATCAACACAAATGTGAAGACGACGGTGAGAACAAGTAATAAATCGCGGGCGACTTCTGCGGCGGCTCCAACACGTCCCCAATATCCAACCGCACCACCGATTAGGGCTGTAATCGCAATAATCAGTGCCCACAGAAACATGACACGTTCCCACTCTCAGTTTGAACTCCTCGGACTTGCGGACTGCTTAACGCAGTTTGTGTGCCAATGCGGTTCACGCTACTGAATGAAGCTGAATCAAATCGCTTTCGAAGCGAGCGTAAACGGACTCCTATCATCCGGCGTTAGTCGACGCGAGAGCGTTCGTTCCGAGCAAAAGACTTGCTAATGCGGTGCGAATGGAAAATACCTGAGGGTACTACAGCGCAACTCGATCTCAGATTGCGCAATTCACTTTGAACTGAACGCAAAGCTCAATTGGCTGCGAGGCGTTTACACTCCGCCAGGAATTGCAAAGACTGTTTGCCAGCCACAGTGGCCGTCCGCCATCCACAGCTTGCGGGCTGGTTATCGTAAAGTTCAGCAAGTGGCATAGATTCACTTGTTTGCCAGTGGCCTTTTACGGACCGCACGCATGTCGGATTGAAATTGGTTGACTGTATTGCTGACGCGAACAAAAAAACCTTCTTTCGCTTGCACGGCGAAAGAAGGCTTGTTTGAAGGACCGAAGTTATTGCCGCATTAGGCTTGGCTTACTTGTGCAGGGCGATTCCGCTGTCGCAACCCAAAACCAAGCAACAAGGCAACGATTGCACCACTAGCGATCACGCCTGACGGTTCTGGAATGGCAGCAGTGCCCGCGTTGATCTGCGCGTTGTCCAGCCTGTAAAATGCGCTCTGATTGGTTGCTCCATCAAAGGTGAACTTGATGAACGCGGTCGCCGAGCCGTCAAGCGCATCGACGCTAGAAAAATCCAATGTGCGAAGGGCGTAGTTGCCCGTGCTTGGCTCGAATGGCGTGCCGAAATCAGTATACATCACCCCGTCGGTCGACCAAGAGACTTGGATGTCGGTAAAACCCTGACCACCTCGACGGTCGGCAAACGTCAGAATGGGATCGACAAGTCCCGCCATGTTAAACGAGTAAACCATCATCGCGCTAACGTTGGCTTCGCCACTCAGGTCCAAGGCTTGTCCAGCGGGGTCGGCCCCAATCGCATTGATTAGCGACCCTGACTTGGAGGAAATACCTCCGTCAGTCCACCCAACCAGCGTGATCAATCCGGCACCCTGATCCGGCGCGTAAGTCGTTCCGTTGTTAGTGTTATTGGATAGCCCATTGAAGTTCCAATAGGCGACCAAATCGGCTTGTGCCGATTCGGCACGACATAGCCCAAGCAGAACGGCTACGCCAAGAAATGCAGTGGCACAGTTTCGCATCGAGAGTCCCCTTTTAAAGGTTGCAAAACTTTGCCGTGGGGTCATTGTTACGAGGGGTTCTCGATTGGCAATGGGCAGTACGTCAATTTTCCAAAGCCGACAGCACTATTGTGGAGCAGAAAAGCGTCGGCCACGAGGCGAAACAACCTTTTTCCAACACGAAAGTATTAACGCTGCCGTGCGCACAAAAATGAGGTGGCCCCCCAACCCGGCCGTTTTTGCATTCCGTTGATGTATCATCTATTGGGTAATAAACCTCATCCGATGCGTTGAATGACATGACGGGATCTTATCAACAACCAGCCGCGGACTTGAATGAAGGCAAAATAACATTGCAAGAGTCCAGGATTGCCGCGAATTCGGCAAGCGAGGCCATTTGCGATTTTTTTGCGACACTTAGCCACGAAATTCGATCCCCTTTGGCCGCCATTTTAGGCTTTGCAGAATTGCTTGTCCCGCATGATGAACTCGAACGGGAAAAAATATCTGCAATCCTGCGAAATGGTAACGCATTGGTTGAGTTGATTAATGAAGCGTTGGAGTTTTCAACGATCGAAGCGGGGCGGCTAGTCCTTCAGCGAAATTCCTTCAATCCAGCGCAATTACTGGAAGAAGTACGCTTAGCCATGGATGCGCAAGCGACTCAAAAATCACTTAGCCTCCAGGTGCACTTTGGAGATCGCCTGCCTCTAGCAATCTTGAGTGACCCGACGCGCCTTCGACAAATCCTGGTCAACCTTGTGGCCACCGCGATCAAATTTACAAATCAAGGATCGGTGACGCTTTCTGCACATTGGATCCCTGAATCAAAGCAGATTTGCTTTGAGGTCGTCGATACCGGAATTGGCATTAATGCGGAGCAACAGTCACGACTCTTCAATCCGTTTGAGAAATTGGATTCGTCGGTCGCTCAGGTGTCTGGAGGCTTCGGGCTCGGATTGGCAATTAGTCAGCGGCTGGCAATCGCCCTGCGTGGCGAGATTACGATCAAGAGTAAAATTGGGCATGGCAGCATTTTTTCGTGCTACATTCCGGGCCAAATTCCCGAGGATATGGCTGACGACGCCATTGCAGTTTCAATCGCTGGCAATGCCGTTTCTGGAGTGGCGTCCTTTAACGAAGCCGACCGCCGCAATACACCTGAAATTTCAAACTTGCGAGTTCTCGTCGTGGACGATCGTCGCGATATCAGGCGTTTGGCCCAGTGCTTTATTGAAAGCACAGGCGCCGAGGTTATTTTCGCTGAAAACGGCCGTCAGGCACTCGAACTGATGTCGCGGCCTGTGATCGAATCGGGCGAAGTGAATCTGATTCTAATGGACGTGCAAATGCCGGAACTCGATGGTTTGGAAACGACGCGGCAATTGCGATCTGCCGGATGCTCGATTCCTATTATCGCCCTGACTGGCAATGTGTCGAACCACGATCGGTCTCAGTGTATTCAAGCGGGCTTTACCGATTTTCTTCCCAAACCAGTCGATGCGCAACAGTTGATCAATGTGCTAAAGTCCCATGGCCGCCGCTCCGTAGCTCAAGCGGCCACGAGCGATCGCGAGAAAAAATCTGTCGACTGAAGATTTGGATTTGCTTCAGGCAAGCGTCGCGTTCAAAAAGAATGCGATTTAACTGGGAACGAGCCATTCATTCAGTACGATGCTCAATCGCGTTATTTCCTGGCGAAGGACTTCCAAACGAGCTGGGGCATCGTTTAGTTGGTTAAGCTTGGCCGCTTGTTCAAGTGATTGTGTCGCCGCCGTCGCCTGACGCGACGAAAAATTGCTCAGCAAACCCTTTAGATCATGCACGGCTTGAGTGAGCGTCGTCACATTGCTTTCGTCAATCGCTCGCTCAACTTGTGCCAAAAGTCCCGGATAGTCCTCGAAGTACATTTGCACGATTTCGTGCAACAAGGCCTCATCGCCGCCAAGTCTCGCTAAGACATCTTCTTTTTTGACCAAGCAGGTTGATTCCATGGTGTGTGTCTCGCCATTACTGTGAATTGACTGTTTGCGGCGTTTATCTCGTCCCTTTAAATTGTCCCGTCCACGCGAGCGATCATAACCCATTATTGGAAGCCGGTAATCGCGCACGTCATAGGTCATTGGAGTTCGCTCGCAGTCGGTGATTGGTTTTGCATGAATCGTTGAGCAAAGGACATGCCGAAAACCGCTTCCGGAGACATCGTGCAAGCTGGCGATCCCCACGTCTGAATTCTTCAATTAGAAAAGACTATGAAACGCCCGGTTCTCGCCCCAATCATCGTGCCGTGCAGCCGACGCTCAGCGATAGAGAAATGAACTGTGACGTTCATCGTACGAAAATGGCGGCCCAGAAAGATCTGGGCCGCCCAATTTTCGGTGAAGCTGGAAGGAAAGCAAACAAGTAATTCGTCATTACCTCGAACCGGGTTGTTTTCCATGCGCCACGCGCATCCACCAGGCTCAGAGCACCGACGACTGGGGTTATTACGCCCTTTCTCAAATTCTAGGCTAACGAAGCACTACCGATTGCTAGTGTCAGCTCGTTCGTTTTGTCCCTCTAGAGTCTTACAAAGACCTTCGGCGGCTTGCATGTGGGATTCAACCGATTTTGTCGCTTCGCGAATTACGGTTTGAAAGTCACTGCCTGAGCGGCTATCTAGTGCTTTGAGTTCGGCCAATAACTGCATGTGTCCAACGATTTGAGAACCAACGAAGGCCTTGTCGAATTCGTTGCCACTCTTCTTGGTCAACATTGCTGTACAGGCAGCCATGTGATTTTTGTGGGCTTCTTCGCAGACTTCGTACAGACTCTGTAACGTCGTCTGGGCG
Source organism: Planctomycetota bacterium (assembly GCA_031376585.1). GTDB lineage: Bacteria > Planctomycetota > Planctomycetia > Pirellulales > Pirellulaceae > JANMEB01. The sequence continues at coordinate 3,634 of JANMEB010000566.1, read as the reverse complement.
TCAACCCGCAAGCTTGTTTCCTTTTGGGTTTTGGAAATGGAGGAGTCTTGATCAACCCTCACTTTATCTCCAGCAATGGCTAATGGATTATTGGTATTTGTCGTTTCGGTCGCAGCAATGGATTGATCGCCGTAACTTGCGACGAATGGCTTGAGGCGCGCATTAAATTTGGCGTGATCGGTCGCCAACATTTCAGCAAATTGCTTGACTTCGCTGTTGGTCGCCTTCTTTGCCGCCATTTGTCCAGCTTGTATCGCAGCGTTGTTGCACAAAACCAGCTTCGAAGCGAAAAACTCCACCATGGGTCGATCAAATTTCGCCTGACCATCGGAACGAGCGACCTCATTTTGATTTTGGCGGTCGAGGGGCTGCGTTTGTTGTGCGACCCCTACTTTGATTGAACCAACGACGAGCAAGAACGCCACCAATCCCGTGTAAATCTTTGACATAAACAGCTCTCCTGATCTGAAAATCTAATCCAAATTCTGCCTGATCATTTGGGACCACGTCGAGTAGATTTGGCGAACGGGACAAATTGTAATGCCCGTCGAACCGGTGCCGTCCGCTAAGCGAACGAAACCACGTTTACGTCTGCCACCTAGACTTGACTACTCAGTCTTGTTTGATTGCAACGAACAGTTGCGTCAGGCGCCAATAAGGATCACCGACTTGCAAGTTGCGTTCCGCAAACTAAGTCGTGCTTGAATTCACGATAGCGTCGACTAGTCGAGCCACTCGAAAGTGCAATTCTCACTCGTATAAGGCAGTCTCACGGAGAGAATTTGAAATTCTGTTATTAAATCCAATCTGTCCGTGCCGTACATGAGACAACGCGTTCGGCTGTTTTCGATTTGAAAGCACTCAGAATGGCCTTTCGGCGACCAATTCGCGCCGCTCATCTACCGATCGAATTACAAAAAAATTTCATTTGTGATGAGCTTCGAAAAATGAGTGCGTTCGTTTTTAAGAGATGGAATCTGCGAAATGGTCGTGTTGACGTCACCCTGAACCTTGATCGACCAAATGTGAAGACACGATCGCTTGCACCCGCGAACGACCCTTACCGATTTCAGCAAAGTTTTTGAATTGGTTTTTCCTTCCGACTGCGATTGCGCGCATTCTCCACGTTGCATTGGTACACGAAGTGCTCTAGCACTGATCCAAATCGTTTTTTGGAGAAGACGAACCGAATCACAGTTTCTTGATAACTTCTGAAAGGCAACACAATGAAAACGAGTAAAAGCCGTTCGCAGGACGAAAATCGCAGCCAACTTCGAAATGAGGATCCAATCACGCGCGAGCCTGGTGCCCACCCCGTTGGGGCTGGAACAGGCGCCGTAGTCGGCGGTGCCACAGTGGGTGCCGCCGCCGGTAGCTTGGCTGGACCGATTGGCACCGTCGCAGGGGCCATTGTCGGCGGCGTGGCGGGCGCCTACGCAGGAAAAGCTATCGCCGAGAATATTAATCCAACGGTCGAATCTGATTACTGGCGCAAGTCCTACAAAACTCGTCCGTACTATACGGACGAATACAGCTATGACGACTACGAACCCGCATATCGACTTGGCTGGGAAAGTTACGACGACGAGGACGGCAATTGGGAAAGTCGGGAAGCTGACCTGAAGAAAAAATGGGACGGCGAAACCTGGGAGAATGAAGGTGGCGCGACAGGTATAAGTTGGGAAATGGCACGGCTGGCAGCCAAAGACGCCTACGAACGGCTCGCGAATCGAAAAGATGACGCAAGCTGTGATGCCGATACCGACGAATGTCTCCCCAAGCCGCGATAGGCTTTCGATTAAGGTACGAAAATCCCGGCGAGCACTCGTAGTCGCGGCATTTGCCAATGTGACTGCTATGTCCCGACACGAGTCCTCCGTCGAGCCGTTTTAAGATGCGAGATGAGAAATTTTATGCCACGCATGAGGTCTGCCCTGCCGCTGTATTCAGCCGAATACCATTTCCTCATTTCCCGATTGCACGTTCATCGCCAAGCGGAGGGGGCCCACCAACGCGCTCAGCGGATCCGAAATCAATGGAGCGTAATGGAGCGGCGACAACGCGCCGTCGCCGGCGCAATTAAGCGACGAGAGATCATCGACATGTTTCTTGAAGCGGAAACGCCGGTTCAAAGCGGCAACCATCACGCAGTGCGCAGCGGTTAGCTGCGTCAATGACATTGGAGAAAAATGCGCTCCGTGAGCGGACGTATTAAGCAAAAACATCGATCTGAGGCAAAAGTCTGATTTTTTGGCACAGGCAATGCACAGTGTCTTTGGGATGTGCGGGTTCGCAATGTGCAAAGATCCATTCCATCGCGAATGGTCTCGCATTTTTTTGAACCAGCCGCCGATGATCGCCCAGCGGCGTTGGCTGTGACTTGTCATCGGCGACTTAGATCGTTGTTGATCTTTGCCTGGTGTAGGAAGTCGTTTCGTATCTTTTTGAAAGAGGATTATCAGAATGAACTGGAAAATTTGCCGAATCTCGATCGTTTTCGGAACCCTGTTGATCGGAACCTTAATTCCCATCTGCGATGCCTCCGCTGCCTGGCGGTGGCGACGTGCTCGACGCAGCGCTGCGACGTACAATCAAAACGCCTGCTGCAACCAAGTTCAGTATGGGGGTAATCAGTACGGCGGTGCGTATTCTCAGCCCGCATACGGGACCGGATATTCATCGGCCAATTATGGGCACGTTCAAACCAACTGCGGTTGCGGTCCAATGGTCGCGGCACCTACTGGCGCCCAGGTGAACAATCAGTTTGGTTACGCGTATCCCGTGACCGGCGCTCAAATTCGCACGATCGATGCAGCAGGGATGAATTTGCACTTTAACACGACACCCGGTTCAGCCGAGCTGAATCAACCCCAGCTGTACCCAACTCCAACGGACAACCTGAATCAAAACCTGAACGATTCACGACCGCACAATAACCCAGTTCAAACGAATGAATTGGCGCCAGTGTTGGAAAGCGCAACAGAGAATCGCTAAACAATTTGAAATCGAGGACGGCGTCAAAAAAAGCACGCTTTCCAGTGCTCCGGAACTCTATTCGAAGATGTGGGAGACTCTCCCGCATCTTTTTTTGTACTTGTTTAGCGTGTGCAGAGGGTTGAGGAGCGGGTGAGGAATTGAACGAGGGCGGCGAAGGCGTTGCGGGATTGCTGTTGCCAAGTGACGATCGCGCACATCAAGATGCTTTGAGCCTCAGCGCCGGTCCAGGTTCAGTTCCCTCCCCAGACTTTGCGATTGATGACGGCGGGGCGGATGGCTTGTTCGGCTCGCCAATTGAAAGTCTAGATTGCCAACTAGGCAATTTCTCTTTTATGAAGTCGGCTTCGCACGGTATTCGTCCGCGCCAAGCGGTCGCGGTTTGCGTATTGGCGATTTCAATTTGCGGTCATTATTTGATCATGCGACCGAGTACCGCCGTCGTTCGTTTTAACAATGGTGGTCTAAGAGTAAGTAGCACATAAAGTCTTTCCGAAGGTCGTTCGGGAAGCACTTCGCCAGCTTTGCCATTCCCATCAATTACGTCACCATTTTTCTGGTCCGTAACATCGACGAGCAGAGAATGACCGTTCGTTAGATCTTGAATCTTTGGTCGACCAAGCCTGAACCCAAGGCCGTC
>JANMEB010000562.1:0-12833 GCA_031376585.1 Planctomycetota bacterium | reverse complement strand
ACCGAAAAACCCAATGGCCGACTGATAAGCAAACGAGCCGTCCGCGTTCGCAATGACAATCCCGTTGGCTGGCCCCGCAATAATTTGAATCGCCAAGCTGCTCGAATCGACATCATTGTCGTTCGATAAAAGGCTCGAACGGTCAATCGTAATCGCGATCCCTTGCGTTGCGGAAGCTGAATCGTCGGCGGCAGTTGGCGCGTCATTCACCGGGGTGACCGCAATGATAAAAGTTCCCGCCGATGTGGTCCCTTGTCCGTCATCTACTGTGAACTTAAAGCTGTCTCCCAAAGTCTCGCCGCCGTTGTGGGAGTATCGAACCTCGCCGTTGTCGATTTGAGCTTGGGTAAATATCGAGACTGCAATACCCGGGTTCACGGCCAGCTCCAAATGGCCATTCGCGGTCGCTTGCGTGACGATATAAACCAAATCGACGGTCGCGTCGTCCACGTCGCTTGTCGATAAACTGGACGATGAGATCGTGCTCGACGCCGCTTCGTTGACCGTCAACCCGTTATTTGCAATCACCAATTGTTCGTCGTTGACGCCGTATATCGTCACAACGACCGTTCCGAATACCGAAGCGCCAGCTTCGTCTTCCAATAGGTAAATGAATGAATCAAAGGCCGTGTCGCCGACGTTGAGATTCTCGAATTGACCGTTCGGATCATAGGTAAACGTGCCATTGCCGTTATCGATCACCAACCCGCGGGTTCCGGTCAAATCTAATCCCGCGACGGACAAAACATCGTTGCTATTGGGATCAGAGTCGTTCGTCAAGACGTTGCCAGTAATGAAGGAATTATTTTCGTCCACCTCATAACCAACGCCCGAGTCGCTGCCAGCCGCCGGCGCCAAGTTATTCACGGTCAATGTCGTTGTCGTCGAATGGGTGTTGCCAGCCGTGTCGGATACTTGGAGCCCGATGGTGTGGACTCCCTGATTGGTGATACCCCAGCTATTCAAAGTTCCCCAACCCAAGGTCGGACTCGCGCCAACGAAGTCGCCGAAGACCCCGTCATTGTTCAAGTCCCAGCTATAACCCAGTGGGCTCCCCTCGGGATCTGCTGAGCCCGTCGCATCTAAGATAACGCCGCTACCCTCATTGATCGTGTACGGACCGCCGATATCCGCCACGGGGTCTTCGTCGATATTGACGACGTTGATCGACAGCGTTTCGTCGTAGAAATTGCCCGCCGAGTCAGTAACGCGAACCGTTATGCTGTAGCTGTTCTGGCGTTCGAAATCGATTATGCCGTCGGTCAGGATCAATTCGTCCGATCCACCGCCGCCGATACTGAACAAGGCCCCATCCAAACCTGGCCGAATTGAATAAGTAAATATGTCCAAGGCATCAGGATCAGTCGCTGTCAATATTCCCAGACCTAAGCCACCCGTTGTGTCGGTATTCTCAACGACGGTAAATCCGTTGGGCATGAGATCCGTCGGCACCTCATTGCCATCTAGCAGATTGATCACGACGATCGCTGCTGCGCTCAAACTCGGCATGCCGCCATCCGAGACTTGTACTTGCAACGTGAAAGAGGTGGTCGACTCGAAGTCCAGTTGCGATTGATCGGCAACCGTAATCTGCCCGGAAATACTATTAATTGCGAATGCCGTAGCGCCAGTTCCGCCGACGATTGAATAGCTCGGTATGCCATTGGCACCGCTGTCCTGGTCCCCGGCAAGTACGGATCCGACAACCGTTCCGTTTGGCGTGTTCTCAACAATAGCAAAAGATTGATTGTTGATTGTGGGCAGTTCATTAACATCGACAACATCGACCGTGACCGTTTCATCGTAGAAATTGCCCCCCGAGTCAGTGACGCGCACGGTCACGCTGTAACTGCTTTGCGTTTCGAAATCCAAAATCCCGTCGGTCAAGATTAGTTCATTCGAGCCCACGCCGCCGATTGAAAACCTAGCCGCATCTCCACCGGGAAGAATTGTAAATGTGAATGTTTCAGCAGCATCGACATCTGTCGCCGTTAGCACACCCAGCGACAAGCCGTTTATCGTGTTGGTGTTTTCCGGCAATGTCATGCTATCAGGTGCAATGTTGGTGGGCGTTTCATTGACATCCAGCAAGTTAATCGTAATGGTCGCCGTGGAACTCAGGTTCGGCGTGCCACCATCGCTGACTTGAATTTGCAAACTAAACGACGTCGTCGCTTCAAAATTGAGTTGGCTTGCGTCGGCTACGGTGATTACGCCGGTCGTGGGGTTGATCGCGAAAACCGTCGCGCCGGTACCGCCGGTAATCGCATAGGTCAAAGCGCCATTGGCGCCTGTATCTGGATCCGACGCCACGACAGTTCCGACCGCCGTGCCATTGGCGGAGTTCTCGTTGATGCCGAACGATTGATCATTGACGACCGGCACTTCATTGAGATCGACAACATTAACGGTCAATGTTTCTTGCCACGAATTACCTGCCGAATCGGTCACGCGAACGAGTACGCTGTAACTGCTCTGGGCTTCAAAGTTCAACACGCCGTGAGTGAGAATTAGTTCATCGCTATTCGCGCCGCCAATTGAAAACTTTGCGCCATCGCCACCCGGCAGAATCGAATATGTAAACGTGTCGAATGCGTCCGGATCCGATACGATCAAAGTGCCGACCGAATATCCTCCGTTCGTGTCGGTGAGTTCCGCAACGCTGAAATTGTTCGGAGCGATATCGGTTGGAGGCGAATTTGTTGTGAATGGGATTAACGTGATCGAATTGACGGCTTCACTTCCCGCGCTCATTCCAACGTCGGCACCGTCGTAAAACAAAGCCGTAACGCCGGAGGTTGAACCTGGCGAATCCAATTCAGTCGAGCCAACTTTGAGCATAAATACGTCGTTTTCGTCGGCATTTCCGGGTACTGACATCGGAGTCATGCCCCGCACGTTGATCAGCAGAGTTCCTGCATTTAACGTGGTAGTGCCGACAACCATTGTTTCTTCGACTAACTGCAATCCTTGGATCTGTTTGTCGTTAAACCCAAGCAGGTCACCGTCCAAAAGCAGTTGTATGGTTGAAGTGTCGGTGTTAGCGCCAACTCCAGTTCCGTTCGCACTAAAAACGTAAAAATTGTCATCGACGGATCCGCCGGAATGCGCAACGATAAAAGTGCCACGGGACAAAACTGTTCCGCCAACCGTCGTGTCGTGTTCGACCAAATGAATCGCGTGGGATTCGAACGAACCTCCGCCGTCCTGGATGCCATTATCCAGCAACATGAAATACGTGCCGGTAGAATAGTTGCCTGGAGCCGAAGGTCGGTAGACCAAAATGTCTTTACGATCGTAGGTGACGCCGCCAACGCTCCCGCCTCCCTCGAATGTGACCAACAAATCACCAGTTTGCAAATTGAACATTCGGCCGAGTATAGTGCCTACTGTAATATTCGTCTGCACATAATGCATCGCGCGAATTGGATCTGGCGCGTTAAATCCAGGCAGCAATGAATGGGTTCCTGCTGTCGTCCCATCGACAGGCTCATATTTCAAGTTCGGGTCAGTGAACTTGATGATGTCCTTATTGTCCCATGTCGCTGTGGGAGTGCTTCCGTTTCCGTTTGTGGTAAACCAGATTTGGCCGGTCAACGCTACGGTCGATGTTGAGTTCAGTGCAAACTCGGATGTATTTCCCGATGAGTCGGTCGAGGTCGCTGTAATTACTGCGCCGAGAGGCACCGACGCCCCGATAAACGTATGACTGAAGTTAGAATCGCCAGAGCCATTTGTTGTGACGTTGAAAGATCCAATGTAATTCTGTCCTTCGCCGTGCCCGGATGGATCTCCCGCGAGGCTCCAATAGAAATCTAGATCACAATTGGTCAATGCGAGCGTGTTCAAACTACCCGTAACGGCTAAGTCTGTTCCACCGATGACGGCGGTGATAATGACTGGAAAGTTCCGCAAGCCGTTGGGCCCGACGTCTGCGTCACCAAGATCGTTCAGGGTAACGCCATCATCGTTAAGGTCGATCCCTCGTGCGCCATTGCTGAAAATGGAGTTGCCTCGGATGGCAGCGCCAATGCCGTTCGTCACGGCGATGCCGTCGGATACGTTAAACGCGATTGTATTGCCCTCGCCAGCAAGAATGCCGCCGATCGTTGTGTTGGTCGCGGAAGCTTCGATCAGAATGCCGGCGTCGCCATTGCCGATCGCCGTTACTCCGTCAGCCCCAACGCCAATTAAGTTGCCTTGAACGAGCGTGTCATTAACGAAACTGCCGGATCGAAGCCAGATGCCGTATGTCGAATTGCCAGAAACGAGATTGTCCAATATCTGCATGTCGCTCTGGTTGTAGACCTGTATCCCCGCGCCGATATTTCCCAAACCCTTCATCCCAGTTGCGTCTACACCGATGTAGTTGTTTTCAAGAATGTTGTTCGCTTCGGTGGACCCTGAAAAAGTGACCACGCCGCGATTACTGTTGCCCGAAATGATGTTGCGGTCCTGCAAGCTCGATCCACCGACAAGATTTCCGCTAGAACGAAGATGTACTCCTGCGTCGCCGTTGCCCAAGTCGATCGTGCCCGTGATGTCGGAGCCGATGTAGTAGCCCTGAATCGTCACACCGTCTGCCCAGGTATCGGTCAAAATGCCAGACCAGTCAAATCGATTTATTGCCAAGCCCTGAATTGTGCTGCCTGCTCCACCCGCTTCCACGTTAATGCCCCGGTTGCCGTCTGCTCCAAGGCTTGTCAGCTCGATTCGGAGACTCGCATTGTGGCCGATGGATAACGTATTTTGCGTTGCACCAGGCTGGCTGTAGCCATCGATGAGCACCGCGTCGGTGATATCAAGTTCAACCGCTGCTGCCGAAAGATTTATGCGGAACCAACTATGAGCCGCATAGGGATAGTCTGGATCAAAGTCACTGATCAAGACATCACTCAAGGTCGTAGTCACAGCAAGTGTCAGCGATCCGGCAATCCCATCGTCGCGATAATAGAAGTGCCCCGTGTCGGAATCAGGAATAGCGAAGTTAATCGCATCGGGCCCGCCGCCGTTGGGCGTATTGTTTGCTGCGGCGATTGCCTCTCGAAGCGAGATTTGCCCGTCAAATCCTTGATTGGTGATCAGCGACGCAATGCTGGTTGTATCTCCATCGACAATATCTGCACTGGTAGAAACCGTGACGGTAGCTAATAGTCCGTCCCAGTTTGGAAATGTCTTATCACCAACGAGCGCCAAAGTCTCTATTGGTCCGCTGCGATACTCCAAGTCCCAGTCGCCGCCGAGTGAACTTGAGCCAGTCAAGTCCGTACTGGCCGCGATGTCGGCTTGAATGGTCGCGCCCAACCACTGCAAAAATTCGCGACCACTTTCGTTGCCGGCCACATTGCATCCGTAAAGCAGCAAGTCGCCATCCGCAGCAAGCGCTGAGCCCCAAGCCACGATTTGATCCGAATGCGCCGTCGCATTTTCGTTACCGAGCCAGACGCCTCCGATCTGAATCCCTTGCTCGTTACCATGCGAGAGAATATGGATGGATTGAAGACCAGAGTGGTTTTTCAGCGCTTCAGAGATTTGTCCCAAGCCATCCGCGCCCGCCGATACAAAGATGACTTCTCTGTGCAAGTTGTCGACTTTTGAGATGTCGTCGATCAAATCTTGAAAGTTGTCGATGCTGCTATCGATAATGATGACTTCGCGAACATCGTTCGCGGTCACCGCGGGCCGCACATCAATATGCGAGTCGCCGGATAGTGGCCCAAACACGATATCTTGGGTGGTTGCCGCGACTCGCATGTCTTCGAAGGTTATTAGCGGAATTCCCGACTGGCTGATCGTCGCCAATTCATCGATTTGCGCGAACAGCTCGGCAAAGATCAGGCCATCGTCAACTTCGGCGATCATGGCCGACGGATCTGCAAACGGGTCAGCGTTAAAGAGTATGCGATCCTCAAGGGCCAACATGCGCGGCAACGCAACTCCAGCCGACGATTCTTTCCATCGCCGTTGAATCATCGCGCTCGCGCGGTTTTTCAAATTGGTCCACGATCGGATCTGCATAACCATCCTGAACAAATTTCGAGGTTTGGAAGGTTAGCTCACCTTGCCGTGTCAGACGTGAATTAATTGACCCGTCGGCGCAACCGGATTAACCCGCTGGGCGGAATATTCGGAATAGTTCTGACGACACTTTGCCCGACCCAATACCAGAAACTCAGAATTGCCCTTTCTTTACGCAGGATTGCTGCTACAATGGTTCGCAAGTACGAGTTCTTGGATGTTGTCGACTTCGGTTGATTTTGGCTTCAAGGCCCCTTCGCTGACCAAGTCTCTTATTAGTTCTGCGCATTGAAACCAAACTCCATCGATAAGGGTTTGGCGAAGTCGACGTTGCCGATCATCATCGGCAGCGGATTTTTCAAAACGAATGTCGCTTCGGCAATCGTCTATGGCGCAGGCAACATTTCAGTTTGATCAATGGTTGTTTTACAACCAACGATCTGCTGCCAGGTCCAATGGTTTTCAAGTCAACGCTGTTTTGCGTTCACATTCATTTGGTCCTGGGTGTATTTTTTTCCTAGGATATTCAATGAATTTCGAAGATTTTGGACTCGCCGAACCCGTTCTCAAAGCAATTCGTGCCGAAGGTTACACCGTTCCGACACCCATTCAAGTCCAGGCCATCGCGCCCATTCTCGAAGGCCGCGACGTCGTTGGCTGCGCACAAACTGGAACCGGCAAAACCGCCGCGTTTGCACTCCCCATTTTGCATTCGCTGTTGGATCATCAATCGCAACCTCGACAAAGTCGCCCCATTCGCGTATTGGTTTTGGCCAGCACTCGCGAATTGGCGTTGCAGATTTCGGAAAGTTTTGCCACCTACGGTTCCCAGACTGCTCTCCGCGTGGGACCGGTGTACGGCGGCGTCGGCCAAGAACCCCAAGTTCGCATGTTGCGCAAAGGCGTCGATGTCTTGATCGCAACCCCAGGACGATTGCTCGATTTGATGGAACAAGGATACATCCATCTCGAGCACATTCAGACTTTGGTTTTGGACGAAGCCGATCGGATGCTCGACATGGGCTTTTTGCCCGCGATTAAGCAAATCCTTCGCAATGTTCCAGTCAAACGCCAAACATTGCTGTTCTCAGCCACGATGCCTCCGGCGATCAAGCAGCTTGTCGATTCGATCCTGCGAAACCCTTTGCGAATTTCGATTGAACCAGCTCGCAAGGCCACGGAACTCGTCGAACAATGGGTTTATCACGTTCCGCAACAACGAAAAATGGATCGCTTGATTGACCTTTTTGGACAAATTGACGGTGCTCGCGTACTCGTCTTTTCCCGAACCAAGCATGGCGCCGACCGGATTGTCCGACAATTGGAAAAAGCCGGCATTCGTTCCGACGCTATCCACAGCAACAAGTCACAGAATCGGCGACAACGGATTTTGGACGACTTTAAGCGGGACAAGTTGTCGGTCTTGGTGGCCACAGACATCGCGTCGCGCGGAATCGACGTTGAAGGAATTTCGCACGTTGTCAACTTTGACATGCCCGAGGAACCAGAAACCTACATTCACCGTATTGGCCGATCCGGACGCGCCGGAGCCACGGGAAATGCGATTAGCTTGTGCGATTCCAATGAGCGGAAGTACTTGCGCGACATCGAACGCCTTATCGGCAAGCAAATCCAAGTCCGCTTTGCCAAGGACGAACCCGCATCAGCCCGCCCGCGTTCCGACGACTCCGCGACCGATTCGCAACAACCCACGCGGTCCAATGATTCCGACGATACGGATCAGCGGCGCGGCGACGATTCGAATCGACATTCGCACGAATCGTCGGCTAAACATCGCAAATTATCTTCGCCGCCAACAGACCGAACAGGCGACGCTAACGGAAAACCACGGTTCAGCAAAACTGCTCGTCCGTTTCGTAGCAAGTTCAAACCCCGCGCTGGTACAAAACCATTCCGCGGCCCGCGCCGTAAATCGGCACGCGTCTAAGCAACAACACGCCGGCCCAGCGTTCTGGTTCCCAGGTTCACGCCTGGGAACCGGCTTCTTTGCTGGCTCCGCTCGACGGCAAATTCTGTAGAAGCTTGCCGACTGATGATGTGAATTGGCCGCGTGTCATGACCGTATCAATTCCGGCTTGCTTCGCTTCGACGAGCAACTCAGGGAAAACGTGCTGTGCGTAGGCGACGACTGGCGTGGTCGACGGTTTTTCAGCTCGCAATAACGCAAACTGCTCGGCGGACCAGTTCGCACACTGTAAGTCGATCACGATGAGTGCCGTGGACGCATCGACTTGCTCGAACAAGCGATCCAAGCGATTGATCATTTCGACAGTCATGCCACGCCCGCGAGCCGATTGGCCGACTTGCGAGCCCAACATCAAATCTGTCGTAAAGTGCAAAATTTTCATCGATACATCGGATACTGTTTTTAATTGGATCGATCTGTCAATTCAACGCCTGGCGCTGGACTCGCTTGTTGCCGAACCGATGCAGTACAGTGCATCGAAACTGCGCAAGTAAATTCGGCCGTTGGCAATCGCTGGCGAAGCGGACATCGGCTCATCGAGCTCGTTCCTGGCGACGACTTCAAAAGTCCGACCTGTTTTAACAACGGTAACGACGCCACGACGCGATGTCAGGTAGATGTGTCCGCAGGCTACAACGGGGGACGCACGATGCCGCTCTGAGTCCGTGCGTTCTTCGTAGATTTTCTCACCGGTTTTCGCGTCAACGCAAATTAGAACGCCATTCTCACGACACAAATAGACAAGGTCATTGTCGACCACGGGTGTGGGCACGTCCGGTGTCTGCGTGTCCATTCGCCACTGAAACGCCTCGCGATTCTGCGTGATGTCGCCGCTAAACCCAGGCCGGAGCCCAAGCACCGGCCCGTTCTTTGCCGACGGTACGACAATCAGTCCATCGCCACACGCCGGCGAAGCAACAAACCGCAAATAGGGGTTGTAATGTTCTGGCAGATTCAGGCCGCCGCAACGCCACAATTCATTTCCATCTTTCAACGAATGCGCCGTAATATAATCCGCGCCATGAATCAACAAAAACGACGTGTCGCCATCGAAATAAATCGTCGGCGAAGCATACGAGTGCTTGTTCTCTTTAGTGCCCGAAGTCTTCCGTTTATGTTTCCAAGCTTCATTTCCGGTGGCGCCGTCGAGCGCGACAACCCACGCTTCGCTAGTCGCGCTATCCGACATCGATCCGTGAATCAATTGCAAATACAACTTGCCGTCGTGCAGCACCGGGGTTGAAGACATTCCGAATTGGATGTCGTACGCGCCATAAATATCTTGCAAATTCTTGTTCCAAATCGGCTCGCCCGTCATCGAAAAACATGCCAAGTTGCCGTTGCCGTCGAGTGCCCAAACGTGCAGGCCGTCCGTGCAAGGCGATGGAGAAGCAGTGTTGCCTTCATCTTCGCGATACGTTTTATTACCTTCACCAAATTGTTTTCGCCATAGTTCTTTACCAGTAGTCGAGACACAAATCAGCAAAATATCATTTCCATCCGGCGAAGTCACAAACACTCGATCGCCGAACACAACGGGGCTGGCACCGGCGGGACCGGGAAGCGCAAGCCGCCATAGAACGTTGTCCGTCTTGCTCCAGCTCGTCGGCAAATTTGACTCCAGGCTGCGGCCATCCAGCCGCGCGCCGCGCCACTGCGGCCAATCATCCCCGAACGATGCTGAAGCGATCAAAGCGACGGCCAACGTCACAAAATTCAAGCATTTCTTCATTTTTCGCACCAATTTGGATCAAATCGCGACCGGAATGCATAACAAATTGAACCCGTCATGCCGCTGTTTCCTTTGCTTCGGCTGATTCATAATATACCTCGCGCGGCCAACAATCAGATGTTTTGTTTAACCCAGAGCCAACGGCGACGGCGTTGACGCTATGAAAATTGCCGTCGCCGTTGGCTCCGGGTTAAACGACGCGTCACCGACCGCGAGCGAAATAGATTGTAGCCGCCGCGCGATGAGCTTCCCACGCCCTGACCATGGTTTATGAAAACACCGCTTAGCACGATCCCGCAGCTTTATCGCAACATGCGACGGCTCACCGAAATCGTTTCTGTGTTCAGCAAGTATGGACTTGCCGATTGGCTCAGCCGTATCCACGTCGATTTCGTCGACTACCGATTCAAGACGATGGAAGGTGACGTAATCGCCCACCTTAGTCAACCGGCGCGATTGCGGATGGCGCTGATTGAATCTGGGCCAACGTTCATTAAGCTCGGACAAATTCTCAGCACTCGCCCCGACATCATCGGCGTTGCGATCGCGGATGAACTCGCGTCACTGCAATCCCAAGTTCCGCCCGATTCATTCGAAACCATCAAAGCCACGGTGGAAACGGAGTGTGGCGGTTCGTTGGAGGAAACGTATGAGTTTTTTAGCTCTCACCCGATTGCGGTTGCGTCCATTGGCCAAGTTCATCAAGCCCGCTTGCGCGATGGCCGCGACGTCGTAGTGAAAGTTCGCCGCGAGGGGATCGAAAGGAAAGTTGAAACTGACTTGGATATCGTCGCAGGCCTAGCTCAATTGGCGGATCGGCTCGAAGAATTCAAGCCGTATCAACCCGTGCAGCTTGTGCGGCAACTCTCCGCCGCAATGCTGAGCGAATTGGACTTTCGCAACGAACAACAAAACTTGACGCAATTTCGGCGCATGTTTCGCCACAACAAGACGATTCATATCCCGCAGCCTGAGCCTCGGCTTTGCACAAGCCGAATGATCACGATGGAACGGCTCGACGGCGTCAAACTCAGCGAATTAAACGGTTCCGGCCGGTACGACAAAAATCGAATCGCTCGACGCGGTGCCCAAATCTATTTGCGAATGATTTTCGAACACGGATTTTTTCACGCCGATCCGCATCCTGGCAATATCTTGATTTTGAACGACGATGTGATCGGCTTGCTCGATTTCGGCTTGGTCGGAAGGATTAACGAATCACTTCGCAACGACGTTCAGTCGATGCTGTACTCCATGGTTAGCGACGACCTTCAACAGCTCATGAGAGTAATTCGCCGCGTCGGAAATTGTCCAATGGACTTGGATGAAGGACAGTTGTCCAACGATTTGGCAAGTTTTGTCGGCCGGTATTCAACTCAGGATATGGCGCGATTCGAAACCAGTGCGGCGCTGCGCGATTTTCTAAGTATTGTGCGACGCCATAAGATCACCCTGCCTGCGGACGTATCCAGCTTGATCAAGGTTTTAGTGACGCTTGACGGAACCTCACGGGCGCTCAGCCCCGAGTTTAATTTGATGCAGATCATGCGACCGTTCTTGCGGCGGCTCATGATTAGCCGGTTGTCGCCAATCAAGCAGGCACGCCAGTTCGGTCACTTTTTGATGCAGGTGGAACGCTTGGCCGAATCGATGCCGAGTCGGCTGGAAGTGATTATGGAGCAAATTCAATCTGGAAAATTCGACATCCATTTGGATCATCGGAGACTGGGTCCATCCGTCAATCGATTGGTCATGGGCCTTTTGACCAGCGCGCTGTTTCTCGGCTCGTCGCTGATGCTCAGTTACAAAGTCCCGCCGCTTGCATTTCCATCGCCCGGCATTTGGGGAATCGTAGACCTTTCGCTGCTTGGGCTCGTCGGTTGCGTCGCCAGTCTGATGCTGGGTGCGCGCCTTGTCTTAGCCATTAGAAAATCCGGAAATCTCGATAGAGGGGAATAGGTAAAACTGAGGCACGTGGTAATGAGGGCTGCCGATCCCTCGATCCAAGGCTCTGCCTGGGAACGCACTGCCCTAGAGGCTCCGCCTCACTTCTCGCGTCATGCGCCTCAAGGCCCAAGCCATCCTAGGCTGCAGATTTGTCCGTGGTCTCGCGCCCAAGAGTCAAGCCAATAATAGCCTGCAGAATTTTCGCGTCTAAATCGTCAAGTTGACGAATGACGTCGTCTTGTTCGGCGATTAGCTGATCGACAAGGTGAGTCCCCTTCAGTGGGACTATTTCCGTTTCATTTTCGTCCATGGATTTCCAAAACCCGGGCCCCAGTTCGTCGACAATTATTCGGGGTTTCGGCAATTGCCGCGTGGAATAGCATCTTTCCTGACAGCGGCGGTCTATCTTCACAATTTTTCAAGCTTGGCGCGCGTAGCATCCAGCAAAATGGCCCAGTTTACCGGCTTGAGAGTTTTTCGCTGAGTCTGGACAGAAAGCGCCAATTCAGGCTAAAATCTCGTCGGTACCTAATCGATGATAGTTCAATCGGTCCGCGAAATTGGGTTTCGCGAAGATCGCTGTTGTGTTTTGTCGTTTGCGAGAATTTTTTGGAGGAAAGATGGTTAAGTTGTTGGTTCGTGAAAAAGAGTCCATACAGGAGGCCGTACGCCGATTTAAAAAACTAGTTGAACGCAGTGGCATCAAGCGCGAGATGCGCCGCCGCGAGTATTACGAAAAGCCCAGCGAGATCAAACGCCGCGCCCGTCTCCGCGCTGAAATGCGCAGTCGCCCCCCACGCCGCCCGACCAAAGTCTAAATTGCCATCCAGGCAATTTCTCTTTTATAAAGTCGCCTTCGCACGAAATTCGTCCGCGCCGAACGGTCGCGGTTTGCGTATTGGCGATTTCATTTTGCGATCATTGTTTGATCATGCGACCGAGTACCGCCGTCGTTCGTTTTAACAATGGTGGTCTAAGAGTAAGTAGCACATAAAGTCTTTCCGAAGATCGTTCGGGAAGCACTTCGCCAGCTTTGCCATTCCCATCAATTACGTCACCATTTTTCTGGTCCGTAACATCGACGAGCAGAGAATGACCGTTCGTTAGATCTTGAATCTTTGGTCGACCAAGCCTGAACCCAAGGCCGTC
>JANMEB010000519.1:0-1542 GCA_031376585.1 Planctomycetota bacterium | reverse complement strand
TACGAGTCCGCCCACGTCGTCAGTTTACCAAGGAATTCAAGCAGGAAGCAGTTCAGATGATGCTTGACGGTCATTCGGCCGGCTCGGTCGCGAAGAACCTTGGTATCGGAAATGCGAATCTATTGTACCGCTGGAAAGCGGATGTGCTTGCCGAAGGAGGACCTGCTGCGGAAACACTTGACTCCCAGGTTCGAGAGCTTCGGTTGCAACTTCAGCGCGTTGAACGCGAGCGAGACATTTTAAAAAAAGCGTTGGCTATTTTCAGCCGCCTCGATTAACCAATGTGTACAGCGCGATGAGCCTGATGGAACGGGAGGGTTTTGAAGTGAAACATCTGTGCGAAACTCTTGGCGTTTGCCGGAGTGCGTATTACCACTACCAGAATCGGCCGCCCAGTCAGAGGCAGCAACTCACCGTGAAACTCAAACCGTTGATTCAAAGAGTTTTTTCGGAACACCGCAGACGCTATGGATCGCGGCGTATCGCCAAGCAACTCACGGCCGAAGGAGAAGCCTGCGGTCGCACAAAAACACGCAAAATCATGGCTGAAATGGGCCTCGCTGCAATCCAGCCGCGATCATTTAAGCCGCGCACTACTCAGAGCAGACACACTCTCGGCTACAACCCCAACCTGCTCATCGAGAAACTTGAACTAACGCGACTCAATCAGCTGTGGGTTGGTGACATCACGTACATCCCGTTGACCAGTCAGTTTGGTTACCTGGCAATGCTCATGGATCTTTTCTCACGGAAAATCATTGGCTGGTCTCTGGAGCGTCACATGCGCGAGCCACTCGCCATCGCGGCCTTGACCTTGGCGATCCGTTCCAGGCAACCCGACCCGAAACTGATCCATCATACGGACCGAGGAGGACAATACGCCGGCACCAAATACCGAAAGATTCTTAAGCGCGCACAAATTCAGCAGAGCATGAGCCGCGCAGGAGACTGTTACGACAACGCATTCATGGAGTCGTGTTTCGGAACCATCAAGACCGAACTGGAAATGACCAACTACAATTCATTCCACGAAGCCACTCGAGAAATCCGAGATTACATTAACTACTACAACGCCGTTCGCCGACATTCATCACTGGATTATCAATCACCAATCAACTTCGAAAAGTCCACCGTCCCTTAAGGGAAACCGTGTCCGTGGAACCTAGACCACCTCAATCGATTTCGCGAAAACAATAAGCACCTCAATCATCTATTCAATTTAAAGTTCGGGACGTCTCGGGAGCCCCCAAAGATCCTCTTCGGGGCATTCACACTCATGTTGCCAATCGACAGTATTTAGAGTGTTAATATCTGGATTGAACTTGTCAATCTCTCTGACGCATGGGCGGACACGGCACGTATGAATTTCCCTCAAACGGGAAAACGGGAACGGGAAAACGGGGACAGGTCCAGTTTATCGGGTCTTGGGCCGCCCGGGTGAACGTAAAGTGGACTCCAGGCCCAGTCGCTTCGTAGTCTCGGCAACCCAATCGGTGCTGCCGAAAGGTGCTCCGCGAATGCAACTGCGACGAAGGGCGGCAA
>JANMEB010000442.1:0-3286 GCA_031376585.1 Planctomycetota bacterium | reverse complement strand
TACAACCCTGAGGGGTCCATGAGTTCGCAAACTTACGTTCCGCAAATGGTTCGCCACGCCTGTTTCGCAATTCGATGCTCGGTCATGCGTGCAGCGTTCCGTTCCGCATCGCTCAACCTGCGGCTGTGGCTGGCGGCATTTATTATTGTCGCGATTGCTACAACGCAATGCTCATATGCACAAGAATATTTTTCAGCGTCCGAGGCTCATATCACACAGTCACCGACGATTCAATCATTCGCGGAGCCTGTAGTCGAGACGTATCCACCTGATCAAGTCGCACAAGATCCCCCAATGCCTGGTGAGGGGAAAAATCAGGAAATGCCGGATGCATCCGCAGCGATACTGGAGTCAAAGGAAGACGACAAGGAAGTAACCGATGCCAAGGACGACGCAGAGCTCACTAAGTCACTTCAGAAGCGGCTTGAAGCCATTGAGAAAGAGCTGAAGAAGGCAAAGGATGCCGAGCAAAAGAAGAAGGATGAGGACGCGGGTAAACCGACGGTAAAACCACGTGGCCGCTTGCATACCGACGCGAACTGGTTTCATCAAAGCGATGCCAACCGGGCGGCAGTGGGCGATATCCAAGACGGAACGTACATCCGTCGGGCGCGACTTGGCTTTGACGCTAAGGCTTTCGAAGTCACGGAATACCGGCTTGATTTCGAAATGGGATCAGGAGGGGGTCGGCCGAGCATATTTGACGCCTACGGCAAGGTTACTCAATTGCCGTTGTTGGGCAATGTTCAATTAGGACATTTTCGCGAGCCATTCAGTTTGGAAGCTCAAACGAGTTCCAATTGGATGACGTTTATCGAGCGAAGCACGAATTCTACATTCGATCCATCACGCAATTGGGGCTTAATGATCTTCGATCACAACGACGCCGAAGATATGACCTGGGCCATGGGCGTTTTTCGGGAAGGCTCCGACAATTTCGGTGATGATATCGGCGATAGCGGCGAAAGAGCAGTTACTTCGCGAGTTACCTGGTTGCCATATTATGACGAACCAAGCCAGGGTCGTTACTTTTTTGAACTGGGTGCATCGTACAGTTATCGTGATCCGGACAATCGATTTCTGGCTGGACCAGGTGGACCCGAGGCGGCCACCACGCGTTACTTTGGCGCGCCGGAAGATCTTGCAAATGAGGATGGCGTTGGCAGAGTTCCATTCTTCATCGATATCTCGATACCTGACGCGATTGACGTTCAACTAATTGGGCTAGAAAGTTCTTGGAATATCGGATCGTTGAACCTGCAAACCGAGTTCATCGGGTCGTACGTTGATCGATTCGCCGCGCCCAGTTGCTTTTTTCACGGCGCTTACGTCCAAGCGAGCTACTTCCTAACCGGCGAATGTCGGCAATGGGACCGAAAGCTCGGCTATTTCGGACGCGCCCAAGTCTTTGAACCATTTTTCCGCGTGCAAACCAAGGACTGCAAGACTTACACAGGTCGCGGCGCTTGGGAAGTCGCCGTTCGCTGGAACTATCTAAACTTATCCGACGAAGACATTAACGGTGGCTATTTGGACACCTCCGGCATTGGATTAAACTGGTATCTAAGCCCATACATGCGAATGATGTTTGATTATAACTTGGCCGACCTTCACGACTTCGGCGACGGTCGAAGCGATGCTCAGGTGTTTAGTACGCGACTGGATGTTCACTTTTAACTTTGGGTGGTTGCTGCTCCACTCCGAAGGTTGATTCAAGGAATTTTCAATCTTGCCGATTACGTTTCAAATACTGGTCAATTAGCGAAACCGAAGATCATGAACACTTTTCAAAAGATGGCTGTCGCCGTGGCATTTGGCTTGGTTGTTACGTATGCACCGAGAATTGGCCGTTGCGATGAACCAACACATCAATGCGCCCGTTGTGGCAGCACCTGTGTCACCTGCAAAGTCTGCCGGCCCGTGGAAGAAACCAAGAAAGTTTCCAAAACAGAATTCGAATGCGAATGCGAAGACTTCTGCGTGCCCGGGCCGAGCAATTTATGTGGATACGACAAATCCTGCGACGACTGTGGCAAAGTCAAATGCACTAAAATCTGGCAGCCAACGTGCGCTTGTGTCCGCTCGCGGAAAGTCCTCAAAAAGAAAACCGTCGAGGAAGAAGTCAAGCAAACCAAATGGGTTGTCGAAGAGCTTTGCGATGCATGTGCCAACGATTGCCGGCCAACAGAGCCAATCCCACAACCAACTATCGGGACTATCAAATCCAAACCGTGGTCGGTGGAATCGCAAGAAGTCATTGCGAGCGATCAACAGATGTCGAAGTTGCCGTATTACGCGCCGTCTGCGGATGCAGCGCCGCCATCCAACAATCAAAACGAAACAAATAGCGCCTCCGGCAGTTGGGCCAATCGGAAATAGTCTCGCGCGAAACTACTACACGACGTTTGTCGATTATCGTAGTTTTTGCGTTCCGGTGAGGTCGAGAATCCCGAGTTGAGTCGGACGTTTCGATTGACCTCTATCAAATGATTCTTGGCGTCATTACGCCCCAGCCGCAATTCAAAGGATTTACGACAACCAATCGTAGGAGGCAGCTCAGGCTATTAACCTGATTACTGCATTTTTTGGCGAGAGGTGAAAGTTTATCAAAGTGCCTGTTTTTCCCTGCTCGTTAAAAAAGTTGGTGGTGCCAATGGCTGGTTCGTACGACTGCCAACGAGTCCGAAGACATGAGGTTAGTTTTACCGAGCCATTGAACATGAATTTCCTTGCGCTGTCCGGCCCTGGCAAGTTGGCGAACCAAAAAGCGCTCAACGAATACAGGCAGAACAAGCGAGGCTCCGATCCTCGATAATATCCCGCCGGGAACAAAAACTCATCGATCATTGTGACCAACCGACGAGCCAATCGAATGCTCTGCCAACGCCGATGCGAAAAGACACGATGAAAGGAACTGAAATGCCCGGCAGTCTCACCGCCAGCAAACCGATAAGGTCGCCATTTCGTTCGTGAACCTGCAATCAGGACCGCAGCAAACAGCGTGCTGCGAAATCGAACCCAGACCGTATCAGAAAATTCCTTAGATACATCGTCTAACAACAATCGGACCGCCTTTGGTACCCTACCCATTGAAGCATCCTCAATTTCACCGCCAAAAAAAACAGTCCTGATGGCAAAAGTCGACGCTAGGTCAATTCGCGTCGGTTGGGTAAACAAGCTGGTTAGATCCAACTGAGGCTCGTTGCAGTCGGTCCATAATCGCTCTTCCTAGTCCAATTTCTGGAACACACTCGGCGATGATCAAATCCAGCCGCTGCGCATCCAA
>JANMEB010000387.1:0-1419 GCA_031376585.1 Planctomycetota bacterium | reverse complement strand
TTGCTGACCCAACGTTAAGTCCACGCCGAAGGCTTGGGCCAAGAACAGTACGACAACTCCTTCGTACAATGCAGTTCCGTTTTGATTCCCCGTGGCGCCGATGGTTAGCACGAACTTGGAAACTTCCGGCCGCAATTTCAGGTTTTGATCGGCAACTCGTATCGCCGTGGGCAACGTCGCATTCGATGACGAAGTCCCGAATGCCGTCCACATCGCTTCTTGGATATCGCGAAAGAAGTCCAGCGGCGAACGTTTGGCGATGAAGGCCACGACCAGCGAATAAACGACCACGAGCTGCACGGTCAAACCCAACACCACGGTCAATGCAAATCCCAATAGCGGTTTGACGATGCTCAGCCCCAACTGGGCGACGAGAGCAAAGGTCAAACAGGCGACTGCAAATGGCGCAATCGCCATCGCAAAACGAATCACGACCATCGTCACTTCGAATATGGCCTCCAGCAGTCCGACCAGCGGTCGCGCGGTCTCCGGCGGCACGAATGTCACGGCCACGCCGATGATCAGCGAAAAGACCATCACGGCCAAGATTCCATTTCCTTTGGAACTTCCGTCGACTGCGCCGACCATTTCTTGCAATGGATTTTCCGGCAACATGTCAAGCACTATTTGTTTGGCCGACTTGGCCTTTTTCGATTGATCAACTGACGTGGCCGCTTTGTCTGAGTATCGGGCTTTCAGAATCTCGCGCTGCTCGCTGGGAAGCGAATGTCCAGGGCGAATTAAATTGACCAAGCCGACTCCAATAACAACCGCAATTGTCGACAAGACCGCCGTGAGCACTAGCGTTCGCAACCCGACTCGCCCAAGTTGCCGCATGTCTCCTATCCCGATCACGCCCAAGGCCAGCGCCGAAACGACCAGCGGAACAACCACCATCAGTATCAGTCGCAGAAAAATTTTGCCGATCGTGTCGGCCACGTCGCGCGCAATGAAATCAATTCCATCGACAACTTTGTTGCCATCAGCATCTTTGAAAAACCAACTCGAGTCGGGACTAACCGATGGTTGCAGCATGGACCCCGCCGCGTTGGCCCCCGCGCCCAAAATCGCGCCGACGATCAGCCCGATCACGATCTTCCAATGCAGCGGCATTTTCTTTTTGGACGTCATGTTCTGGTTTCCATCTCCTGATTAACCGCTGTTTATCGATGACTGATCACTCAACTCTCGATACCGAATCAGGGGGCTGACACCCCCCGCTCGCCTCAACTCTCGACACTGAATCAGGGGGCTGATCTGCCGCGGCGGACTCACCTCGAATTGTTGCAAATACTCGATTCCAAGTTTGAAACTTGAATGGAATCCTGGTTGTTGACGAATACTGAATCTCCGAGGAGTCGCTTAGCGACCATTGGCTCGAATCGCTCAAGCCCCAACGATCGAGATCGAGGATCGTGT
>JANMEB010000378.1:0-1984 GCA_031376585.1 Planctomycetota bacterium | reverse complement strand
CGCCCTCGTCGCTCGCGGCACGGGAACTAGTTAATGAATTGGTGCACCCATGTTCGCCCAAATCGTTCGTAGAAATTATCGACGCGAGTCAGTCGAGATTCATACGAATGGCTCGAACCGCCTCCAAATAGAAACTTGATCAATTTCAAGACCGTCGCTGTCGTTTTCCGTTCCTTTTCCGTTCTTTTTTCCATTGCGAAAACCGTGGCAATGAATGATGGGCGTCGGCGGATTAATTTCAACGCCTGATGCATTAGAATACGGCCCAGAATCGTTCTAGCTTATTCGAGAGGCCACCCGTGCGAACGCTTTCAGTTATTTTTTCGATGGTCGTTGCGGCAAGTTCCGTGTGTTGTGGACAGGATGCGCTGTCGAATCGGCTGGCGTATTTGGATGAGGACTGCTCGGCGTACCATCCGGGAATTGACTTTCCCAAACTGTCGACACCTCAGTGGGTAGGGGAAGAGGGAGTCGATGCGGTCGTCGTGCTGTCGATCGACGATATGCGAGATCCGGTAGCCTACGAGAATTTTCTACGGCCGATTCTCGATCGATTAAAGCAGATCGATGGTCGGGCTCCGGTCAGCATCATGACGTGTTCGGTTTCCGCTGACGATCCACAGTTGCAAAGGTGGATTGCCGAGGGGCTAAGCATCGAGGTGCACACGATCGATCATCCGTGTCCTTGTCTGCAAAGGGCAGATTTTGCGCAGGCCAAGAGGACGTTTGACGCGTGCGTCGACTTGATGGCATCGATTCCCAACAACCGCCCCGTGGCATTTCGAATGCCATGCTGTGATTCAATCAATTCGCCCAGTCCCCGTTTTTGGTCGGAAGTATTTCAACGCTGGACGACGCGTGGAGGTTTCCTGGAAATCGACAGCTCGGTATTCAACGTCATCACCGAGAAGGATCCCCAACTATCGGCTTCGATAACGCGCGACAGCAACGATCGACCTCGCTTTCGCCGCTATCTTCCGTTTCCCTCGTTCGTGAATACGATCGACGACTACCCGTATCCCTATGTGATCGGCAATACGACTTGGCAATTCCCCTGCGCCGTGCCCAGTGACTGGCAAGCTCAACACGTTCAAGGTGTCAATCATCAGGTGACGGTGGACGATTGGAAACGTGTTCTAGATGCAACCGTTATCAAACAAGGAGTTCTGCCCCTTGTATTTCACCCGCACGGCTGGATACGCAACGATCAGATCGTGGAATTGATCGAATACGCCGAATCTAACTACGGATCGCGAGTCAAATTTTTGACATTTAGAGAATCGCTAGATCGAATCAACAAAAATTTATTGGGTGGGCAGTCGCTCAAATCTTCGTTGGGAAGCGACAACGGGATTCGCGTTTTGGATATCGACCATGATGGATTCATGGATATCGCCGCCGGAAATCAACACGCTCGATTTACTCGCATTTGGTCCCCGGAAAAAAAGGCATGGCGAGTTGCAGATTTTCCGACACAAATAGTCGCAGACGATGCTCAAGGTATCCCTCGAACTGCAGGTGTTCGCTTTGGAGTTCTGCCGGATACGGCGCGTACGTTTGCACTCGTATCGAACCAACAGGAAAAGGGAGCCTGGTATTGGAACGGCGATGACTGGGTGGCCTGTGAATCGCTAACCAATAGCTTCGCGATCGACGGCGTATCAATCCGCACCGCGGACGGCGGCAAGGATAACGGACTACGCCTGCGCGATTTGGATCACGATGGAATTACCGAGGCGATTGTCGGCAAGGATAGTTCTCGCGCCGTTTTGACTCTGGACCGTGCCTCGTTGCGATGGAAACCCGCGCCATTCAGTTTGCCGACCGGAACAAGTGTGGTCGATCAAAACGGCCGCGACGCCGGATTGCGCTGGATCGACTTGGATCAAGACGGCGATGACGACATAGTGTTTTCGGATGATTCGCGAAACTCGGTTCATCGCTTCGAATCAATGCAAACCGGCTGGCAAACCGTCAGCAGCAA
>JANMEB010000377.1:0-12146 GCA_031376585.1 Planctomycetota bacterium | reverse complement strand
ACTATCCAAATCACAGTCAATAGCGAGAGTCGTCGATCGAAATCAACGTAATCGCCAACCTTCATAAACAGAAACTGATGTCCGAACAGAGTCCGAAAGAATAGATTCGACCTTTTGAACGCACGGGTAAACTTTCGTTGGCAATCGTCATCCGTCGGATCGAGAATCAGGGCGTCCCGGTAACATTCCAACGCCCGACGCGAATTTACATATTCGTTCAAGTAAAGGTCACCAAGTGCTTCATGACTTGATGCCTTTTCAGGGTTTAATTTAAGAACATCAAAGTAGCGTCCTTCCAGCCGCTTCATCTTCTCAGCCGTATCCGCCTGGGAAAGTTCAACTCTCATTTGAAATTGCGCAAGCGACGAATTGTTCGGATCAAGCTCTCGCGCACTTTCGATATACGATTGGGCCGCATGAATTGAATTCTCCGAAAACACGCACACTGATGCGAAGTAATATCCCCACGGATTCTCTGGATCAATCCCAATCATCTTTTGAGCGTGATAAAGCCCGTAGTCAAATCGCTGCCGCTCGAGCCAAATCCGGCAAGCTAAATCATGCGAGAATACCCACGTAGGATTGCGCTCAAGCAAATATCTGGCGTGGGTCGCCATGCCATCCGAGTTGGCGAGTTTCATCAAGGCAAAGCCCGCGTAGTAATGTGCGACCTCGCTCGTTGGCACCGCAGACAGCCACTGATTGGCTACGGCTTTGAGCTGCGGCCAGTTTTTTAGTTCCAGCAGTGCCTGAGATTTGGCGTGCCAAGCCGAGGTTGAACTGTAAGCGTTTTCTTCGGACACGTGTCGTTCTGCTGAAACAGGAAGGTGAGTGACTTGAATTTGCGTGAGGCCGTTTTCGAGTCGGATTCGAAGCCTACAAGCGGACGCGGGTGCTCTGCAGGCCCATGATCACGAATTGGGAGATGAGCATGCACGTCGAAAAAATACCAAACAGTTTCATCACCCAGTGCTTTGTCATGGCTTTGTCCCATTCGTTGAATCGTTGTCGATGTTCAGCATATCGGGCCTTAAGCTCCAGCTTGGCGACTTCTCGCGTAGCATCGTCCATCTTTGCATAATCGCCAACGCTGATCGAAAAATCGTCTATCGACACCGTTCGTCCCGGATTCAATCCGGAGCCATCGCGTAGTCCTGAAACAACGGAAGTCGACATGAGAACAACCATCACGGTTAAAACGCCGACGATTGTATACGCCGTATTCCGAGGCCAGCCTCGATCACAATGTGCGGCTCCGGCGATCGGAATCGACAATAAACCGATCGCTATTCCCAAGACCAATACGTGGATTGAAACTTGATTGCTGGCCGCGAGAAACGCGATCACCGTTAATAGTCCGAGAACAAGGAAAGCAACAACTGCCACGGACGTTATTGTTTCCAACCGCTGAAGTGCAAACCGTCCGTAGCGACTGCTCAACAGCAAAAAATTCGTCAGCGGAGTTATCAGCCAAGTCGAGAGCGCGAAGACGACGTAAGCCGCCATTAATGGGTAAATGAAAGGCGCCAATGCAGGATTTGAATTGGCAAGATTCGCCAAAACTTGGTAGCCGATATATCCACCGATCAAGATTCCCCACATGTATTTGGCGCTGAATTTCGAGATCCACGAAAAGTACGCGAACATCAAGCGATAAAAAAAGTATCGCGCTCGCAGAGCATGAATCAGCCCTTGTCGTGCGAATGCCGAATCAGGTTCCAGCCGAAGGGCTTCTTGGAAATGAACCAATGCATCCTTGGGCTTTCCGTTATCCAAGAGCGACCATCCGAGGTTGGCATGGGTGATTGCGTTATCGGGATCGCGCGCGAGTGTCTCGCGAATCGACTCTTCGGCAACTGAACCCCGCCTTAATTGTCGCAGTGCCATGGCGCGTAAATTGGCACAAGTTTCGTCAGATGGGCTTAGTACAAGCCCCTTTTCGGCTGAATTGAGCGAGCCGCGCCAATTTCGTAACGAAAAAAGTATTTGCGATTTCAACGCGAAATTTTCGGGATCATCTGACTCTAGCCGGATTGCTTCGTCGATGGAATCGTTCGCAGTTTCGAAACGATTTCGCGCCCACATCGCATTCGCCATGGCGTAATGCCCAATCGCAAATTCAGGCTCGGCAGAAATCGCCAAAGTCGCCTGTTCGGTCGCCTCCTTGAGCTGGTCCGTTTCCCGATAGCACACGGACATCAAGGCGTGTGCGTAGGCGCTTTGCGGATGTCGAAGCACGCACTCCATTAAGACCTGCGTTGCCTCTTCATAGCGACGCGATTGAATTAGCAACGACGCTCGCGAAATGTATCCGTGTTCCGGAACAAGGTTCATGTTGATCGCCCACGGTCACTTCAGTTTTAGATACTTCAAGACGTCATCGTAGGAACCGTCTTGGTTCGAATACATCGCATAATTCTTTGCGGTCGAAAACCATTCTCGCACGCTCGGCTTGAAAAGCTTTGCGGCGGCGAGCAGATCGGCCGTTGTTAGCGGCTGAAGCCCGCCTGACTTCATCGCAACACGCAACTTGTCCTCGACAGCGCGATCCACAAGGGACTTCAGGTCCGCGCCAGACATGCCGTCAGTTCTGGACGCGATCTTGGCGAAATCCAAATCTTTCGTTGGTTTGTTCTGACATTGGATACGCAATATTTCCGCACGAGCTGGCTCGTCCGGCGGAGGTACAAAGACAACCCGATCGAATCGCCCCGGCCGTCGAAACGCCGAATCGACATGCCACGGCGCGTTCGTCGCCGCCAAGATCAAAAGTCCGGAATTGTCGGTGTTCATTCCGTCCAATTCGACCAAGAACTGGTTGACCATCGATCGGCCGGAGCCTTGCCGAAAGTCGCTTCGTTTGCCCCCCAGCGCGTCAACCTCGTCGAAGAATAAAACGCACGGACGATTGAGGCGAGCTTGTTCAAAAATGGCGTGGATGTTCCGTTCACTGCTGCCGATCCACATGTCCAAGACATCGTGAATACCGATCGGAATAAACGACGCCGAGATTTCGCCAGCGGTCGCACGAGCGAGATACGTCTTTCCGCAGCCCGGCGGCCCATAAAGCAAGATTCCTCCACCGGCCTTCTTGCCGTAAGCTTTGTATAGCTCCGGATGCTTCAGCGGATAGATGATCTTCAGCGAAATTTCTTCCTTAACCGCTTCCATTCCGCCGACATCCGAAAATTTCAAATCGGGCCGCTGAAGCTCGATGTTGATTGCGTCGTCGCTGTCATCTGTTCCGGCTCGCTGTCGACCCTCGAAAACGTCACCAAGTTCCTCGCCGTCCTTTTGAACTCCAAGTTGCGCTGCGAGTTCAGCGTCGGCGGCCGACGGATCAACTTCGATCGCGAGTTTGTACTGCGCGAGCGCATCCAGAACGTGGCCTTCTGCCAACATCAATCGCGAATAAAGAACATGCGCTGCACCCGACGCATCAGATTTTTGAATTAAGTTTTCGACCACGACCAGCGCTTGGCTTATTTTCTTTTGTTGCCAGCAGCTTCGAGCCAAACCAAGCAACGCCGATGAATTTTTTGGAGCATAGTTCAAACAAGTTTTGAATTCAAATTCTGCATCTATACCGCGACTCATGGCCAACAAAGTTTCGGCGAGGTGCAGTCGTAACGGTACATTGTCGGGCGATACGTCAAGCGCGGCCCTCAGCGATGCAATGGCTTCTTCACCGAACATGTCAGTTTCTCATCAGATGGGCGCGAGCGCATACCATGGAACGAAATCGCTTTGTGCGATCAATTCTAAGAGAACCCAACGAACGACGCAAACGCCGACGCGAGAGGGAACGTTCTGTTTCTCGAAGAGGCTTCCCTCGCGGATCCCTACAATTCCAGTTGGACAGATCGCGCCAGAGTCATCGATCGATACAAAGGTTTCGCGAATGGAGGCGGAAAGGTTGTTGAAATGGGTTACCCGACGAACTGAATCCGAGCGTATGGAATCGTCGTCATCTGGAACATCAATGATGAAATTGCCTTTGAAGCCGACGGCGAAAAGTCGCGTTGGAAAACGCGGCAGGGACGTCTTCGTCACGAAGGATGGCGCATGGCTCAACATTGCTTGGCATCTCGACCAAGCGAAATAATTCGAACAGGTTCCGCTGCTAAATCGCTTTTCGCTACAACTTGTACAATCGGAGCAGGCGCGAAAAATTGGCGGGCTTTGAAAGGTATTTACGCTGCCAAAGGATGGGCTTGTCATATCCTTTAATTGCTCGTCCTGCTTCCACGCGTGCATGTAGCTATTTATTGCCCTTGAAGGAAAAGCGATGTTAGAGGATCTACCCAAGGCCCGTTCTGCGGACCTCGAGCGAGTTTTCAGAAGTCTTTTGGCGGAAGAACAGCAGCGCGCGATCGATGATCGTCGAGCGTCTGTCCGATTGCCGTTTGTGCGACCATTGGTCATCAATTTGCGGTCGGCAAAATCCGATCGCATTGAGGCCTTTTCGCGAAACATCTCGACGCTAGGAATCGGTGTGGTTTCCAAAGAGACATTCAAGATGGGCGACCTCGCGACGCTTGAAATACACCGTTTCAGTCGGCAGCCGGTGGTGATATTGGCTGAATGTCGTTGGGCGGATTCGTTTGGCGGGCATTGGCATTTCTCAGGCTGGTCTTTCTTGAACATCGTTCGCGATTAAGTTAGCCAGCTTATTGCAATTGGCTCACCAAGCGAGACGGTCACGCAAATTGGCGTCAGACCCTGCTAGTCAATCCGTAACGATTGCTGCAAGTGGATCGAGTCGAATTGAAAACTTCGGTAATCTGGGGCTGGCGACACTTGAGAAATTTAGGCTTGGCCATTAGCCTAAATGCAGTGGTCTCGACGATTCGTGAGCGGTGGTTCATGGCCACTTTGTTTCGGATCGCCACTCCGACTCGCAAGCGAATCCCGACCAATCGAAAATCAGGGAGGCTCTGTGCCGTTTGGAAATACGAAAAAGGGTTTGTTCATTACGATCGATGCCAACATTGGTGCGGGAAAAACGAACGCGTGTCATGCAATTGCATCGGCCGCGACGGCGTCCGGGCGAACGGCACGAGTCTTAGAAGAGCCGACACACCATCCAAAATTCGAACATTTTCTGGCACGCTATTACGAGGACTTGCGAAGCGGACAAAACACTGGCGGTGGCTTTGCGATGCAAATGTTCATGCTTTGTCAACGCTTTGAGCAACATCGCTTGGCGGTCGAACAAGCTTGGGGCGAACAAGGAATTGTCGTTATTCAGGATCGCCCTATCTATGGCGATACAGTTTTTGCGACGACGGCGATGGAACGCGGGTTCATGACGCCCGAAGAGTATCACTTGTACGTTGACGTCTATCGAAATATGAGTCGCGACGTGATGCCACCGGACATTTTTGTGTTCTTGGATGTTTCGCCTGAAGAATGCTTTGCGCGAATGGCTTCGCGCGGCCGCGAGCAAGAAGTCGGTGTTCCGCTGGATTATTTGCAACAACTTTATGCAAATTACCAAAAGCTGATTGGCGAAATGCGTCGACGTGGCGTACGTGTTTTGGCAATTGACTGGCGCGAGTTCGGACCACCCGTGGAAATGTGGAAGCGAATTCGTGACATGGCCAGCTCGACCGGTAACTGGTACGAAGAAATGAGCTTTTCGCTAACCAAAGCTCCCCGAGTTCCGATTGTGCCGTCGGCCGTAGAGACCACAGCCGAATCCAGCAAACGACCCAAGTAGCAGGCACACTCGGTGTGCCGTAGCGAAGCGTGTAGCATGCTGCGGGAGGATGCCGACGGCACACCGAGTGTGCCTGCTACGATTCTTGCTGATTCGTTATGCCGAACGGCTACGCAACGCCGAACCCGCCGAGCAATACGATAGCAGCGATACCGGCCATAAAGAGAACGACCCAAACTCCGGCGTGCCAACATTGTCGCATGATTTCGGGAATCGCTTCGTGGCGAGTTGCGCCGTAGACGAGGCTAATCACGATCGCCAGCGGAACGGCATACCAGATATGGGCTTTCCAGATCGAAACGGCTAACAAGAGTGTCGTCATAGTTCATGCAGGAAATGGTTGGTTGCTTAGGCGGGTTGCTTTCGATTCTCTTTTGAATGCTGGGGCAAGATGCTTGGGCCTGCGAATGCATCATAAATAACCAGCAGGTTCAGCAGTCCAGCCACAATCGTAAACAAAGTTCCAATATCGAATTTCTGTTTGGACTCTAAATGCCACATCCCTAAAACGTCGTTTTGCTGTTCGTCGACCGGACCAGACGGTGGAGCGTACAAACCATCGACCAGTGGCTTGCGATCGGTGTTTTTCTGGAACGCCTCGATGTCTTCAATAATTTCGAAGTTGCGAAAATTTCCCTTAGGGTCCTTTGATCCACTCGGATATCGATAAGCGATTGGAAACCAAGGGTTGCCGCCATCTTTGGTTTTATAGGCTTGGGCCAGCGCCGGAAGCGCCGGAAGCCCGACTCCCAGTTGTGCAAAATACTGCCAACGAAAATCATTTTTGCGCGTTGAAGCATAAACGCATCGACCGCGCCCTAACCCAAACCCAAACAAAAATGTACCGAGGATACAAACCATGAACAAAAAGCCTTTGGCGTAGCGACGCTGGTACAAGTGCCCTGCCCCAGGCCATAACCATGCTAGAAAAGCAGCCCACAATGGATCGCGCAAATCCACCTTGAGATTCGGCTTCCCTTCCTGCTTGATTTCAATGACCGTCATGTGCACCGTATCCCTTGCTCAATCGCGGGTCTTCATCACGCCCAAGTTTCTCTGCATGAAAACGGCTATATTCTAACGATTCAACGTCGATTCACTAGAGCAGTTACCGTTTTTTCGGCCATGACCCATCGTTATTTCTTCGAATCGCCAATCACCGCTGGGTCCGCGCGCCTCGTTGGCGATGAAGCTCATCACATGCTGCGAGTCATGCGATTGAAAGTTGGCGATTCGGTGCAATTATTCGACGGCACGGGTTACGAATATCTCGCCGAAATCTGCTCCGTTGGGCGCGATTGGGTCGAGCTTACCATTAAGTCATCGGAAGTGGTTGACCGCGAATTGTCCGTCGAGTTAATCGTTGCCGTTGCGATTCCCAAAGGTGATCGCCAACGAGTCCTAATCGAAAAGCTCGTCGAGCTTGGTGTAACGACGCTGGTTCCTTTGGCGACGTCCCGTAGCGTTGCACAATTTTCGGAAAACGCCCGCACTCGCCTCGAACGAATCGTCATTGAAGCCAGTAAGCAATGCGGCCGAAATCGCTTGATGCAACTCGCCGCGCCGGAGCATTGCAGAGAGTTTTTTGCGAAAAATCTTCGATCAACAAACTTAATCGCTCATCCAGGCGGCAAGTCGCTTCGTGAAGTTATTTGGCAAGCCCCGTGTGTCGTTGCCATTGGTCCCGAAGGGGGCTTCACCACCGACGAGATTGAATCCGCAACTCAATGCGGTTGGGAATGCGTGAATTTGGGGCCGCGAATCTTGCGAACCGAAACGGCGGCAATTTTTGCGGCGGCAATTGCGGCCGAACGAATTTCTAAATAATGGAGAGCTAATTCACGAGTGCTCCTACGCCCCGAATCCACGCGACATAATCGGAGGGAGGGGCAGTCAACCCCAACCGTCGAAGCATATTAACACACTGCGCTCGATGGTGAGTTCCGTGGCCGCAGAGCTGAATGACGCTTTCGCCAAGCCGAAAATGCACCGGCGCTCCGCCTGGATTTGCGGTGACTTGATGAGCGAAAGCATCTGAAGACTTGTCCGCTAGAAACTGATCGCGCTCCGATACGGTCTTTTTCCAAATCGCCACGAACGATACCATCGGAAGGTCCTGTGGCAATTCAGGGAAATTGCTCGCGCCGACAGTCCAATTGCGAAACCACCATTGTTCGACCGCGCAAACATGGTGCAATGATTTTCGCAGCGTGCCCAAACCCATTTCGAACTTGCGATCAAGCTCTTGATCCGAGAGCGACTCCGAAAGCGTCAAGATGGCGTCCATCGCCCAGTTTCCATACTGGCAATAGCGGCGGATGGCATCTCCATCCAACATGGGTGCAGGGAAAATGGTCGCACCCAATTCCACTCCGCGCTGTTGCAATAAGTCGATCGAAGCGGCTTCTTGGGCAACCGTGGGGCGTGCCATCTTGTAAAACAAATAATCCAAGCCGCCTTTGACCGTGCGGTCGCAAAGTCGCAGAAAATTCAACGCTTGGGCGCGGTGATAGGTCGCGTGATTCGCCACATGCACCAACAATTCTTTCAATCGGTGATGATACGGTTCGTTGGCCGTGTTTCGATAACTGACTATTCGCGAGAATTGCCGGGGCGATTCCCGGTCAAGCAACGCATTCCTTTCCTTTGCTGCTATTCGAAGTTCGTCAGAAAGATATTCAATTGTCGAATTTGCAGCATCAACGGAAAGCGGCGTCCATGGCCTCAACTGCCAACGGTCGAGCCAAATCCGCTCCGCGAATACCATGTGATGCAGCGTGGACCGCAATGATCCAAATCCCATTGGCTGTTGGGCGTCAAGTTGTTCGTTGCTCAAGCCATCGATCAGCGCGAAGAGCTTTTCGTTGGCCCAATCGTTATGGGAATACAGGTCATGGATCAGACTTGGTTGCGTCACTTTCTGCTCCGGCATGAAGTTTATTGCTTGTCGGCTTTTTCGGTCGGCTTTTTCTCGTCGGCTTTATTCGGCACGATCTCGCCAAATAGATGCCCGCCGACATCACCGTGCGACCAAGTCCCGGCGTACTTGTTGCCGTCGATCACAACGCGTGAACTAAATTTGCCCATCAACGGAATTTCGACTTCGTCCAAAGTAATCACGGGCGTATTGCCAGCCCATTTGACTTCGAGAGGCATCGGCACGGTCACGTCGTGATCGCCGTATTTGATCCGGGCCATAATCATCCAGTAATCGCCTTCGTCCATTTTTTTAACTTCGTGAATGTGGTATTCCTCAGACGCAAGGTCCTTGTTGCCCTGCCCCGCGATCGTGAAATGCCCCACCAGTTTCGAGCCGGACATCGTCTTGGCGAAACGCTCGAAACGAACTTGCTGCGAATCGACTTTGGTTGGTTCTTGGCCGACCAATATTGCTGAGAATGCAACTGTCCAAACGAAATTGAAGAAGTACACAATGGCAGAATTGTTCCGCATGATATTCCCTTTCTCTCGTAAACTTTGATCGACGCAAATGCTTGCATCAATCGTAAAACCACTCAACCAGCCGATTGCCATCGCACAGCCTCAAGCTGGTGTTGTCAAAACGGGCTCAGAAACCTAAGCTACGCCTCTGACCCAATTTGACCATTTGTTTTTAAATCGCCAAGGCCGCGTGCCGCTGCGCATGAATTGCGCGAAACGTCGCCATCGATTTCGGGAGCCACGAGTGTTTGTATCTGCGTCTACCGAATGTTTTCCGGAACTGTCGCTTGAGGAAACGGTCAACAAGCTGGCCGATTTGGAATATTCCTCAATCGAAATCGCCGTTCACGAACATCAGAACCAACTTAAGCCATCCGAAGTCGCGTCTAACGTCGCGGCGGCTGTAGCTAAATGCGGTGCCAAGCGACGGCTCAATCTGATCTCTTACAGCTTCGACATCCGCGCGACTGGCGAAGACTATTTTGACCAATTCAACGCCTGTTGCCAACTGGCAAAGGCGACCCGAATTGTAACCACATCAGTTCCGTCGGCACCGCTAGGTACGCCGTTTAACGAAGAAGTCGAGCGATTCAAGCGTCTCGTCAAAATTGCGGAGACGCACGGTGTGCGCGTCGGAATGCGAAGCGAGTACGGGTGTTTGTCGGAGGATCCGGACACCGTTGGCGTTATTTGCGATCATGTCAAAGGGCTGGCGTTGTCTTTCGACCCAAGCCAATACGTGTACCGCCACAATCAACCGCGCGATACAGAGCGTCTCATGAAGTACGTCCACCAAATCTATTTGCGTGACTCAACCAAAGACCAAATGCAAGTCCGCGTCGGACAAGGGGTCATCGAGTACGGAAAGCTCGTCAACCAGCTCAACAAGGTCGGATATCATCGATCGCTGTGCGTACACATTCTGCCGCACGACGACCAAGATCATATTGGCGAGCTTCGCAAAATGCGACTGTTGTTGGAAAGCATCTTGATTTAACGCGTGCTCGATCTGAGCCTCAGCGTCTAGCGTCGGTCGATTCGTCAAGGCTGTGTGCCCGCCCGACCTAGTTCACGTGCGCGGCTTTGCATTCTTTTCGGCGGCTAGCAAGCTGAGCGGTTGGTCATCGAGCGGTCGGTCGATCCAAATACCCCACTTGCCTTGTAACATTTCGTGAATCGTCGCGCCAACAATTTCCGCGCGCCAGCCGCGTGCCAAACGTGGCGGTGGTTCATCCGGACTGTTGAGCTTCAAATGCCAAGCCGCCAACTTTCGCACGTCTTGAACTGTCCCAACCAAGCCGGTTGCCAGGCCAAGATCACGGCAGATGATGCTGAATGCGGAATAGAGAAATTGCCCCAGCAAATTCAAGTCTTGCCCCGAGGTCGAGCGTGGTGATTTTTCGGGCCATTGGTCTTTTGGCGACTCGATGGCAACGGCGATGGCTTCAGCGATTGCCGGCAAATCGCGATCGTGATTGCGGTGCTCCATTCCGCGCAACAGCTTGATCTGTTGAGGATTTGACGTTTCCCGCCGAGCCAACTCGATCAGTAAATCGTCGCGCAAAACTCGCCGCGCCGGGATGTTGCGTTTTTCGGCGTTCCGTTCGCGCCACTCCCACAATTTCGCAGCGATGGCCATCGAACGATGGCTCAAGCTTGCAAAGCCAGACAACCGACGCCACGGTTCGCTGACTTCGTTTTCAATAAGCTGCAATTGCCAGTCGCGCATCTCCTGTTCCATCCAAGCGGTTCGGCCCAAGTCGTCTAGCTTTGCGACGAGATGCTGGTGAATGGTCGGCAAATGCATTACGTCTTGCAGCGCGTAGTCGATTTGCTGTTGACTTAGCGGTCGCCGCCGCCAATCGCTACGAGTTTCCGACTTATCGAGAGACTCTTTGGCAAGCTTCTGAACCAGAGTCGAGTAAGCCGCCGGATACTCCAGTCCGACGAACCCGGCCGCCAGTTGAATATCGAACAATCGTTCGAGAGGGCGGCCAATCGCATAATAGGCAAACAGAAATTCGGCCCGCGCGGCATGAGCAACAATAGTCGCCGAACCATCGGCCAATGCTTGCCAAAACAATCGACAGTCGCCGATCCGCGTTCCATCGATCAGTGCCATCTCGCCGTCCGCGACGACTTGCAACAAACACAGCTCCGGCCGGTAACAGTCTTCGGAAATAAACTCCGTGTCGAACGCGATCAATTTGGCCCCTAAAAGTCGATCGCAAAAGAGCGCAAACTGGACGGTCTGGTCTATAAATTCGAACTTCACGGGGGGCAAGTCTATTTCCAAGTTGCTCGAGGAGAATTAGGAATTGCGTTAACTTATCGTTTGCGGCTGACTTCGACAATGAACCGCGCCGATCGGCACGGTCGCCAATCGGTTGCCCGACTTGTACAATGCGCTTCCGGCAGGATGGATCAAGCATTATCACCGGAGACCGAAAATGGCTAAATCAGTATTGGACGCCATCAAGATGGGCCAGTGGGATTTTGAACTGAAACCGACCCCTGTCAATTGTGACTCGTGCACGGAAGCTATGCCGGGTTCGAAAGAGAAAGCCGACGTATTGGCCGAACGAGTGCGTCAAGGCTTGCCGCTTTGGCACCCCGCCGACCGACACTCGTTCGACGAAGATGAAAGTTCCGAGCGCTGATCGAATGCCAAAAATAAAAGTCCAAGTACCGCATCAATTGGAACGCGATGTCGCGATCAGTCGTTTGCAAAGCTATTCGCGGCAAATGAAAGTCAATTTCAGTGACCAAGTTTCGGACATGGAAGAGACATGGACGGACGCAGGAGTCGCTGAGTTTTCCTTCCGCGCGTTTGGCTTCAAAGTTTCCGGAACCACGTCGGTGCACGCGATTCACGCCGAAGTCCACGTCCAATTACCCTTTGCCGCAATCCCGTTACGCGGTGTCATCGAAAAAGAAATCGCCAACCGTCTCATTTCCGCCCTGGCCGATCAGCCCGCCGGTT
>JANMEB010000375.1:0-1124 GCA_031376585.1 Planctomycetota bacterium | reverse complement strand
TGTCGAAGTCCGCGAAGGGAACGTCACGAACTACCGTGGCGATTACGAGTCGTATCTATACATGGTTAATAAGGAAATCGACGATGGCGAGCGCGAGCTTGCCACGCGTCTGGCCGCCGCTCCACCATCTGCCAAGAAACCAAAGGCCGCCCCCATGATCGCGCGCCGCACCGAACGCGAAATCCGCAAGGAAATGACCAACCTAGAACGAACCATCGCCCGCCTAGACGATCAAAAGCGCCAAACCAACAACGAGCTTCTTCAAGCCACCGACCCCACCGAAGCTCTTCGCCTGCACATCGAAGTCACCTCCCTCACCAGCCAACTCACCGACTACGAACACCGCTGGTGCCGCCTGCAAGAAGAAATGGACGGAGCGGAGTAGTGCATCGCTCGAGCCGCCGAGTGTACTTGATTGATGCTTTTTCTTAAATCAATTCCGTGAAATGGCGAAGGCGGGCGGCGGTTTGAGGTACGCCCTGAGATTCCAAGGTTGCCAGATATTGGTCCACGTTTTTGGAAGGGTTCGTTAGGCTAGCTCGGTGACGTTTTGCGGCAACGCACACGACGTGGGGAGCAAGTTCGAATTGGAATCCGAGGAAGTCGTCGGGATGCTGCGCCTCAATGCCGTACGGCTTCAAGGTGGATTCGGGAAAATGTTTCAAATTGAAGGTCACGATTAAATCGGCTCCGCATCGAATGGCGGCCGCTAGAACATGCCGGTCGTCGGGATCGGGAAGTTCCAAAGTGGGAATTAAGCTTTCATAGCCAGTCACAAGACAATCGCCTGCATGCGCGTTCATTAGGTCGCGGATTTTTTCGCCCTGCTGGCGGGTGAAGTCAGGGTATCTCGTTTGTACACTTTGTATCCATTCTTCGTGGATGTCGTTTGACCACCGTGTCCGATATAGATCGGTCATCGCGAGATACATCAAAAAGCTGCGAAGCGGCGACGGGTACAAGACGCAAGCATCAAAGACAACTGTGAAGTTACTCATCGCAACTATTGGAGTCCAAGTTCTTGGTCCATCGCCGATAATTCTTCCAACACTTTCAGCCGCTTGCGGTCAATGGTTTCCTTATATTCCATCAGGTCTTTGAAGAGGACTCGGCGGTGAGTTCCG
>JANMEB010000368.1:0-13565 GCA_031376585.1 Planctomycetota bacterium | reverse complement strand
ACGGCGAATTTCTCGACAAAGCCAAAGGTAGGTTTCCTGATGCGAAGACTTTTTTTGACTATCGCAAGTTACTTGATGAGATGCACGACTCGATCGATGCCGTCACCGTAACGACGCCAGATCACACCCACGCGGTCATTTCATTGTCGGCGATGGCGTTGGGCAAACACGTCTATTGCCAAAAACCAATGACCCACTCGATCGAAGAGGCTCGGCTTATGGCTCAGCGTGCAACGGAACGAAATATCGTTACACAGATGGGCAATCAAGGGACAGCGCTGGAGAGCCTTCGGCGTTCGGCCGCACTTATCAAGGCAGGTGTCATCGGCAAACCAACAGAAGTTCATATTTGGACGAATCGACCCGTTTGGCCCCAAGGATTCGGAACCAAACCAAAAACGGAAGCTACTCCTGCCAACATTCATTGGGATTTGTGGCTTGGCCCAGCGCCGAGTCACGAATTCAGCCGAGAGATTCATCCGTTTAAGTGGCGCGGCTATTGGGCTTTCGGCACCGGCGCGCTCGGCGATATGGCGTGTCATACGTTGAACATGAGTTACATGGCGCTTGACTTGAATAATGCGACGTCCGTACTGGCCGACGCTGCTGAGCATGACAAATACGTTTACCCCGGCGCTTCATCCATCGAATACCAGTTCGCTGCCAACGCTTTGCGGCCCGCAGTCAAAATGTTTTGGTATGACGGCGGTCGAAGGCCACTTGCTTTGTTGAAGGATTGCCCGAAACAGCCAAACGAAGACGCTGGACCTGGAGATCCAGGCAAACACTTTACGAGCGGTGCTTTGATCATCGGCGACAAAGGCAAGTTTTATTCCCCCGGCGACTACGGCGAATTTGAAAAACAATCCGGGATCATTGTCGACGGCAAGTTCACCATGCTGGGCGACATCGTTACACCAGTCGAGACAATTAAATCGCCTGGTCATTACGAAGAATTCGCCAACGCCATTCGAGGCGAAGGAAAAACTGTTTCAAATTTCCCTGGCTATGCAAGCGGTTTGACCGAAACCGTGTTGCTCGGCAATCTCGCCGTTTGGGCCCGCGGCCATCGCATCGATTGGGATGGGAAAACCATGGGAACGAAACTGACGAAGGTCAATGAAAAATCCCCCGATTGCGATGCCAGCGAAATCGCCCGAATGGTCCGGCACGAGTACCTCAATGGCTACAACATTGCGTCGTTGTAGGCAAATAGCTCGTCGCGGTAACCAAAAATCCATGCGTCGGCATCCAAACTATATGGTAAGCACGGTTGTCGATGTTGTGCGACCACATCCTAGCACTTCGTACCAAATTGGATTTTGGACTTTCGGCACACTTGAGCGTTGATAATTCCCAAGGACTTCACCCATGATTTTGCAGATTGAACGTCGGATTGTATGGTCGATGTTTGCGATGATTTGGTGTCAGACGTTGGCGGCAACTCAGCCTGTTACGGTCCAAGATAAAACTTCTCCACAACCTACGGAGCAAAAATCGATGAAGGCGACGTTTGGCGGTGGGTGCTTTTGGTGTGTTGAAGCGATTTTTGATAACTTGAAAGGTGTCCAATCGGTCGATTCGGGCTATGCCGGTGGATCGACTCCCGACCCGACGTACCAAGAGGTTTGTTCTGGCGAATCCGGCCACGCCGAAGTCGTGCAAATTACGTACGATCCGAAAGTAGTTACTTACGAAAAGCTGCTCGAAGTATTCTTCAAAACGCACGATCCCACGACGCTCAACAGTCAAGGCGCCGACCACGGCACGCAATATCGATCGTCAGTCTTTTATCACGATGACGAACAAAGGGCGACTGCCGAGCGAATCAAGAAGGCGCTGGACGAGTCCGGTGCGTTCAAAAATCCGATTGTGACCGAAATAGTTCCAGCGACCACGTTTTTCCCGGCGGAGGACTATCATCAAGACTATTTCCGGAATAATCCCAACGCCGGCTACTGCCAGTTCGCGATTCGCCCCAAGCTGGACAAATTCAAAAAAGTCTTCGCCGACAGTTTGAAAACGGACGAAAAATAGACACGGATCGGGGGCTGACGAACTTTTCGGCCAAGGTTGATCGACTTGGAAACAACAGGAATCCGATAAATGGGTCTGACCCCCTCCGAACAAGCGGCGAGTTCCCCGAATCATGATCGGCTACATGGATGACGAACCGTTTGGCCGCGCCGTTTCTCACCGCCCAGTGGCGGTATTTGGCGATGCTGAATTTTGAGATCGAGCCGAGTGTGCTTGCACCGTTCGTACCCGCTGCGACCGAGCTTGATCATTGGCACGGACGGGCGCTGGTCAGCGTCGTGGGATTTCGCTTTTTGGAAACGCGAGTGCGTGGTTGGGCGATTCCGTTTCACGGCGATTTCGACGAAGTCAATTTGCGGTTCTACGTCCGGCGTAAAACAAGCGAAGGCTGGCGGAGAGGCGTGGTGTTTATCAAAGAATTGGTACCGCGCCGCGCAGTCGCTTGGGTGGCCAGAACGTTTTATGGCGAGAACTACGTCACGCTCCCGATGAGCCACGATATTCTGCGACAACGTCGCGGCAACGCCAATGAGCTAAGTGTCTGTTACCGTTGGCGTATTGAAGGTCGCGACAACTTTTTGAAAGTGTCGGTGCTCGGCGAGCCGAGCGAAATTGCGGCGGGGAGCGAACAAGAATTCATCACCGAACATTATTGGGGGTATTCTCGTCGCAGCCGCAGCGAAACGCTTGAGTATCAAGTCTCGCATCCGAAGTGGCGAGTTTGGACTGCGTGTGACGCACGGCTTGATTGCGATGCAGCGCGGGTGTATGGAGACCAATTCGCGAATTCATTGCAATCGCCGCCGACTTCGGCGTTCCTAGCCGACGGGTCGGAGATTACAGTGTATCAGGGGACGTCACTAGCGGCGGAGGCTGGCAAATGAACGGTTCGGCGCAACTACTGGGATGGGTGTTGTACGATGGTTCGTGTGGCTTTTGCAGCCGCTGGGTACATTATTTTGAAAGGACGCTCAACAATCGTGGTTTTTCGATTGCCCCTCTGCAAAGCGATTGGGTGCAACAAAAGCTTCACGTTCCGACGGACGAGTTGTTGCATGACATCCGTTTGCTGTTGGCCGACGGTAGCCAAGTCCGCGGCGCGGATGCTTACCGCTATATGATGCGACGGATTTGGTGGGCCCATCCGCTGTACTTGCTCTCCGTAACTCCCGGCATTCGCCGTGTCTTTGATTGGGGCTATCGCTCATTTGCCGACAACCGTTTCCGAATCTCCCGCGCTTGCCGATTGCCCCCGTCATGTGATCACAAGACTCCTGGATGAGTCTCACCGAACTCACCGAGATTCGCGATCATTGCACAGATTGAATAAAGATTAGCATCCCCTGTTGATGAGGGCTGTCGCGCGCTAAAATCGGGATTGGGCGAGTCCTTCACGAATGCTTGGTCGATGTTCCCGCGCAGGATGAAATGAACAACGCATCAGCCGAAATTGTACCACAGGTGGATTCAGGCAAAAAATCGGCGAACGCATCGGTTGTTTGGCAAGTCGACATTCTTCCGCGCGCGGGTTTGCCGGATCGGATAGGCAGCAAAATTCTATCTGACCTCCGCGACACCAATGGCGAGCGAGCTTTTCGCATTGCCGGAGCTCGCGGATTTCTGATTCAAACCGCCGAGCCGCAAGCCGCAGTCGCTCATGCGGCGACAAAGATTTTGGTAGATCCTGTCGTCGAAGAAATTCGCATTCGAAACGCCGGTGATCCACCATCGGTTGTCGAACGCAGCGATTTGCCAACCGTCGTCCATGTGCTCTTGAAGCCAGGTGTGACCGACCCCGAAGCCGAGAGTGCCCAAGTCTCATTGCGAGATTTCGGACTCGCCGTCGCTGCCGTTCGGACGTTTCGCAAATACTGGATTCAAGCGACCAGTCCAAACGATCTTCGCGGGCTGGCCAAGAAATGTTTGGCCAACGATTCGATCGAACAAGTCATCGTCGGGCCGCTGAGCTTGCGCAGTATCGACATCGGCAGCGACTATCAGTTCCGTTTGGAAACAGTTCCGCTGGGAAGCGCCGATGCCCAACAATTACAGCAAATCAACGAGCGCGGCCAACTAAGTCTATCGGCGGCGGAATTGGCCACCATTCAGCAACACTTTCGCGAACTGGGGCGCGAGCCGACCGATGTGGAACTGGAGACCATCGCGCAAACATGGAGCGAACACTGCAGTCACAAAACTTTGGCTGGAGCGATCGACTACTCAGACGAAAATGGTTCACGATCGTTTTCCAATATGCTTAAGGAGACGATCTTTGCGGCAACCAAAACGATTCGCGAGCAAATGGCCAACGACGATTGGTGTGTGAGCGTGTTTCGCGACAACGCGGGGATCGTCCGCTTCGATAGCGAAATCAACGTGGCGTTCAAAGTCGAAACGCACAATCGTCCATCAGCATTGGAGCCGTATGGCGGAGCGAACACTGGCGTTGGCGGCGTGATTCGAGATATCTTGGGAACGGGGATGGGTGCCAAACCGATTTGTGGGACCGATGTGTTTTGCTTTGCGCCACCGAATCTTCCCGCCGAAAAACTTCCGCCGAACGTGCTTCATCCGCGCCGCATCATGAAGGGGGTCGTCGCAGGTGTACGCGATTACGGAAACCGCATGGGAATTCCCACGGTCAACGGCGCGATTTGCTTTGACGAGAGATACGTTGGCAACCCGCTGGTGTTCTGCGGCAGCGTCGGCGTGCTGCCGCTCGATAAATCTTTCAAACATCCACAACCCAACGATTGGATTGTCGCGATTGGCGGGCGAACGGGCCGCGACGGAATTCACGGTGCGACGTTCAGTTCGGCTGAGCTGCACGAAACGAGCGATCAGACATCAGGTGGAGCCGTTCAAATCGGAAATGCGATCACCGAAAAGATG
This sequence comes from Planctomycetota bacterium, assembly GCA_031376585.1. Lineage (GTDB taxonomy): Bacteria > Planctomycetota > Planctomycetia > Pirellulales > Pirellulaceae > JANMEB01. The sequence continues at coordinate 8,636 of JANMEB010000368.1, read as the reverse complement.
TTCCAAGACGTCTTGTTGCACGCTCGCGACGAAGGCCTATTCAATGCGGTGACCGATTGCGGGGCAGGGGGCTTTTCTAGCGCGGTCGGCGAAATGGGCGAAGAGATCGGTGCCGAAGTCTGGCTGGAAAAAGTTCCGCTCAAATATCGCGGCCTCTCCTACACGGAAATTTGGATCTCCGAAGCCCAAGAGCGCATGGTGTTGGCCGTGCCGCCAACGAATTGGGATCGATTGCGACAGTTGTGCGCCAGTGAAGACGTCGAAGCCACGATCATCGGCCAATTCAAGCCGACGGGACGACTGACGCTTAAATACGAATCGACTGAAGTCGCCGACCTGGCGATGGGTTTTTTACACGGAGGTCGGCCGCAAGTTCGCCGCCTCGCTAAATTCGTTCTCCCCAAAGCGACCGAGATCGACTCGAATGAATTAGCTTTTATCGATCCCTCGCAAGCTTTGCTGGATATCTTGGGTTGTTTCAACGTGGCCAGCAAACATTGGGTCATTCGACAGTACGATCACGAAGTCCAAGGGGCCAGCGTGATCAAGCCACTGGTCGGTGCCACCAACGACGGCCCTAGCGATGCCGCCGTGCTCCGGCCCCGATTCGATTCTTGGCGCGGGTTGGTTGTCGCGTGCGGGTTGAATCCGCGATACGGCGATTTCGACCCCTATCACATGGCGACCAGCGCGATCGACGAAGCGATCCGCAATTGCGTGGCGGTTGGGGCCAATCCGAATCGAATCGCGATTTTGGACAATTTTTGTTGGGGTCGAACCGATCGACCCGAAACGTTGGGCTCGTTGGTCCGCGCCGCTCTGGCTTGTCACGATCTGGCGATTGAATTGCAAACGCCGTTTATCAGTGGCAAAGACAGCTTGCACAACGAATTCAAATACACCGACGCAGCCGGTCGTCAGCAGATCATTTCGATTCCGGGGACGCTTCTCATCAGTGCTTTGGGCCAGATCGACGACATTCGCCGCTGCGTGACGATGGACTTCAAACGTCCGGGGAATTTAATTTATATGGTTGGGGAAACCGGTCCGCACTTGGGCGGTTCGCATTTATCGCTGGTGTGCGACTTGATCGGAGGCCACGTCCCTACGGTCGATGGTGCGAAAGCACGGCGAGTGTTCCAGCAATTGCATCGAGCATCCGAGGCTTCGTTGATACGAGCTTGTCATGACTTGAGCGAAGGCGGCTTGGCGGTCGCTTTGGCCGAAATGGCATTTGCAGGCGACTGCGGCGCGTTGATCGACGTCCGGCAGATCGGCCTGACGAATTCGTCGTTTGATCCGAACTGTAGCGATAACGTTCGCTTGTTCGCCGAAAGTAATACGCGGTTTATCGTGGAAGTCGACCCTGTCCACGAAGCGAATTTTATCGCCGTGATGAACGGAGTGCCGCTCACACGACTGGGCCAAGTCACCGACGGCGGCGTGGTCGTCGTTCGCAACGGTAAGCGAGAGTTGATTCATTTGACGACAGCGGAGTTGAAGAAGGCTTGGCAGTCGCCGCTGGATTGGAATTGAGCGTAGGATTGACGTCATGGCGAAACCGAATGTTTTAGTACTGCGGGCTCCAGGAACCAATTGCGATGCGGAATCGGCGTTTGCGTTTGAGATGGCCGGTGCAAATACCGAGCGGGTTCACGTCAATCGATTGCTGGACGACGGAACCTTGCTACAAAGGTTTCAAATCCTGTGCATCCCTGGCGGATTTAGCTACGGTGATGATGTGGCCGCAGGCAAAGTCATGGCCGCGAAAATCCAGCATCACTTGTTCGAGCAAATGCGAGAGTTTCACGCGGCGGGGAATCTGTTGCTGGGCATCTGCAACGGTTTTCAAGTTCTCTTGAAGACCGGATTGTTGTTCGCTGACCCTACGGCTGAACTGTCGGCCACGCTTACTTGGAACGACAATGGGCGTTACGAGGCGCGCTGGGTGACGCTCCAAGCGGCCTCGGACCGCTGCATCTTTTTGCGCGGCATCAAGTCAATGTATTTGCCCGTGGCCCACGCCGAGGGGAAGTTCATGACTCGTGATTCGGCCACGTTGCGACAACTTGACGCCCAAGGGCAGTTGGCGCTTCGGTACATCGCCCCGGCTGGCGAACCCCAAACAAACGGCGAGTCGAATTTGCCGTTTCCGTTCAACCCCAATGGTTCTCAAGAATCTGTCGCCGGATTTTGCGACCCGACTGGCCGCGCGTTTGGTTTGATGCCGCATCCCGAGCGATTCGTTCAACCAACCCAGCATCCGCGCTGGACCCGCGACGGCCTTCAACCTGTCGGTGACGGCTTGCAGCTCTTCCGTAACGCAGTCGAATTTTTTGCGTAAGCTCAACCGCAGGGATTTTTTCCTGGCGTCACGTCAGTGGCTTGGCAGAAGGGACAGATTTTTTGTTTGCCGCTCGACCAGTCGACATCCTCTTCGTCGCTTCGAAAGCCGATCGTTTGGCGAAAGCCGCAGTCGAGGCACTTGAGTTCCCAGGAATGAATTTCCAAATCGTCGGCTTGGAAGTAGTTGTATTTGCACTGAAGCGTGCATTGCTCGCGTTGTTGGGGGCAAGCTCCGCCGGCGGGTTTTGGAGGGCGCGACATAGTTCGTTCAATCCGCTGCGAAAACCGGTTGATTAGTTCGATTCGTGCATTGTATTCGAGAAACTAGGCGGCGAACTTCAATCGGACCGACATTGTCGTTAGTTGGTTGGTCCCGAATCGTCTATTCGAATCGATCAACTCGTTGTAAATTCAACGCGACGCAATTAGGACGGATGGCTGAGTCTGGTTGAAGGCACCGGTTTTGAAAACCGGCGTACGGGTAACTGTACCGGGGGTTCGAATCCCTCTCCGTCCGCTATGGGTTATTCCCTGATCGTTGGAGCGACCCAATCGCAAAAATGTCCGCACAAGTCGACGAAAAATCCGAGCCGGTCGGCGCGCAAGTTGTCTTTTCGGCTCGCGGTTTGACCAAGATCTATCACGTGGGAGATGTCGACGTTCACGCTCTGCGTGGCATCGATTTGGATTTGTCGAGCGGCGAGTTCGTCGTCTTTCTGGGACCCAGCGGCAGTGGAAAGTCGACGCTACTCAATATCTTGGGAGGTCTCGACGTACCGACCGCCGGAACGGTCAATTATCTCGATCATGACTTGACCAAGTTCAACGATGCCGCGCTGACCCGTTATCGCCGCGAACATGTTGGATTCGTGTTTCAGTTTTACAATCTGATTCCAAGCTTAACGGCGCTGGAAAACGTGGCCCTGATCACTGAGATTTCCAATCAGCCGATGGCGCCTGCCGAAGCACTTGAGCTGGTCGATTTGTACCCTCGTCGCAACCATTTTCCAGCTCAGTTGTCAGGCGGCGAACAACAGCGAGTCGCCATTGCCCGCGCGATCGCCAAACGACCTAGCGTGTTGCTCTGCGACGAGCCAACCGGTGCACTCGACGTGCATACCGGAGTGATCGTGTTGGAAGCGATTGAGCGAGTGAATCGCGAATTAGGCACGACGACCGCGGTGATAACTCACAATGCAGTGATTGCCTCGATGGCCGATCGCGTGGTGCACATTTCTGACGGCCGGATTTCGCATATCGATCAAAACACGACTAGGTCTTCTCCGTCACAACTTCAGTGGTAATGCGATATGTGGGCCATCGATCGCAAACTGCTGAGAGACTTGTGGCACGTGCGCTCGCAAGCGTTGGCCATTGCGCTAGTGATGTCGGCTGGCGTGGCCATGTTTGTCATGGCGGTTGGAGCGATTGTCAGCTTGACTCACGCCAAAGACACTTATTACGAGCGATACCGCTTTGCCCATTTGTTCGCTTCGGCCAAACGAGTTCCGCGGAACATGGCCGCGCGAATCGCGGTCATTCCCGGCGTCGAACGAGTTTGTCCCCGAATCGTTGCACACGTTTCTTTAGACGTGCCTGGAATGAACGAACTGGCGATGGCGCGGTTGATTTCGGTTCCCGACAATCGCCAGCCATTGCTCAACGGCGTGTATTTGCGGCGCGGTCGCTGGATCGATCCGAGTCGCCCCAACGAAGTCTTGGTGAGCGAATCGTTCGCTGAAGCTCACGATTTACAGCCGGGAGATAGTGTTGTAGCCAATATCAACGGTCACCAACAAGATTTGCAGATTGTCGGCTTGGCACTCTCGCCCGAATACATCATTCAGATTCAGCCGGGAAGCTTGCTGCCCGATCATCGGCGGTTTGGCGTTTTTTGGATGGGGCAGCGCCAACTCGAAGCAGCTTTCGACATGGAGGGGGCTTTCAACGACATTTCGCTTGCGATTTCGCCTGGAACAAATCAACAGGCAATCATTGATCAAGTCGACGCATTGCTTGAGCCCTATGGTGGCCTAGGCGCTTATGGCCGAATGCAGCAGACGTCACATCAATATATTTCGGACGAGATTCGGCAGTTAAGCACGATGATGCGACTGGCCCCGACGATTTTTCTGGGCGTCGCTGCGTTCTTGCTCAACGTCGTGATGACTCGGTTGATCGGATTGCAGCGTGAACAAGTTGCCGCGCTGAAAGCATTTGGCTACAGCTCGTTGTCGGTTGGCTGGCACTATCTAAAATTCGTGCTGGTGATTTCCTTTGTTGGCACGGTTATTGGCGTGATCGGCGGGTCGTGGCTGGAAGTGGGCTTGGCCAGAAACTACGCTCAGTTTTATCGGTTTCCGGATTTTCAAATTCGGCTTGAGCCGCGGTCCATCTTGGGAGCGGTTGCGATCAGCGTTTTGGCGTCGATGGCTGGAGCGATTTACGCCGTTCGCCGCGCAATTAAATTGCCTCCAGCGGACGCGATGCGACCAGAGCCGCCTGCCAAGTACGGTCCCACGCTAATTGAACGAATCGGTTTAGGGCGATACATCCCGCAAGTCTTTCGCATGATCCTTCGCCAATTAGAGCGGCGACCGGCCAAAGCAATCACCGCCATCATTGGGATCGCAATGTCAGTCGCCATCTTGATGATGGGGAGTTTTGGGCTGGACGCGATTAATTACATGATGCATTTTCAGTTTCGACTGGCACAGCGACAGCAATTGTCGGTCGTGCTCGCCGAGCCATCTTCACCGCGAACCGTGCATCACTTGGCCAGCCTTCCGGGTGTCCGCAACGTGCAGCCTTTTCGCGCGGTTTCCACAAAGATCACGCACGACCATTATTTGCGCCGCGTGGCGATTTTGGGAATTGATTCGAGTACCGATATGTTTCGATTGTTGGACGTTGCCGAACGGCCATTCGAATTGCCCGAGGATGGCTTGGTGGTATCTGACAAGCTGGCCAAGTTATTGCACGCCAAACAAGGTGACTTGGTCAGCATTCGGGTTTTGGAAGGGAAACGGCCGACATTGAACTTGCAAATTACAGGAATCGTCACAGAGTACGGGGGCGCGAACGCTTATATGAGCTTGCCGGCCTTGCACCGATCGCTTGGCGAATCCGAGGTCATCTCGGGTGCTTTTTTGGGCGTCGATGAGTCGATGGAGGACGCCTTGTATCAGACGTTGAAAAATACGCCGCGCGTCAGTGGAGTGATCAACAAGAACGCGACGCTGCAAAGTTTCCAAAACACGATCGCCGAAAATATCTTGGTGATGCGCAGTTTTAACATCATGTTCGCCGTGATCATCGCCTTTGGCGTTGTCTACAATAGCGCACGGATTTCGCTTTCCGAACAAGGGCGAGAATTGGCCACGCTACGCGTGATTGGATTCACGAGAGCCGAAGTATCCGGTATCTTACTGGGCGAATTGGCGGTGCTCACGCTTGCGTCGATCCCCATTGGCTGGCTGATCGGCTACGGTTTGTGCGCGACCTTTGTCCTAGGGCTCGACACCGAAAGTTATCGTATTCCGCTGGTTTTGGAGCGATCGACGTTCGCGATGGCGGCGGTTGTCGTCATGCTGGCGGCGTTCGCTTCTGGGTTGATTGTGCGAAGTCGAATCGATCGACTGGACTTGGTAGCAGTATTGAAGACTCGGGAGTAAGCAATCGTTGAATCGATTCGTGCGTTGGACATTTTGGTTGGGCGTTTTGGGCTTGGCGGCAGCCGGCACGATTTATGCCCTTTGGCCCAAACCGGTGGACGTCGATTTGGCGACCGTTGCCGTCGGACCAATGAACGTCACCGTCGACGAAGACGGCATGACTCGGGTCAAAGAGCGGTACACCGTTTCGAGCCCGGTTGCAGGGCAGCTCTTGCGAATTGAACTTGAACCCGGTGATCCAATCCAAGCGGGCAAGACGCTGTTGGCGACGCTTCAGCCCAGCGATCCTAACTTGTTGGATGCGCGGCAAGTTGCGGAGGCCGAAGCCCGCGTGGCAGGGGCGCAAGTGATGATTGAACGAGCGGCTGCCAAACAAGAACAAGCGCGCATTCAAAAGGAATTGGCGGGCAGTAATTTGGCACGGGCCGAGCCATTGTGGGAACAAAACTCTATTTCTCAGCGTGAATACGAAGAAGTAACCGGAATGGCCCGCTCACGATCCGAGGAGTTACGGGCCGCCAATTTTGACGAGGAGATTGCCAAGTTCGAATTGCAACAAGCCCAAGCAGCCTTGCTTCGAGTAACTCCAACGGTTGGGTTGGCTGCACAGCCTCAGTTCGAGATTTTCGCTCCGATCGACGGGCATGTCTTGCGAGTTCTACAAGAGAGCGCCACCGTGGTTGCATCCGGTTCACCTTTGTTAGAAGTCGGCAACCGGCGCGATTTGGAAATTGTCGTCGATGTGCTTTCGACCGATGCCGTGAAAATTCAGCCGGGCGACGAAGTCCGTCTCGAACATTGGGGAGGTGTTGTGCCGCTGGTCGCGACCGTTCGCATGATTGAGCCGGCCGCATTCACTAAAATTTCGGCTCTGGGGGTGGAAGAACAACGCGTGAATATCATCGCTGATTTAAGAGAGGGTCAGGCCGCAGTTGCTTCGTTGGGCGACGGCTTTCGAGTCGAAGCTCGAATCGTCGTTTGGCAAGACGATCGCGTTCTGAAGGTCCCTTCCAGTGCCCTTTTTCGCGGCGGCGACAAATGGTTTGTGTTCGTGAACGATACCGGTATCGCCCGCAAGACTGCATTGGAGATTGGCCACCGAAATGAACAGGACACTGAAATCCTGTCCGGTCTAACGGAACGCCAAAGCGTCGTCCTGTATCCCAGCGACTTGGTCGTCGATGGCGTCAAATTGAAGAGTCGATCCGAGTGAGTCGGTCGATGCCAAAACTGAATCAAAAAACCAATACGCGTCCAAAGCGGACAGCACTAGGCCAACAACAAATAGTCCAACGCCACCATCGGTTCCACCAGCGCCGCGCATGAGATTTTCTCGAAAAGATTTTTTCTACGGCAGCGGCAGATTTGACTCCAACAAAGTAGCAGGCACACTCCGTGTGCCGTGGCTGGATGCGCGTATGTTCCGTGTGACGGGGAGGCGGACGGCACATGGAATGTGCCTGCTACTTTTGTGGCTTCGTTTTCTTATTGCTTGCGTTCATGTTGATGGAACTTAACTACTTGCCGATTTCAAGGCCAAAAGTTGCTTGAATGTCGGCTGCATTGAAACCGTCGGGAAGCGTTTCGTCTTGGTTTTGTTGCAAATCTTTCACGGTCAGCGGCTCGACTCCGCCGACGCCGTGCTCGGGGACGTCGCCGTGCGCCGTCCAAACGATTGCGTTCAGCATCAAGCGTCGAACATCGGGATTCCCCCAATTCCAATGAAAATGGCCGCCAGTAAATCCAAATCCGCGACCACCGCCTTCGCGCTCGGCTGCCCAAGCAAGATGCTGCGGCTTACCGGCTTCAGCGCGAACGTGCGGATTGCCGCTATGTGTGCCGTCGGGTCGCTCCAGCGTACTGGCCGGAGGAATCGCCGTCAGGATCGGCGTGACGCCTTTCATGTCGGGCCGAAAGCGCATGTGGTAGTACCATTCGTCTTGTGCGGCGAATGGTTTTACGCCGCGAGTGATCGGGTGATCGGGTAGCTCGGTAAATTCTGCTTTCCAATGCGGATTAACCGACCAATCGGCTTCAAAGTACCCGCCGATCCATTTGAGGAAAAAATTTCCAGGTTCGCCTTTGGGAATTTCCACGCCGTAGTGAATGCAGACGATTCCGATGCCTTTGTCGGCCAAAGCGTCAATCTGTTTCAAGTGCTCCATTACCGGGTGTCCGCCACCTCCGTCGCAGTACATCACGACCGCTGCAACATCCTTAAAAGCTGCGTCATCGGCGGGCCAGTTGCTGCGAACGACTTCCGTGTCGAAATCCTTCATCGATGCGTCTAGATTTTTCGCCAGAAGAATCGAACCGGCGTAGTGTTCGTGCTCGGCGTAACCATGGCTCGGTTTACCGGCGAGAAAGAGGATTTTCTTCGGCGCCCCAGGCGATGCCTGAGCTGCAAGCGGGTTGTCGCATGGGACCAAGAGGACAACGAGGACAAAGAGGACGAGAAAAAGTTTGGGCATTTGAGTCACCTGTTAGGGGGCAAGCATTTCTAAGGCAATATAACGTCGCTTTCAACATTCGAGCGTGTGCGAAATCCGTCGTCGTTCCCTCTCGTCAACCTCCGGGAGAGGTCGGGGCGAGGTGCTGATTGAAATCTCGAACAAG